>NZ_JBEXYU010000021.1:0-187507 GCF_040631115.1 Nonomuraea sp. NPDC005692 | reverse complement strand
GCGGGCCGGCCGACCGGCCTGGATCTGGCGCTGCTGGGGCTGCGGGTGTCCCTGACGGCCGCGTTGCGCGAGAAGCGGCCGTGGAGCTTCTAGCTGCGGAAACGGCCCTCACGGGCGTAGATGCAGTCGAAGCAGGCCGGGTCGGCGTTCCAGTTGTCGTCGTAGGAGACGGCGCGGTGGCGCTTGATCACGCCCTTCTTCACCACGGCCTGGTGGTGTCCCGGCGGCACGATGCCCTCGAAGTGCTTCACGAAGTTGCCGAGGGCGTTCCTGTAGTAGACCCGGTGCCGGGCCCAGAGGTTGCTCGTCGAGCTCGGCGGGGTGCAGTTGGCGATGTAGCTCTCGGCGATCTTCTGCTTGAAGCCGCCGAAGTCGAACGTGCTGTACGACTTGAACGGCAGGCCGGGCATGCCGTCGTCGTGCCAGCCCGTCCAACCGAAGATCGACCAGGTGCAGGTCGCCGCGCCGGAGCGGACCGCGCTCGCCGGGGCGGTCAGGCCACCCGCCGTGACCGGCTCGCTGGTGATCCTGCGTCGCTGCAGCTCGGCGGGCAGGTCGGCGCCGTGGTCCTCGACGAGACGCCGGGGGACCGCGACGTCGGGCGGGGTGACCTCCAGATAGGTCTCCAGGAGGGTGTCCTCGTCGTCAAGGACGATGAGGGGGGCGCGTCCGATCGGGCCGGTCTGGACCATCCCGACCTCGTCGGACGGGACGCTGTCGGTGAACGTCACCGACAGCCCGGTCGTGTAGTCGAGTTGAGCCAGGACGATCTCGCGGTCGGACTCCTCGGCGGCGGCAGGGGCCGCGGCCTTGGCCGTGGCCATGGCGGGTGAGGGGGCGAGGAGCATGGCGGCGGCGATGGCCGCCAGGAACGGGCTGAATCTCATGCGGGCAACGTTAGAAAGTGATCTTTCAGTTGCCTTAAAGGTGAGCTCAGCGCATGGTCATGCCGGCCCACGTGCCCCTGGACGGCGGCCCGGGGGAGCGGGCGGTCACGCCAGTCTGCCCACGGCCGCCACCACGGCCGCGCTCCCGTCCTCGGCCCCGATCCGCTCCGACAGCTCCACGGCCCGCCGCCGGTACGAGGGCTCGTTCACGGCGGCACCCAGCGCGTCCGCGAGCCGTTCCGGGGTCAACCGGCGGAACGGGACGGCGGCCGGGCCCACCCCGAGCGCGGCGAGCCGGGACGCCCACAACGGCTGGTCGTTCAGCGCGGGCAGGCCGACGGCGGGCACGCCCGCGCGCAGCCCGGCCCCCGTGGTCCCGCTGCCGCAGTGGTGGGCGACGGCGGCCATGCGCGGGAACAGCCACTCGTGCGGCACTTCCCCGACGCCGAGCACGTCGTCATCCAGCTCACCGGGCACGCCCGTCTGCAGCACGCCGCGCAGTCCGGCCCGGCGCAGGGCGCGAAGGGCCAGGTCGGTGTAGTGCTCGGCGCGCGGGCCCGCCTGGCTGCCGAGGCCGACGAACACCGGTGCCGGGCCCGCGGCGAGGAAGTCGCTCAGCCGGGGGTCGGGCCGCCAATCGGCCGGACGCACCGGCCACCAGTAGCCCGTCACCTCCAGCCCGTCCCGCCAGTCGGCCGGCCGGGGCAGCACCGCCGGGCTGAACCCGTGCAGAACCGGCCAGTGCGCGGCCTCCCGCCGCCGGTACGCCTCCCGCGAGCTGATCGGCGGCAGCCCGAGCCGGGCCCGCAACTCCTTGGCCGACCCGGCGTTCGCGGGCGAGGGCACGGCGAAGGCCAGCCGGGCCGCCGTCCGGTTGCCCCACCGGCCGAGCGAGCGGCGCAGGACGCTCATGACCGGCGGGAAGTCCCCCGTCGGCGCCACCGGCTGCAGGTGCACGCCCATGCTCGGCACGCCCATCGCCTCGGCCACGTGCTCCCCGGCGGAGGCGGCCACGTTCAGCAGCAGGACGTCGGCACCCGCCGCCGCGGCCCGCACGATGCCGTCGGAGATCTGCCCGGCGTACTCGGCGAACATGGCGAGCTTCGCGGACAGGGAGACCCGCGCGCCGCCCTTGCCTGCGGGCAGCAGGGGCAGCGGGTCGCCCGGGATGTCGCGATGTTCCAGGCCCGCGCCGGTCACCAGGGCGGCGTGCGGCTGGTGGCAGGCGATCGCCACCTCGTGCCCGGCGTCCCGCAGCCGCACGCCCAGCCCCGTGTACGGGGCCACGTCGCCCCGCGTGCCCACGCCGACGATCAGTACGCGCATGACGCCCTCCTCGCCCGCCGTTTATCATGCACTCGCATGGTAAACGGCGGGCAACGCGTTTCACAATGCGACCGCATGACAAAAACCTGGGAACCGATGCCGAAGATCGTCGACCACGAGACCCGCCGGCGGCACATCGCCGACGCCGTGCACCGCGTCATCGACGCCAAGGGCATGCACAGCGTCAGCCTGCGCGAGGTCGCGGCCGAGGCGGGCATGTCCATGGGCGCGGTGCAGCACTACTTCGCCACCAAGGACGAGATGCTCACGCTGGCCCTGCAGCACCTCAACACCCGGATCACCGCCCGCGTCGCCGCCGCCGCGCACGACGGCACCCCCTTCGGCCTGCTGCGCGTGGCGCTCCTGGAACTCCTGCCCCTGGACGAGGAGCGCCGCTTCGAGGCGCGCGTCGGGCTGGCCTTCCTCGCCCGTTCCGTGGTGAGCGAGCCGCTGGCCGCGCTGCTGCGCGCGGGCCTGCCGATCGTCCTCGACTTCTACGCCGGTCAGCTCAGGGCGGCCCAGGCGGCCGGGCAGGTGGCCGCCGACGTCGACGCGGCCAAGGAGGCCGACATGTTGTTCGCCCTCGCCCAGGGCCTGGTGAACCCCGTCCTCATCGGCCACTACACCGCCGCGGACGCCGAGGCGATCGTCGACCACCAGCTCGGACGGCTGTTCGGGCGACGTCAGCCGTACCGGCGGGGAAAAACGTCCTGAAATATACGGACAGAATGTCTCCATCGCCCGGTTCCCCGAATGTGGCGATAATGCCGATTCGGGCTACACCCTCAGTTCTCGGCTCAGCCGCCGGTGCCGATCAGCGGCCACCGGCCCCCCGCTGACCCTCTGAGCTGGCCTGCGGCGTCATACCGCCGCCATGGCCGGGCAAAGATCTTCATCACTATCTGAGCGGCGAACCGGGACAAATAGCGGGGCTTCGCGACACCCGAAAATTCGCAATCTTTGTGGGACGCCATCCCGTCCACACGGTCGTACCCGTGAACACTCCAAGTAAGTTGGTCGCTGCCCGCGAATCGGGGCGATTATCGGAATGGAGGCCAAAGATGAGCGAATTTTCGCGATAAGTAAGACAGCCATATCCACCCCCTGTTCGTGGATATCACGCTCTGAAATGATCGCCGTTGTTTTCCGCAGTGGAGCAGATATGGTCACACCCCTTCGGGAAGAGGAACCCTTCCCGCACTCCCCGTCCAAGGGCATGCTGCTGTCGCAGCGAGGCGCCCCCCGCCACGCCCCCGGCCGGCGGCGTCCGGTGACATGCTGGACCATCTGCTCCCTCGCCGACGCGAGCGTCGACGCCGCCGCGCTGGCCGCGCCCGTGCTCGACGCCGGATACGGCGCGCTGCTCGCCTGCCTGGCGGCGGCGCTGCTCGTCCTGCTGAACCTGGCGGGCGGCACGTACCGGATCCGGCTGTCGCCGTCCGTGATGGACGGGTGGATGTGGCGCGGCGGATGCGCCACCGCCATCGCCGGCGCGCTGACCGTCGCCGCCCTCGACCATCAGACGACGCTGGCCGCCTGGACGGGCGAGTCGGCCCGGATCGTCGCCGTCTACCTCGGGCTGACGCTGGTGGGGCGGGGGCTGGTCTGCGCGGTGCTGCGCCAGGCCCGCCGCCGCGGCGCACTGGTGCCCACGCTGGTCGTGGGGTCCGGCGCGCACGCCAGGAACCTCGCGCTGACCCTGGTACGGCACACCGAGTACGGCCTGCTGCCCGTCGGCGGCGCCTGCGACGTGCTGGGCCAGGCCCCGTACGCGCCGATCGTGGACGATCCGGAGACCCTGCTCACCATGGCCCGCCGGCACCTGGCCCGCGTGGTGGTCCTGGCCCCGCCGCCGGGCGGCGAGGAGCAGACCCACCGGCTCGCGCAACAGGCCCGGCTGGCGGGGTACCCGGTGTACCTGGCGCCGCAACCCGGCGGCGTGCTGGTCGACTTCGTGCCCGCCGGCGAGCACGTCCGGGGGTTCCCGGTGCTGCGCATGCGGCCGCTGCCGCAGCGGCGCGCGTCCTGGCCGCTCAAGCGCGCCCTGGACGTCGTGCTGGCGGCGGCCGGGCTGGTCGTCAGCGCTCCGGTGCTGGCCGCCTGCATGCTGCTGCTGCGCGGGCAAGGAGGACCCGGGGTGCTGTTCCGCCAGGTCCGGGTGGGGGTGGCCGGGACGCCCATCGAGATCATCAAGCTCCGCACGTTCGCCCCTTTGCGCGCCGGCGAGTCCGACACCCGCTGGAGCATCGACGACGACCCCCGCCTGACCCGCGTGGCCCGGCTGCTGCGCTCCTGCTCCGTGGACGAGTTGCCGCAGCTGTGGAACGTGCTGCGCGGCGACATGAGCCTGGTCGGCCCCCGGCCCGAGCGGCCGCACTTCGTGGAGCTGTTCTCGCGCGGCGACCACCATTACGGGCGCCGCCACCGGTTGCCCGTCGGCCTCACCGGCTGGGCCCAGACCCACGGCCTGCGGGGCGACACCTCGATCGAGGACCGGGCGCGGCTGGACAACCACTACATCGACACCTGGTCCCTGCGCCGCGACATCAAGATCATGATCCGGACGGTCGGTTGCCTGCTGTGGCCGGGACGATCGTGATCAGGGCGTTCCTGCCGTCCCTGTGCCGCCAGCCGGCCCGTCCCAGCCTGTGGGCCGCGCTGACCGTGATCGCGGTGTGCGTGCCCGCCGGACCGCACGCCGCCGACGTCGTCCAGCCGCGGGTCGCCGACCTGATGTCGCTGGCGTTGCTGGTGTCCGTCGCGGTGAGCCTGGCGCGTGGCGGCGCGCGTCCCGGCCGGTGGGCCCTGCTCGCCGCGCCCGCGGCGCTCGCGGCGACGGCGGCCGCGCTCGCGGCGCCCGACATCATGCTGGCGCTGCCCGGCCTGGCCCGGTTCCTCCAGGTGTTCGTCCTGGTCCCCGTCGCCGTGACGGTGGCGGTGCGGCAGCGGTCCGACCTGCTGCTGGTGGGCGGAGCCGTCGCCGCCGTGTCGGTCGTCCAGGCCGGGCTCGGCTGCTGGCAGGCGCTCACGGGCAGCGGCGCCTCCTACGCGGGGCTGCCGATCCGCGCGGTCGGCACGTTCGGCGCCGGCGAGGTCATGGCGCTGGCGAGCGTGGTCAGCTTCGGGCTGATCATCGCCCTCGCGGTCGCGCTCACCGGCGGCCCGGCCCGGCGCGCCGCCGCCCTGGTCGCGGCGGCGGCGCTGTGCCCGCCGCTCGTCCTGTCGCTCAGCCGCGGCACCTGGCTCGCGGTGGCCTGCGCCGTCGCGGTGATGCTCGTACTGCGCGGCGCCCGGGTGGCCGCGCGGGCCGCCGTGGCGGTCGCGGCCGCCGCCGTGCTCCTGACACTCCTGGTCGGGCCAGGCGGCGGGGTCATCGCCGAGCGCGTCACCTCCATCTCCTCCTCGGTGGACCAGCCCGACCGGTCGGTGGCCGACCGGTACCAGCTCTGGCAGGCGGCGGCCGGCATGTGGCAGGACCACCCGGTCACCGGCGTCGGCCCCAAGGGGTTCGCCGCCTGGCGGGACACCTACGCGCCGCTGGCCCTGTCCTCGGGCAGCGACGTCGAGGACCCGGCCGGCGGATACCGCCGCCAGCCGCTGCTGTCCCCGCACAACATGTACCTGCTGGTGCTCAGCGAGCAGGGGCTCCTCGGCCTGGCGGCGTTCGCGCTGCTCGTGGGCGGTGCGCTCGTGCGCACCCTCACCCGGCCCGGCCGCTCGGGCCCGGCCGGGCTGGCCGCCGCTGGCTTCGTGACGTGGCTGGCGGTGGACTTCGCCTACGCCGACATCGGCGGCGCGACGAGCCTGGTCATGTCGGTCATGCTGGGCCTGGCGACGGGATGGACCGGCACCGCCGCGCTCCCGTCGCGGCGGCCCGCGTGCTGAGCCGGGGCGCGGCCGACCTGCGCGCCGCGGCCCTCACCACGATGCTCGTCGGCGCCGGCTCGGCGCTCGGCTACGTGCGCGACCTGCTGATGGCCGCGCTGTTCGGCGCCAACGCCGACACCGACGCCTTCCTGGTCGCCTGGACCGTGCCCGAGACCGCGGCGCCGCTGCTCATCGAAGGGGCGATGGCCCTGTGGCTGGTCCCGCTGTTCAGCACGGCGTCCGGGGCGCGGCAGCGGGCGGCGCTGGTGGAGCGGACGTTGCCCGCCCTGGCCGCCGCGCTCGCCGCCGTCGCCGTCTGCGCCGCGGCCGGCGCGCCCTGGCTGGTGACGGCGCTGGCCCCCGGTCTGCCCCAGGCCGGGCTGGCCGTCCAGTGCTGGCGGATCTGCTGCGGCTGCATCCTGCCGTTCGCGCTGGCCGGGTACGCCAGCGCGGCCCTGCGGGCCCGCCACGTCTTCGGCCCGCCCGCGGCCACCGGTCTCGCCTACAACGTGGCCCTCGTCGGCTGCCTGACGATCTGGCACGACTCCCTCGGCGTGCGGGCCGCCGCGTGGGGCGTCGCCGCCGGCGCCGTCCTCATGGTGGCCATGCAGGCGCCGGCGTACCTGCGGCGGGTCGGCCTGCCCCGGCGGCTGCCCCGGCGCCTGGTGCTGCCGGTCGCCGCGCTGCTGCCCATCATCGCCTTCACGCTGCTGCGGCAGGGCCAGGTGCTGGTCGAACGCGTGCTCGCCGCCGACCTGCCCGCGGGCGCGATCTCCCATCTCAACTACGCCCAGAAGATCGCCCAGGTGCCGATGGTGGTCTCGCTGATGCTGGCCACCGTCACCTATCCGCACCTGGCCCGCAGCATCGCCGCGGGCGACACCCGCCGGGCCTGGCGGCTGCTGGCCCGCGACCTGACGACGGCGGCGGCCGTCACGGTCACCGCCGCCGCGCTGCTGGCCGCCTTCGCGCCCGCGATCGTGGACGTGCTGCTGCACCGCGGCGCCTTCGACGACGCCGCCGCCACCGCCACCGAGCACGTCCTGCGGCTCTACACGATCGGCCTGCTGGGCCACACCGTCGTGGGCGTGGTCTGCCGGGCCTACTTCTGCGCCGGAGGGTGGCGCGGGTTGTGGTACCCGGCCCTGGCGATGGCCGCCGGCCTGGCCCTGACCGCGGTGCTGGCCGCGGCGCTCGTCCCCGGCATGGCGCAGGGCGGCATCGCCCTGGCCAACGCCGCCGGGATCACCGTGACCGCCGCGCTCCTGCTGGCCGGTCTCCAACGCCTCGGCCTGTCGCCGCTCCGGAGGGCCGTCACGACCGTCAGGGAAGGAGAGCGCGTATGAGCACGCGCATCGGCGCGCTGCCGCTCATCTGGATGTACCACTCCGTCGCCGAACGCGGCGAGGACCCCTTCGACATCGTCGTCACCCCCGAGCGCTTCGCCGCGCACATACGCTGGCTCGCCCGGCGCGGGCTGCGCGGCGTGTCGGTGCGCGAACTGCTGAACCATCCCGGCGACCGGCGCGGGCTCGTCGGGCTCACCTTCGACGACGGCTACGCCGACTTCGCCACCGACGTCGTCCCGGTGCTGGCCGGATACGGCTTCACCGCGACCGTGTACGTCGTCGCCGGCCGGATCGGCGGCCACAACGCCTGGGACCGCGACGTCGCTCCCCGCCCTCTGATGGACGCCGGCACGCTGCGCCGGGTGGCCGCCGCCGGCATGGAGGTCGGCTCCCACACCCGCAGCCACCTTCACCTGCCGGCCGCCGCCCCCGACGAGCTCGCCGACGAGCTGACCACGAGCAGACTCATGCTCCAGGACGTGCTCGGCGCCCCCGTCACCGGCTTCGCCTACCCCTACGGCGAGCTGACCGCCCGCGAGGTCGCCGCCGTACGGCAGGCCGGCTACGAGCACGCCTGCGCCGTGCGCCCCGGCCGGCTCGCCGGGAGGCACGCCCTGCCCCGCCGCTACGTCGGCGACCGCGACACCGCCGCCCGGCTGCTCGCCAAGACCGCCTGCCACCGGCTGCGCTGGGGGCGACCCCGATGAAGGTCCTGCACGTCATCACCGGGCTGGCCGCCGGCGGGGCCGAGCAGCAGCTGCGCACGCTCCTGCCGCACATGGACTGCGCCGGCGAGGTCGCCGTCCTGACCCGGCCCGGTGCCCTGGCCGACGCCATCCGCGCCGCCGGGACGCCCGTACACGCCGTCGGCATGGGCGGCAACCGGGACCTGCGGGCGCTGCCCCGGCTCACCGGCCTCATGCGCGCCGGCCGCTACCAGGTCGTGCACGCGCACCTGTACCGCGCCTGCGTCTACGCGCCACTCGCCGCCCGGCTGGCCGCCGTGCCGGTCGTCGTCACCACCGAGCACTCGGCGGGGGCCAGGCACATCGAGGGACGGCCGGTCACGGCGCCCGTCCGCGCGCTGTACCGGGCGACCGCCCGGCTGACGCACGCCGTCGTCGCCGTCTCGCCCACCGTGGCCGACCGGCTGCACGGCTGGGGCCTGCCGCCCTCGCGCGTCGTCACCATCCCCAACGGCGTGGACCTGGCCGCCTTCCGCCACGATCCGCGGGCCGCCGCCCAGGCCCGGCTCAGCCTGGGCATCCCGCCGGAGTCGTTCGTCGTCGGCGGGGTCGGCCGCCTGGTGGCGGGCAAGAACTTCCACCTGCTCGTCGAGGCGCTGCCGCGGCTGGACGGCGCGGTGCTGCTGCTCGTCGGCGACGGCCCGGAACAACCCCGGCTGCGCTCGCTGGCCGAGCGGCTCGGCGTCGGGCGGCGCGTCGTCCTCGCCGGGGAGAGCGTGCACGTGCCCGCCCTGCTGTCGGCCATGGACGTGCTGGCCGCCCCCTCGCAGGAGGAGACGTTCGGCCTGGCCGTCGTCGAGGCGCTCGCCGCCGGGCTGCCCGTGCTGTACGGCGCGTGCCCGGCGATCGACGACCTGCCCCCCGGGACGGTGCCCGGCGCCCGCCGGGTGCCGCCCCACCGGCTGGCCGCCGAGCTGGCCGCGCTCCTCGCCGCATCCCTCGCCGGGCCCCGCACCCGCCTGCCGCCGCCCCCGGCCCTCGACCGCTACGACGTGCGCCGGCAAGCCCGGCGCCTGCACGACCTCTACGACCGCCTGCTCATCAGGCGCCACCAGGAAAGGCTGTCATGACTCACCCGGTCCAGCGCGCCGCCGGCGCGCTCCGCACCTGGTCCCTGCTCGCGCTCCCGCTGATCGGCATGGGGGCGGGGCTGGCGTACTCGCTGACCCAGGAGCCCGTCTACACCGCCGACGCCTATGCGGTCGTCAGCTCGGTACGGCAGGACGTCCCCATCCAGGAAGCCGACTTCGCGCAGGCCTACGCCAGGGTGGCCGTCCATCCCGGCCTGCTCGCCGGGAACGGCGACGCCTACCTGGCCGACGGCGAGCTGCTGCGGACCACCCTGCAGGCGTCGGCCTCGCCCGACGCGCCGCTGATCCGGCTGGCCGCCCTCGCCGGCACCCCTGAGGAGGCCGCCCGGCGGGCCAACAGCGCGACGGCCGCGCTCACCGCCTACGCCAACCGGCACAGCGCCGACACCGGCGTCCGGCTGTCCAGCTTCGCCCCCGCCGCGCCGCCCGCCACGCCCAGCTCGCCCCGGCCCCTGCTCGCCACCGCCGTCAGCACGGCCGGCGGCCTGCTGCTGGCCGCCCTGATCTGGCTGGCGGCCCCCGCCGGGCGACGGTGGGACGACCGGCAGGACGACCGGGAGGTCCCGCCCGCGCGCCGGCCGGCCGAGACGGCGTCGGCATGACCACCGCGATCCGCCAGGCCTCGGACCTGGTCACCGAGGTCGTGACCGGCGCAGAACGCCTGCGCACCCTGGCGGGGGAGTGGGCCGACCTGCACGACCGCTCCCCGGCCGGGACGCCGTTCCAGTCGCACGCCTGGCTGTCGTCCTGGTGGGAGACCTACGGCGACGGCGCGTGCCTGAACGTGGTCCTGCTGCGCCGGCGGGGACGGCTGGTCGCCGCGGCCCCCGTCATGACCGTCCGCCGCGCGGGGCTGCGCGTCCTGCGGCCGCTCGGCGGCGACCAGTCCGACTACACGGACGTGCTGATCGAGGACGGGGACCCCGACCTGCCGGCGGCGCTCGGCCGGGCCCTGACCGAGCTGCCCGGATGGGACGTGCTCGACCTGCCGGAGGTGCGCCAGGGGGCCGACGCCGAACGGCTCGCGGCGGCCTGGCCGGGACGCTCCTGGCGGCTGCCCGCCTCGACCTGCGTCGAACTGCCCGGCCTCCCCCTTCACGAGCTGCTCGCCGGGCTGCCCGGCAGGCACGGGACCAAGCTGCGCCGCGAGCTCAGACGCGTGGACGAGGCCCCGATCCAGGTCCGGGACGTGCCGGCCGAGGAGGCGGAGCACGCCGTCACGCGCCTGCTCGACCTGCACGCCCTCCAATGGCAGGGCCGCGGAGTCAACGTCGAGCACACCAAACCGCGCTTCCACGCCCACCTGGCCCGCGCCACCCGGCGGCTGCTGGCCGACCGCCAGGCCCGGCTGACCGAATACCACCTGGACGGCCGGGTCGTCGCGGTGGACCTGCTGGTCGTGGGCAAGGACTTCGTCGGCGGCTACCTCTACGGCACCCATCCCGACCTGCGGTCCCAGGTCGACGTCGTGACCATGCTGCTGCGCACCGATCTCGGGCTCGCCCACCGGCTGGGCCGGCCGACGATGTCGCTGCTGCGCGGAGCCGAGTCCCACAAGACCAAGTGGGGCGGCCGGCAGGCGGTCAGCAACCGGCTCCTGCTGGCCAGGACGCCGGCCGCGACGCTCTACGCCCTCGCCGCCCGCGCCCGGGTCGGCGGCCGGGCGCTCCGCGGCCGTTGGGCGGCGCTCGACCGGGCCCTGCGCAGGCCGCGATGACGACCTGCACCCCGCACGCCCCGCGCGTGCTGCACGTCACCCAGCCGACGGAGGGCGGCGTCGCGGCCTACGTCGAGAGCGCCTGCGCCGACCAGCGCCGGCGTGGCTGGACGGTCGCCGTCGCCGCGCCGCCGCGTGGACCGCTCGGCGAGCGGCTGGCCGCGCTCGGGCTGCCGCATCTGCCCTGGCCCGCCGTACGGGCGCCGCATCCGGCCGATCTGCTCGCCGCCGCGGTCCTCGGCCGCATCGTGCGCCGGTTCCGTCCCGACGTGGTGCATCTGCACTCCTCCAAGGCCGGGCTGGTCGGCCGGGCGGTGTTGCGTGGCCGCGTGCCGACGCTGTTCCAGCCGCACGGCTGGTCCTGGCTGGCCGGCCGGGGCACGCTCGCCGCCGCGGCCGCCTCCTGGGAGCGTGCCGCCACCCGGTGGACGCGGCTGGTGCTCTGCGTCGGCCAAGGGGAGCACCGGCAGGCCGGGGACGCGGGCGTGCGCGGCCCGCTGGCCGTCGTCCGCAACGGCGTCGACCTGGCCCGCTTCCGTCCCACCTCGCCGGACGAGCGCGTCGCCGCCCGCCGGGGCCTCGGCCTGTCCCCGGACGGGCCGCTGGTCGTCTGCGTCGGCCGGATCACCCGGCAGAAGGGCCAGGACCTGCTGGTGGAGTCCTGGCGGCAGGTCGCGGCCCGGGTGCCGGACGCCTGCCTGGCACTCGTCGGCGACGGGGACGACTTCGCCCGCCTGCGCCGCGACGCGCCGCCCGGCGTCCTCATGCCGGGGGCGAGCGCCGATCCACGGCCCTGGTACGCCGCCGCCGACCTGGTCGTGCTGCCCTCCCGCTGGGAAGGGCTGCCGCTGACCGTGCTGGAGGCCATGGCCAGCGGGCGGTCCGTGGTGGCGGCCGCCGTCCCCGGCCTCACGGAGGTGGTCACCCCGGCCACCGGAGCGCTCGTCGAGCCGCAGGACGCGCCGGCGCTGGCCGCAGCGATCATGGCCCGGCTGACCGACCCGGCCGTGCGGCGCGCGGAGGAACGGGCGGCGCCGCCGCGGGCGGCCGAGTTCGACCTCGGCGTCACCCTCGACCGGCTGGCGGCGCACACGCTGCGCCTGGCCCGGCCGGGTCAGCCCGCGGCCGGTGGCTCCGTGGGCGGGGAGGTGACGGCCGGGCGGGGCTGAGACTCCGGCGACCCGCTCCCGCTCGGCTCAGAGGAGGGGGCGGGGGACGTGGCGGGCGGGGAGGTCGGCGGCGCCGACGGACCGCGCCGGTAGCCGGGGTCGCGCATGAGCTGCCGGAAGACCCGCGACGACCGCGGGTTGGCCGGGCACTGCCAGACGCCGTGCGGGCAGTAGTCCACGATCGAGTGGTAGGCCACGTCGTGCCGGGCGATCCAGTCGAGCATGTCGCGCACGAACTCCGGCCGGTCCCCGTACCGGAACAGCCCCCACTCGGGGAAGGAGATCGGCTTGCGGTGCGAGGCGGCGAAGTCGGCCTGCGCCGCCAGCCCGTACGGCTGGTCGACGTAGTCGGCGAACCGGTGGCCGGGGCCCTGGTCGTAGCTGTCCATGCCGATGATGTCGACCACGTCGTCACCGGGGTAGCACTCGGTCCAGCCGATCGCGTCAGGGCCTCGGTTGGGGCTGAAGTCGAAGCGGAAACGCTGCCCCGGCACCGCCCGCATCACGGTGACGATCCGCCTCCAGTACGCCTGCCACGCCTGCGGATCGGCCGAGCAGCGGCTGGAGTAGGTCAGGCCGTTCATCTCCCAGCCCGGGACGATCACCGTGTCCGACGCGCGCCCGGCCACCAGCGTCCGGGCCAGCCGGTCGAAGTACGGGTCGAACGCGCCGTCCGCGCCGGCGTTCAGCAGCACCGACACCGCCTCGTCCGGCAGGTCGCCCTCGTTCGGCATGACCATCGGCACGTTGAGCACGAGCATGCGCCCCGGCTTGGCCGCCCGCCACCGCATCCACGGCTGCAGGACGAAGTCCGGCCCGCCCAGGGCGTTCCACGCCTCGCCCGGCACGTACGTCCGCCCCACCCGGACCTCCGCCCCCAGCCACCACTCGAACGCGCCCAGCAGGTACGGCCCGCGCCAGTCGGAGGCGAGGAACACCCCGAACGGGACGGCGGACAGGTCTGCGCGGGCGGCGGACGGCTCCTTGGCGCGCTTCACGCTCAGCGCCGGCGGGATCACCGCGGCGATCACGGCCAGCAGCGCGCAGACCCATGCCATTCTCACGGTCATCGCCCGCCCCCTCCCTTACAGGGTGTATCAGCTCACGTACCCGGAGAGAGAACAATGGCGATCAAGCCACTGCAAAGTGATCGCCGCGGATGCCGGGGCCGCACGTCGCCGAGGGGCCGTTAAGCATTGGAAGGGGGCAACCGGCGACCGGTAGGGTGCCGATCATGGCTTGCCGCATCTCCGAACTGATCGTCCCCTGCCAAGACGCCCACGGCCTGGCCGCCTTCTGGTGCGAGGTGCTCGACTTCGTCGTGCTCGACACCCCGGACGACGGCTCGGTGGAGATCGGCCCGCGGGAAGGGTTCGGCGGGTTGCAGCCCACTCTGGTCTTCGACCCCACCGCCGAGCCCAAGACGGGCCCGCTGCGGCTGCACTTCGACGTCAACGCCACCGACCGCGACCAGGCCGCCGAGCTCGACCGCCTGCTCAAGATCGGGGCGCGCCCGGCCGACGTCGGCCAGACCGGCGAGGAGCAGTGGCACGTCCTGGCCGATCCCGAGGGCAACGAGTTCTGCCTGCTGCGCGCCCGCCTGAGCTGAGCGCCGCCCCCCTGACCACCCCTTCGTGAGGACTTCGCGCGCATGACGCCGCCTGCTCTTTAGACCTGACACCTTCCTGCGCATCGGTCGCCGACGGACGCCGTCGGCTCTGTTCTCCGTGCTCTTCGTCAGGTCTTCAGAGAGATCATGTCTTCACATCCTCATATCGTGCTGCCCTGGGTGGTGCGGCGCACCCGCCTGCCCATGCTCGTCCTGCGCTGCGTGGCCTGCCCGTCCGACCGCGCCGCCGTCGGTGACGGCCGGTTCCGCGTCAACGCCAACGGCAAGCTGCTCGACGTCTGGCTCCTGGTCAACTGCGTGGGCTGTGACCGGACCGGCAAGCTCACCGTCCACGACCGGGTTCCGGTCCGCTCACTGGACCCCGGTCTGCTGGCCGGGTACGCGGGCGACTCGCCGTCCCTCGTCGCGCGGGCCCTGCTCGACCCGTCGACCGCGCGCCGGAACCGGTACGCGTTCGACTGGGACGGGTGCTGGGAACTCGACGCGCCGCCCGTTCCGGAGAGTCCGTGGCCCGTCCGGATCACGGTCGCCTTCGACGATCCCGTCCCGCTGCGTCCCGACCGGCTGATCGGCCTCGGGCTGGGCGTCGGCCGGGACGAGGTCGCCCGCCGCATCAAGATCGACATCCCGCCGAATCGGAGGACGAAACAGGACTTTTCCTTTCTTCTGATGTAGGTCGAAGCTGTCGGCCCGGCGGGCGGGCGTCCGCCCGCCGGGCGCGGGACAGCAGGTGTCCGACGAGGGCCGCGGCGAGGCCGGCCAGCCCGGCGGCCGCGAAGCCGCCACCCGGCAGCGCGGCGTCGATCGCCAGCCCGGCGATCGGCGAGCCGAGCGCGAAGCCCGCGCTCGTCGCCGACGCCTGCAGGCCCGTGGCCTCGCCCCGTACGCCGGCCGGCGCCAGCCGGCTCACCGCGTCGGCCACCGTGGACAGGGTCGGCGCGGTGAGCAGCCCGGCGCCGACGACGGCCAGGCACAACCAGCGCCAGTCGTGGGCCAGCCCGGCGGGGATCGTCAGCAGCCCGAGCAGGCCGAGCAGCAGCCACGTCGGCATCGGACGGCGCAGCGTGCCGTAGACCAGCCCGCCGGCGACGGAGGTCACGCCGAAGACGGCCACGACCGCGGCTGCCCAGGACACCTGGCCCGCCTCCTTGAGCGTGGCCACGATGGCGAGGTCGACGCCGCTGAGCAGCGTCGTGACGCCGAACCCCATCGCCAGCATGGCGACCATGCGGCGGTCCAGCCACTCGCGGCGCGCCGGACGTCCTGGCGAACCGGTTTCCACCTCGCCCTCGGCTCGCAGCGGCGGATCGAGCAGGAAGATCCCGATCCCGCCGGCCGCGATCAGCGCCCCGAGCCCCCACGCCACGGCCTGCGGGGACAGCTCCGCCGCGCAGAGGATCACCACCGGCGGCCCCACCATGTACGCCAGCTCGCCCTGCACCGACTCCAGCGCGAACGCGGCCCGCCGCTGCCCCGGCGTCGTCATCGCGGCGATCGCCTGCCGGGTCACCGCCTGGACCGGCACCATCAGCAGCCCCGCCACGAAGGAGGCGCCCAGCAGCACCGCGTACGGCAGGACGGGCACGCCCGCCCAGAACACCGCCTGCGAGGCGACGGTGATCGTGAGCACGGCGCGCAGCCCCCGCCGGTCCGTCATGCGGCCCAGCAGCGGCCCGCCCAGCGCCACCCCGGCGGTGAGGGCGGCCGCGACGCCGCCCGCCGCCACGTAGCCCAGGTCCAGGCCCAGCACGACGTACATGGTCAGCGCGGTCACGTCGGCGGTGATCGCGGCACGGGCGAGCAGCGAGACGCCCAGCAGCGCCGCCATCCCCGGCACGGCGAGAACCTGTCGGTATCCGGTCACCCGGGCGACGCTAGGTCATCCCGAAGCCCATAGGAAGACGTTGTTTCGTTGGAAGCGGCATAATGGATTCTTATGGCCAGAGACCTGGAGACGGGCTTGCTGCGGTCGTTCGTCACGGCTGTGCGGGCGGGCAGCATCAGCCGCGCCGCGACCGCGCTCGGGCAGACACAGCCCGCGCTCAGCCAGCAGTTGCGCAAGCTGGAGAGCGCGGTCGGCCGCCCGCTGCTCCACCGGTCGCCGTCCGGCGTCTCGCCGACCCGGGCGGGGGAGGAGCTGCTGCCCTACGCCGAGCGCATCCTGTCGCTCTCCGCGCAGGCGCTCACCGCGACCGGGCGCGCGCTCACCGGCCGCTGCGGCGTCGGCCTGCTGGAGGATCTGGCCGCGGCGCAGCTGCCGCAGGCACTCGCCGACCTGGCCCGGCTGCACCCGGGTGCGACGCTGGAGGTGCTGAGCCTCTCCGGTGTCACGATCCGGGAGGCCTACCACGCGGGCCGCGTGCAGCTCGTGCTCGACGAGGCGAGTGACCTTCCCGGGCCGCCGCGCTGGACCGTGCGGCGGCCGCTGGTGTGGGCGGTCGGCCACGGCGTCGACCCGGCCGCCGATCCGCTGCCGGTGGTGCTGTTCACCGGGACGTGCGCGTGGCGTACGTCGGTGGTGGACACGCTCGACCGCACCGGCCGGCGGTGGCGGCCGGTGTTCGAGAGCAACAGCCTGGCCGGCGTGCTCGCGGCGCTGCGGGCCGGGCTCGGGGTCGCCGCGCTCATGCCCGGCAACCTCGAACCGGACATGGCCTGTCACGACCCGGACGTCCTGCCCGCCCTGCCCGACGTCGAGCTCGGCCTGGCCCGGCATCCGCAGACAGAGGGCGATCCGCTGATCGACGCCGTGGAGACCGCGCTGCGACGCATGATCTGAGCGCCGCCGGCCTCAGAGCACCAGGGCGATCTTGCCGCTCAGCCGGCCGCGCCGGAAGTGCTCGTGGGCCGCCCGTATGTCCTGCAGGCCGTACTGGGCCTCGACCCGGCTCCTGACCTGGCCCGCGTCGACGGCCTTGGCCAGCTCGGCGAGGCCGGGGCCGTCCTCGCGCACCTGGTTGACGGTGGTGCGGATCGATCGATGAGACAGGTCGGGCACCGGCCCGGCCTGGGTGGCGATGGAGGCGTAGCGGCCTCCGTCGGCCACGGCCTCGACGGCGAAGGCGCCGAAGGTGTCGAAGACGGCGTCGTAGGCCCCTGCCGGAAGGGCGTGGGGGTCGGTCGTGACCCGGTCGGCCCCCAGCTCCGTGGCCACCTCGGCCTGGGCCGGCCTGGAGACCAGCGCGTCCACCCGGACGCCGCGCGCCCGCGCCAGCTGGACGGCCAGCCCGCCCACCGCGCCGGCCGCGCCGGCCACCAGCAGCCGCTCGCCCGCCCGGACGGCCAGCCAGTCGAGCGTGTGCAGCGCGGTGAGCCCCGGCAACGGCAGCGTCGCCGCCTCCACCAGGCTGACCGCCGACGGCGCGACGGCCAGCGAACCGACCGGCATGGCCACGAGGTCGGCCCACGTCCCCCGGCCGGTGCCGAGCTGATGGGACATGCCGAAGACCCGTTCACCCACGGGCAACGCATCGTCCCGGCTGTCCACGACGATGCCGGACAGCTCCCATCCCAAGGTCATCGGCAGCGGCGGGGCGCCCTCTCCGATGGCCCCCTCACGGGTCTTGTCGTCAACCGGGTTCAGGGCCGAGGCGACGACCCTCACCAGCACCTCGCCCTCCTGGGCCCGGGGCGGCGGCGCCTCGGCGACCGTCAGGACGTCCGGGCCGCCGAAGCGGGTGATCCGCACAGCACGCATGTTCAACTCCTCAATATTCGGGACAAACGGGATTGCCGGTTACCGGTCGAGCAGCCCCAGGGCCGGCAGTGCCGCGGCCAGCCGCGGGTCGGCCTGTGCGGCTTCCTCCAGGGCGGTCCTGAGCGTCGCCTCGTAGGTGACGTTCGCCTCGGCGTAGCGGGCCCGGCCCGCGTCGGTGATGACGGTGTAGACCCCGCGCTTGTCGTCCGGGCACAGGTCCCGGTACGTGAGGTCCGCCGTGTTCAGCCGGGTCACCAGCCGGGTCACCGAGCTCTGGTTGAGCCCGATCCTGTCGGCCAGCTCCTGCATACGCAGCTCGCCGGCGTCCGAGGTGGCGAGATGGCCGAGCGCCCGGTACTCCGACAGGCCGATGCCGTGCCGCCGCTGGAGGGCGGTGGCCAGGGCGTTCTCCACGCGGGCGTGCAGCAGCAGGACGTCGTTCCAGGAGCTGGACACCGCCGAGGGCGCCGGGGCCGGGCGTGGACTGGGTGCCGTCGGAGCCATGGAAGCCTCCTCCTTCTCTGAGGACCCGGGTCCCTCGGACGCGGGATTGACAAAAGCATACATGCACATGCAAGCTTCTCTCTGTCGCTCAATCGCTTGCACGTACATGCAAATAAAGAAGGGTCCTGAGATGGCCTGGATCTACCTGCTCATCGCCGCCGTCTTCGAAGTCGTCTTCGCCCTGGCCACCAACGCCACCGAGGGCTTCACCCAGTTGTGGCCGTCCCTGCTGACCGCCGCCGCCGCGGCCGGCGGGATCTTCTTCCTGAGCCTGGCGCTGAAGACCCTGGACGTCGGCGTCGGCTACACCGTCTGGACGGGCATCGGCTCGGTCGGCACCGTGCTGCTCGGTTCGGTGATCTTCGGGGAGGAGCTGACCATCTGGAAGGGGCTGGCGTTCGTCCTGATCATCGGCGGTGTGCTGGGGCTCAAGCTCGCCGACCGCCTGTCCGCCGCCAAGCCCGCCACCACCGAGCCCGCCACCGCCAAGCCCGCCGCAGTCTGACCCTCCGCCCACCACTGCACAAGGAACGTCATCATGGCCTGGATCTACCTCTCCATCGCGATCGTCTTCGAGATCGGCTTCGCGCTCGGCACCAACGCCACCCAGGGCTTCACCCGGCTGTGGCCCTCCGTCTTCACCCTGCTGTCGGCCGCCGGCGGCATCTTCACCCTGAGCCTGGCGCTGAAGACCCTGGACGTCGGCGTCGGCTACACCATCTGGACCGGCATCGGCTCGATCGGCACGGTCGTCCTCGGCGCGCTGATCTACAAGGAGAAGATCACGCCGGCCAAGCTCGCCTCGTTCGCCGCGATCATCGGCGGCGTGGTGCTCCTCAAGATCGCCGCAGGCGTCTGACCGGCGGCGCGGGCGGCGCGGGTGGCGCCGGCGGGACGGGCGGGCCCTGGCCGCGGAGCCGGTCCATCTGCCGCCACTCGGGCCGCAGTCCCGTCAGGCTCGTGGTGAGGGCGTAGACCGCCCCACCGGCGAGCAGCACCGGCGTCAGCCCCACCGCCGCCACCAGCGCCCCGCCCACCAGCCCGCCGAGCGGGATGCCGGCCCAGGCGAGCGAGTCCTTTAGCGCGTTCACCCGGCCCAGCAGGCTCCGGGGCACCCGCTCGTAGGAGATCGCCCCCAGGATCGGGTTGAGGAACCCGCCGGCGAACCCGCCCACCGCGAACACCGCCACCATGGCCCACACCGGCGCGTCCACCGCCAGGACGAGGAACCGGGTCGGCCCGGCGAGCAGGAACGCCACGAAGAAGACGGGCCTGCGCCGCATCCGGTGCGCCACGGCGGCCGCGACCAGGCTGCCGCCGACCGCCGTCAGCCCCATCACGCTGCTGTTCAGGCCGACCACGGCGGCGCCGTGACCGGACTCCCTGGCCCACACGAACACCAGCACCTGGCCGAAGGCCGCGTCGAGCAGGTTCGTGATGCCGACCATGACGACCACGGACAGCAGCAGCGGTTCGCCGCGCAGGAACGTGAAGCCCTGACCGAACCGCCGCCAGTAGCCCTCCTCCGCCTCCTGCGCCGGCGCGCGGCGCCCCATGCCGCGCGGCAGCGCCCACGCCACGATCACCGAGCCGAGCGCGAAACAGGTGACGCTGATGCCGAGGCTGGCCAGCGGTCCGAGCAGCGCCACCACCGCGCCGCCCGCCGCGGGCCCCACCGTCTGGGCCAGCCGCTCGGTCACGCCCATCAGCCCGGTGGCGCGCTCCAGCGGCACCCGCCCGCGCTCGGCCGCCTCGGGAATCATGATCTCCTTGGCCAGGTCGCCCGGACCGCGGGCCGCGCCGACCACCGCGACGAGGGCGATCAGCGCTCCCAGCGGCAGCAGGTCCAGGGCGTGCAGGAGGACGACCGCCCCGGCCGCCGCGGCGCTCACCACGTCCCCGATCCAGGAGATCCGGCGCGGCCCGGCCCGGTCGGCCAGCGGCCCGGCCAGCGCCTTGACCAGCACGTACGGAGCCATCTCGGCGAACGCCACCATCCCGGTCCGCGCCGGGCTCCCGGTCGTCGTCAGGACGAACCAGGGCAACGCGATGGCCGACACCCGCGTCGCGGTCAGCGACACCGTCATGGCCGCGAGCAGGCCGGCCATCGGGCGTAACGACTCGCGCGACGCCATCACGCGTCCTCGGGCAGCTCGGGCAGCTCGGGCAGGAGCTGGGTGATGAGCGAGACCCGCGCGGCGCCTTCGGGCGCCGGCTGGCCGGGCGTGTCGCGGCGGTAGCGGTCGATGACCTCCGCCAGCTCCTCGCTCAGCCGCCGCCCCTCCTCCGGGGTGATCCGCAGCGCGACGGAGCTGAGGTCGAGCACCCGCCGCCACTCCGCAGGCATGGTCGACAGCTCGTTCAGCGTCCGCTGGGTGCGCAGGCTGTACAGGGCGGCGATGGACTGCATGTAGGCCAGCACCGCCTCGGGCTCCCGCTCCGACAGCTCCTCGTCGCTGAGCCGGGTGACGTGGTGGACCGAGCGCCACCAGCGCTCGCGGGCGTTGCCGCGTTCGGTGTCCTCCGCCACGAATCCGGCGGCGCCGAGCCTGCGCAGGTGGTAGCTGGCGGTGCCCGAGTTCACCCCCAGGCGTTCGGCCAGGCGGGTGGCGGTGGACGGGCCGTGTTTGCGCAGCAGGTCCACGAGTTGTACCCGGACCGGGTGGGCCAGTGCTCGCAGGCCCTTGGCGTCGAGGACGACCACGCTCTCGGAGGGTTCGGTCATGCCTCGCAGCCTAGACCGCAAACAGTTCTTCGCAAAGACTTGTTCGCGAAGAACTGTTTGCAATCAAGCCGCGGAAATCGTGCGGGCCTACGCCGGTGGTGGCAGCTCGATGCCGGCCCGGCTGACGGAGGCGCTCTTCGTCAGGACCCGGAGCACGTCGCGGCGCACGCGTTCGCACCGGCCGCGCATGGCCTCGCGAGCGCCGACCGCGTCCCCGGCGCGCAGGCGCTCGTGGACGCCCGCCAGCTCCCCGGGCGGGCTCGCCACCTCCGGAGCGATCAACGCGGCCATCCGCAGCACCCGCTCCAGCTCGTCGAGCACGCCGACGATCGCCTTGGCGTAGCGGTTGTTGCCGCTGGCGTCGGCGATGACGGCCTCGAACTCGATCCCGGCACGCAGCGACTGCTCCAGGTCGGCCTCGCCCGCCGCGAGCGCGCGGGGCACCTCGGCCAGCTCTTCGAGCCGCTCCAGCGCCGGGCCCGCGACGCCGCGGCGCGCGGCGGCGGCGGCGCTCTCGCCGGCCAGCAGCGTACGCAGCGCGCACAGGTCGTCGGTGTCCTGGAGCGTGATCGGGCTGACGACGTAGCCCGCGCGCGGCAGCGCGTCCACGAGCCCGTCGCGCCGCAGGCGGGCCAGGGCCTCGCGCACCGGCGTCTTGCTCATCTGCCACTGCCGCGCGAGCGAAGCCTCGCTGAAGCTGCTGCCCGGCGGCAGCGTCAGGTCGATGATCTGACGCCTGATCGCCCGGTACGCCTGACCGGTGCGGTCGAGACCGGTGTCCTCCTGGCCGACCAGCAGCAACGCGGGAAGGTGCGCCATCGCGCCGGTCACGGGGTGGAGCGGCCGGGACGCCTCCCGCCCGTCCGCGATCAAACCTGCCACTCCTCGCACGACACCACTTCGAACCCCCGGCTGGGGAAGACGGCGTCGACGAAGAAGTCGTGCAGTGCCGGATCGCCGTCGCCGCAGCCGTCGCTCAGCACCGTCACCCGGTAGCCGCGGTCGGCCGCGTCGTAGCAGGTCGCGGCCACCATCGCGCTGGTGGCGACCCCGGCGACCGCCACAGTGGTGACACCTCGCGCGCGGAGCACCAGGTCGAGGTCGGTGCCGGCGAACGCGCTGGCGCGGCGCTTCAGCACGACGACGTCCTCATCGGCGACCGGCAGGGCGAGCTCGGTGCCGGCCGACCCTTCGTGGAAGGCGTCTCCGGCCTCGAAGAACGACTTCATCAGCGCGCTGCCGGGCGGCACGTCGGCCCCGTTGGCCCGGAAGGCGAAGTGCACGAACACCACCAGGACGCCGGCCGCCCGGGCACGGGGCAGCAGTTCGGTGAGCGGCGGCACGACCTGCCGGGCGAACGGGTAACCGCCCGTGATGCCCCGCTGGAGGTCGCCGATGATGAGTGCAGTGGTCACGACATGCTCCGTCCAGTGTCTCCGGCGAGCGCGAGGGCCCGCGCCTCCTCCGGCCAAACTGGGATCACAGTAGGCAAGAGTTGAGATATCAGCAACCGGGACGCGGGACCGGCCGTCGGCCGGCGCGCCGGAATTGTGCGGATCGAGGTGCTAACGTCACCTGCCATGGAGGAACTGTCCGGCACCGGGACGGCCGGTGCGGCCCCACCCGGTCGTCCCGGCACGCGCTGACTCGGATCCCTGATCTCGTCTGACGCGTGCTGCGCCCGCTCCGCGCGTGATGCGCAGCCCGGAAGGGTGGCCTTCGCGTGCCGTTGTTCTTCCTGGCCTACGTGGCCTATGTCTCCATCGCCCTGCCCGACAACGTGGGCGGCATCACCTGGCCGTCGGTACGGCTCGACCTCGGACAGCCGGTCGAGGCGCTGGGCCTCGTCGTGCCGTTCGGCGTCGCGGGGTACGTCGCGTCCAGTTCCGCCACCGCGTTCCTGCTGGCCCGGACGGGGGTCGGGGGGCTGCTGGCCCTGAGCGCCGCGCTGTCGGGGGCGGCGCTGGCCGCGTACGGGGCCGCGCGGGCGTTCTGGGTCGTGCTGCTCGCGGTGTTCCTCGGCGGCCTGGCCTCCGGCGCGATCGACACCGCGCTCAACGCCTACGCCGTACGGCATTTCGGCGCCCGCCGGATCAGCTGGATGCACGCCGGCTTCTGCCTCGGCGCCGCCGCCGGGCCCGGCGCGGCCACCTGGCTGCTGGCCGACGGCCGGTCGTGGCGGTGGGTCTATGCCGGGCTCGCGGCCTTGCAGGTGGCGCTCGCGGTCACGTTCGCGGTGAGCGCGAAACGGTGGATCCCGCCCGCGACGCCCGCCCGGACCCACCGGACACGGCCGAGGCCCGGCGCACGGGCGTTGTGGCCGAGCCTGGCGGCGTTCACGCTGCAGTCCGGCGTCGAGGCCGGGACGGCGATCTGGGCCTACGTCCACCTCACGGCCGGGCGCGGCATGCCGGACGGGCCGGCCGGGCTGACCGTCTCGGCGTTCTGGGGAGCGATGTTCGCCGGGCGGATCGTCGTCGGGCATGGCACGCGACGGGGTGGCACGCGGCGCTTCCTCTCGCTCGGCGCGTGGGGGATGTTCGTCGGCGCGCTGCTCCTCGCCGTTCCCGGGCCCGGCTGGCTGGCTTCGGCGGGCGTGGTCCTGATCGGCCTCGCGGCGGCGCCGATGTTCCCGCTGCTCACGCTGACGACGTCCGAACGCGTGGGCGAGGCGGCGACCGAGCGCGTGATCGGGCTGCAGATGGCGACGTCCGCGGCGGCGGGGGCGGTGCTGCCCGGCGCGGGCGCGGGCGCGCTGGTCGGGGTGTTCGGCGTCGGCGTCATCGGCGTGTTCCTCGTCGTCCTGGCGGGTGGGATGTGCCTGCTGCGCGGGCGGCTGTGAGCGCGCCGGGGCCGGGGCGGCGTCCTCGGCCCCGGCGCGCGGGGCGCCCGGGTCAGTTGCCCCAGACCTGGACGGGGCGCAGGTAGGCGGTGTCGTACACCTGGTCGGCGCCGCCGGGCCCGCCGTTGGTGTGCGGCCCGTACGGGTCGTTGACGACCCACCTGCCGTCATCGGTGTAACCCTTGATCAGGACGATGTGCCCGGCGGAGGTCATCTGGCCGGACACGGCGACGAGGTTGCCGATGTCGATCTGGTTCCGGACGAAGTCCGGGTTCCAGCCGCTCTGCTTGGTCCAGCCGGTGTGCCGGTTCATGTATCCGAACATGTCCGCCCAGACCGCGCCGTACTGCGGGTCGTAGATCGCGCCGTGCGCCCCCTTCCACGAGCCGTTGCCGGAGTAGTCGGGCGCGGTCCAGGAGAACGTCGAGCCGTTGTAGTCGTACTGGTCGGTTATGTAGAGGCCGTAGGGCGAGTAGTGGCGTCCGCCGTAGTTCACCCACAGGCCCCGTTCGCCGAGCTGGTAGCCGGCCAACGTCATGACGGCGGTGGTCGGGCCGCACGAGCCGCGCCCGTCGAACTCGTCCCGTGTGTCGTAGATCTGGTTGATGTGCACGGCGCGGTTCGTCCGGCCGCCGGCCAGCGAGCGGGACACGCCGTCCAGGCTCGCCGCCGCGAGGGGCTGCGCCACGCCGCGGGCCACCGCGTCCGCCCCGACGGTGCGCTCCCCGAGCCGGGCCGAGGCCAGCCGCACCTGGTCGCCGTCGAACCCGTCGATCCCGAACTCCGACGTCACCCCGCTGACCACGCGTACGGGCGCGCCGCCCGACACCCGGGCCACGAAGGTGCCCGACTCCTCGCGCGTACGGGCGGCCGTCGCCGCCGGGTCGGCCGCGGCCTTCGACTGGGACGCGCACGGCTGGGCGGCGTAGGCGAGGCGGTCGCCGTCCCCGCTCCACACCGCCTCGCGGTAGGCCGTACCGGAGCTCGCGCCGTACGTGGCCACGGTCCGGCCGTCGAGGTCGGCGAGCCCGAGTTCGGAGCGTCCCGAGCACAGGTACGGCCCGGACCGCCGGATGAAGCTGACGAGCTGACGATCGCCGTTCACCAGGCGGAAGTCGGCGTAGACCTGGCCGTGGGCGGGGTCGCTCGCGATGAGCGGAGTCACCGAGCCGTCGGCGAGCGCGACGCGCAGCAGGCTCGCCGCGTACCGCCGGTCGCCGCGGGCGTCGGGGTAGGCGGCCACGAACGCCGCGCTCGCGTCACCCGACAGGCCCACCACCTCGACGCGGGCGCCCGGGATCGCGGCGATCCGGCGTCCGGGCGCCTCGGCGGAGCCCGCGTACAGGTCGGCGCCGGCCCGCCCGGCGACCGTGTAGGCGAGCCGGGTGCCGTCCGGGGAGAAGGCGGCGGAGAAGACCTTGCCCCGGACGAGGGTGCGGGTGCGCCCGGTACGGGTGTCGTAGGTCATCAGGCGGCTGCCGCGGGAGCCGTCGTGGTCGGGGATGACGGCGACGTGGCCGGGGCCGGCGGCGGTCACGACGCCGTCCGACTTCTCCGGTTGCGCGAGGTGGACGCGGGCCTGGCCGCCGATCAGCACGTCGAACCCGTCACCGGTCCGTAAGGTGCTGACGTTCTGGTCGGTGGCGGCGGCGTGCGCGGTGGCCGCGCCGGTCAGCGCCGTCACCGCGGTCAGCGCGGTGACGGCGGCCGCCGCCAGGAGTGATTTCCGGCATTTCCTGAGCTGGAGTGACATGACCGTCCTTCGGTAGATCGCGGATTCGCTCCCAAAGCGTGAACCGCGGCCCCCGTCGAAGGCACGTCGTCAAAATGTCTGACTGTGATCAGTGGTCGTGGGTGGTTTGGGGGACATGGCCGGTGTGGCGGAAACACCTGTCATGCGCGATCGGCGTCCGGGGCCCATCCTGCGATCGTGAGGGGCAGGCCGGACAGCAGGCGGTCGCGCAGGACGTCGCCGCGGACGCCGATCTCGGGCAGGTCGTCGGGGCCGGGGGCGCCGCTGACCAGCAGTTCGGGCACGAGGAGGTGACTGAGCGGGACCTCGGGCGACGGGTCGGCCAGGGCGCCGACGGCGGCGCCGGACAGGTCGAGGTAGGCCGGCGCGAGGGCCCTGCCGTGCAGGGTGCCCGCGACCAGGTCGGGGCAGAACTCGTTCCAGAAGATCGAGACGGTGGTGCGCAGGTCGCCATGGATCATCACCAGCTTGTCGGTCATGTCGCCGACGAACGTCTCGGCCGTCACGTGGCCGCGTACGACCAGCTTGGCGTCACCGGCCAGGTAGACGTTCCGCGCCCGCAGGTCGCCCAGGACGATCAGCGCGGCGGAGCCGTCGTCCACGTCGGTGACGTTGCCGTCGACGACCAGGTCGCCGTCCACGATGTAGCCGGTCGCGGCGTCGGGGGCACCCTCCCGCCACGGCGTGCGCTCGTGCTCGTCGAGGGGGAGTTCGCCGGTCACCGTGGCGGGACCGGGCACGAGGATGTACTCCTCCTGGTACAGGTTCCCGTACGTCTCCTTCGGCAGGCCGCGCCGCTCGAACAGGTCAACCGCGTCGTCCCAGGCGAGATAAGTCGATCTCATGCGCGCGACCCTAGCAACGAAGCCGGATGGTATCCGCCGGGCGCGGTCCCGGCTCGGAGCAGGGGAGAGGAGACCGTCCATGAAGATGTTCCAGAACCTCGACCCCGAGCTCGCCGCCGCGCTCGCCCACCTCGACCTGCCCGAGACCGGCGCCCGCGGTTACAGCCTCGACGAGCTGGCGCGGGTGCGGGCGCGCATGGCCGCGGCGCGGCGGGCCGCCCTCGTGCCCGACCCGGCGGTCACGATCGAGGACGTGTGGGTGCCGGGCCCGCCGGGCGAACCTGAGCTGCGGTTACGGGTGCACCGCCCGGCCGGGGAGCCGGACGGGCCGCTGCCCTGCGTCTACTGGATCCACGGCGGCGGCATGACGTTGGGCCAGCCGGAGCAGGACGACCGCGTGGCCGCCCGGTTCGTCCGGGAGCTGCGGTGCGTGGTCGTCTCGCCGGACTACCGCCTCGCCCCGGAACACCCCGACCCCGCCCCCGTCGAGGACTGCTACGCCGGGCTGACGTGGGTCGCCGCCGCCGGGCCCGGCGTCGATCCCGCCAGGATCGCGGTCGGCGGCGCGAGCGCGGGCGCGTGCCTGGCGGCCGGGGTGACCCTGCTGTCCAGGGACAGGCGCGGCCCCTCCCCGGTGTTCCAGGCGCTGAGCTCGCCCATGCTGGACGACCGGGCCGGCACCCCGTCCATGACCCAGTACGAGGACGTCCTCGTGATCGACCGGGCCTACATCGTCGAGTCGTGGACGGCCCTGCTCGGCGACCGCCGTGCCACCGGCTCCGTCGGCGGCCACGCCGCCCCCGCCCGCGCGCGGGACCTGTCCGGCCTGCCACCGGCCCTGGTGGACGTCGGCGAGCTGGAGGTCTTCCGCGACGAGGCCATCCTGTACGCCATGCGCCTGGCCCAGGCCGGCGTGCCCACCGAGCTCCAGGTCTACCCCGGCGTCTTCCACGGCTCGGAGAAGCTGGTCCCGGACGCCGAGATCACCCGGCGGGCCGTCGCGAACCGCGTCTCGGCACTGCGCCGGGCCTTCCGGTGACCGTCCACCGCCTCGCGCGCGGGGCTCGTACGATGTCGGGGTGCGGTCAGTTGCGCTGGTTCGCGGTCATATGCCCGGATGGGAGATCACCGTCCCGTCGCGGCCCGGCGGCCTGCCCGGGGTCGTCATGGCGGGGTTCAGCGACCGGGCCAACGAGTTCCGCGACCTCGCCCTGGTCCCGCACCCCTCGGTCACCCTGCTCTTCGACCTCGGCGACGAGCCGTTCGTCATCGAGGACGACCGCGGCTCGCGCCGGCTCGGACGTGTCGTCGCCGGCCTCGCGCCCCGGCAGGTGCGGGGGAGCGGGCTGACCCGCCGGATGGAGTGCCTGCAGATCCGGTTGTCGCCGATGGCGGCGCACGCCGTTCTGGGCGCGTCCGCGGAGCTGAGCGGCACGGTGGTCACGCTCGACGACCTCTGGGGGCGCGAGGCCGAACGCGTCCAGGAGCGGCTGCGGGCCGCCGGGTCGTGGGAGGACCGGTTCGCGATCGCGCGGGACGCGCTGGCCAGGCGGGCCGACGAGGGCAGAGCCCCCGATCCGGAGGTCGCCTTCTCGTGGCGGCGGATGGCGGCCAGCGGCGGGCGGGTGCCCGTCGAGCGGCTCGCCGCCGAGGCCGGCTGGAGCCGCAAGCGCCTGTGGGCCCGGTTCCGTGCCCAGGTCGGCCTCACGCCCAAGCGGGTCGCCCGGCTCATCCGCTTCGACCACGCGGCCCACCGTCTCGCCGCCGGTGAGCGGGCCGCCCTGGTGGCGGCCGAGAGCGGTTACACCGACCAGTCGCACCTGCACAGGGACGTCATGACCTTCGCGGGGGTGACGCCGGCCGCGGTCGCGCTCTCGCCGTTCCTCGCGGTGGACGACGTCGCCTGGCCGTCCGGGCCTCCTCGCGACCTCGCCTAGCGGCTCACGCCCGGCCGCCGCCGACCAGGCGCAGCGCCCTGCCCAGGCACAGGCACAGGGCCGCCGTCATCGCGGTGCGGGCCGCTCGTGATCTTCCCCTACGGCAGGCGCGGGTGAGGTGGCGGCTCCTCGTGGGCGGCTCTGGTGATCTCGTGCACGGCGACCGGCCGCCCGTGGCCGGGCACCACCGTCTCGAACGCGAATCGCAGGCCGAGCTTGTCCATCACCCGGCGGGACCGCTGGTTGTCCACGTGACGGATGCTGACGATCCGGTCGAGACCGCACTCGGCGAACCCGAACCGCAGCAAGCTTCCGGCCGCCTCGGTGGCGTAGCCGTTGCCCCAGTGCGCTCGTCCGAGCCGCCAGCCGATCTCCACGGCGGGCAGGATCTCGGGGAGGAACGCGGGCACCGCCAGGGCGACCCAGCCGGCCGTCAGCCCGGTCTCGCGCACGACGACGGAGAGCGGGCCGTGGCCGCGTTCCCGCCATTCCCGGCGGGCGCGCGCGATCCACGCCGCCGTGCGGTCCTGGTCCTGCGGCAGGACGGAACCGTCGCCGATGTACCGCATGACCTCGGGATCGGCGTTCATGGCGGTGTAGGAAGCGAGGTCGTCGTCGTCCGGTAGACGCAGGAGCAGCCGGTCGGTCGTCATGGGGATCATCCGGCGATGATGCCAGAGCCGGGCGGCGCGAACGGTCCCGGCGCGGCCCGGCGACGCAGGGCCCGCCACGTCGCGAACGCCGCCGTACGCGCCCAGGACTGCGAGCCCGACCCGCCCGGGCAGCGGGAAGTACCCCGCCGAGGGCGCGTAATGGGCGGCCACCTGCGGATACTCCACCCGCGTCTACGGCGTCGGGCAGCAACGGGAACACCGTCAGGCCGTACGGCAGCGCGACGAGGATCGCCACCCGGCGCAACCACACGCCCAGCCCGATGACGGCGAGGACCGCGACGGCCGGGGCGGCCGGGGCGGCCGGGGCGGCGGTCTTTCGGGAGGACGGCGAAGGCTTCAGGGTGTGCGGGAGCGGTGAAGGGCGAGGGCGACGAGCGGGCCGGCGGCGAGCAGGAGCGCTAGGGCCGCGTAACCGTAGGTGAGCGAGGCCAAGGTGGCGACACCCGCCACGAGCAGCGGGCCGCCGGCGTCGCCCAGCTCCCGGCCGAGTTCGGCGGCGCCCATGGTCTGGCCCATACGTTCGGCCGGGGTGCGGGCGGCGAGGGCGGCGAACCCGAGCGGGGTGATGAGCCCCGTCCCGGCCCCGATCAGCACGGCGGCCGACAGGATGCCGGCCGGGCCGGGCAGCATGGCGCAGGCCAGCCCCGCCGCGGTGACCAGCAGCCCGCCCAGCAGGCCGGTACGGGCCGACAGACGCTCTTCGTCGAGTGCCCGCCCGGCCCTGGGCTGGACCACCGCCGCGCACGCCGCCAGGACGGACACCGCCGCGCCGGTCGCGACCGTGCCGAGCTCGGCGGCCCGGCCGGACACGGGCAGGAAGCCCACGCCGACCGACAGCGCGGCGGTGGCTCCGGCCAGGGCGGCGGTCGGCGCGAGGAAGGCCGGATCGGCCAGGCGCCGTGCCAGGTCCAGCACCGTCTGGCGGACCTTGGGCAGCGGCGGCACCGCGGGCACGGACAGCGCGGCCCATACGGCGACCCCCGCGCCCAGCACGGTCAGGACCGCGAACAGCAGCCGCAGGCCGCCGGCCCACACCAGCACGCCGCCCAGCAGCGGGCCCAGGGTGTAGCCGATCGACTTCCAGAAGCCGTAGCCGCCGAAGGCCCGGCCGAGCTTGGCGGCCGGATTGAGCCTGGCCACCAGCGCCGAGGCCGACGGAGAGAACGCCGAGGCCGCCGCTCCCTGGCCCAGGCGGGCGGCCCACAACCAGCCGGGGCTGTCGGCGACGACGTACAGGCCGGAGGCGACCGCGAACCCCACCAGCCCGCCCACCAGCACCGGACGGGCGCCGACGCGGTCGGCGAGGCTGCCGAAGAGCGGCTTGAGCAGCACCTCGGCGCCGTCGTACAGGGCCAGCAGCGCGCCCAGGACGAGCAGCGAGGTGACCGCGTCCGCGGAGAACCCGCCGAGGTTGGCGGCGATGCCGTGCGCGCCGAACGCGGTGGTGAACCCGGCCGCGTACAGCGGCCACATCCGCCGGCGCGCCGCCGCGGGCGACGCCGCGGCGGGCACGGAAGGCGGCACAGGGGGCGGCGTGGCAGGCGGCATTGAAGGAGGCCCTGAAGGAGGCACGGTAGGAGGCACGGGGGGCGTCACGCCGGTGGCCGGTCGAGTCTGGCGGCCACGGCGTCGAGGACCCACTCCAGGCCGGTCGTGAAGGACTCCTCGGCGTCCACCTCCGTGCCGTCGTGCACGAACTTGGCCAGCGTGGGGTAGCGGCCCGTGGCCAGCATCCTGCTCACGTGCGGGCCGTAGGCACGCTGCCAGTCGAGCTCGGACAGGCCCGTGGCGCGCTCGGCCCGCAGGTGGGCGACCTCGCGCCTGATCGCGCCGGTCATGTACGCGCCGACGGTCCGCACGGCGTGCATGACGGTGTCGAGGTCGGCGTGGCCGTCGAGGGCGGCCAGCGTGCGTTCGGTCACGGCGAGGGCGTTCGGGCCCAGGCTCGGACGGCCGCCGAGCAGGTCGGCCAGCCATTCGTGGCGGAGGGCGGCCTGCCTGGTGCGGACCGCGTGGCCGCGCAGCGCCTCCCGCCAGTCGCCGGGCTGCCCGTCGGGGAGGATCTCGGCGTGGACCTCGTCCATCATGAGGTCGAACAGCTCCTCCTTGGTGGAGATGAATCCGTACAGCCGCATCGGGCCGACGTCGAGCCGGGCGGCGACCTTGCGCAACGACACCGCCTCCAGCCCGCCCTCGTCGGCCAGCGCGACGGCCGCGTCGACGATCCGCTGCCGGTCGAGCGGCGCCGGGCGGGTCGGCGGCTCCGGACGGTCCCACACAGTCATGGATACATCGTACTGTTGCGATACAGCGTCTCGGCAAAATACAGTGTATCGACATGAGACATCGTATCGCCGTAGTGGGAGGCGGCCCCGCGGGCCTCACCTTCGCCCGCGTCCTGCACCGCCACGGCCACCCCGTAACCGTCTTCGAACGCGATGCCGCGCCCGACGCCCGTCCGCCGGGAGGCACGATCGACCTGCACGAAGGGATGGGCCAGCGCGCGCTGGACAAGGCGGGGCTGCTGGCGGAGTTCCGGGCGCTGTCCCGTCCCGAGGGGCAGGCCATGCGCATCCTGGCCCCGGACGGGACCGTGCTCCGCGACTGGCGGCCCGGTCCGGACGACCAGGCCAATCCGGAGATCGACCGCGGGCAGCTGCGTGACCTGCTGCTCGGCCCCTTGGACGTCCGTTGGGGGCACGGCGTGACGGAGGTGGCGCCCCGCACCCGGGACGGCGTGGCGGTCCGTTTCGCCGACGGACGGCAGGAGACGTTCGACCTCGTGGTCGGCGCGGACGGGGCCTGGTCCCGGGTCCGCCCGGCGGTCTCCGCCGCGACGCCGCACTACACCGGCGTCACCGCGGTCGAGACCTCGCTCGACGACGTCGACACCCGCCACCCGGACCTCGCCCGGCTGATCGGCGACGGTTCCATGGCCGTCTACGGCGTGAACCGCGCCATCGTCGCCCAGCGCAACAGCGGCGGCCACGTCAAGGTGTACGCCCAGTTCCGCGCGCCGCTGGACCGGCGCGTGGGCCCGGACGCGGGCACGGACGGCGTCGAGGCCGTGCGGTCCCGCCTGCTTGCGCTGTTCGAGGGCTGGGCCGACCCCGTGCTCGACCTCCTGCGCCACGGCACCGCGTTCGCCGACCGCCCCCTCTACGTCCTGCCCGTCTCCCACACCTGGGCCCACGTCCCCGGAGTGACGCTCCTGGGGGATGCCGCCCACCTCATGCCGCCCCTGGGAGTGGGCGCGAACCTGGCGATGCTGGAGGGCGCCGAACTCGCCGAGGCCCTCGCCGCCGCCCCCGGCGATCCGGACGAGGCCGTCCGCGCCTTCGAGGAGCGGATGTGGGAACGGGCCGGGAAGTGGGCGAAGATGACGGCGGACGGCCTGGAACGTCTCGTCGGCCCGGATCCCGCCACGGCCCTCGCCGTCTTCGACGAGGTCCAGCCGTCCTGACCGGTGACTAGCCGACCGGCTCTCCCAAGCCGGTCCGCGGAAGCCGGTCGTACGGAACGGCGTGCCGGGTCCGGCCGCGGACGCCGGTGGTGGTCGTCGCGGTGAACAGGGAGTTGAGCAGCGCCTCCTCCACCGCGTCCATGACCCCGGCGAACAGCGGGTTCAGGCCGGCGTCGGGCAGGCGCGGGAGCTCCGGCGGCGCGGTGGTGAAGGCGATGGCGTAGTCGCCGCTCCCGTTGGAGTACGACGCCCCGACGCGGCCCATCGCGAAGATCGCCCGGCGGGCCAGCCGGGCGAGCTGACGCGCGTCGAGCGGCGCGTCGGTGGCCACCACGATCATGCAGGAGTTGCCGATCGGCTCCTCGTTCGCCGCCCCCGGGACGAGCTCTTCGACCGGCATCGGGACGCCCCCCACGGTCAGCACGCCGCCGAAGTTCGCCTGGACGAGCGCCCCGACCGTCACCGCGGCCCCCTCGGCCACCGGCTGCCGGGACGAGGTGCCGATGCCCGCCTTGAAGCCCAGCGCCGTCGTCCCGGTGCCCGCTCCCACGCATCCTTCGGCGGGCAGCCCGCCGGACGCACCCTCCAGCGCGTCGAGCACGTGCCGTTCGGTGATCGGGCGGCGCCGGATGTCGGACAGGAAGCCGTCGTTGGTCTCGCCCACGACCGGGTTGAAGGAGATCCCCTCCGGGCTGCGCTCCATCAGGTACGTGAGCAGCGCGTCCGCCGCCCGGAACGCTGACAGCGTGGCGGTCAGGACGACGGGCGACTCCAGCACGCCGAGTTCGTCGATCTGGGTGGAGCCGACCAGTTTGCCGTATCCGTTGCCGGCGTACACGGCCGCGGGCAGCGCCCGCCGCCCGGCGATGAGCTGGCGGGGCACGATGGCGGTGACCCCGGTGTGCAGGTCGGCGCCGTCGTCGAGGGTGGTGTGGCCGACCAGGACGCCTTCGACGTCGGTGATCGCGTTCAACGGCCCGGTCGGCAGGGCGCCGACGACGACGCCCAGTTCGCGCGCCCGCGCGCGTCCCCTCGTGGCTGCGGTGAGGTGATTGTCCATAATGTTCCCATTGTCGGGGCTCCACTCCACCGACGCGTGCCCCGAGGCCCGGCGGGTGCGGGACTTCCGTCGTCTGATCGCACTGGGCTGGTTCCTTCAGCTCGGTCCCGGTGGCCCGGCGACGCCGCACAACCCGCCGGGTGCCCTGGCGGTCCAGGCCGCGCGGGTCCTGTGGTTGCTCCGTCAGGCCGTCAGAGCAGGGTGCCGCCCGAGGCGTCCAGCCAGTGGCCGGTGACCCAGCGGCTGTCGTCGCCGGCCAGGAAGGCCACCGCGTCGGCCACGTCCGCGGGGGTGCCCACGCGGCCCATGGGGGACAGCGACGACAACCAGGTCAGCGCCTCCCCGACGAGTCTGCCCTGGTGCATGTCGGTGTCGATGACGCCGGGCGCCACAGTGTTGACGGTGATCCCGCGCGGCCCGAGCTGCTTGGCCAGCGTCGAGGTGAGCACGTCGAGCGCGCCCTTGGACATGGCGTAGCTGATCGCCGTCGGCATCGCCGAGCCGCGGGTCAGCATCGTGGAGACGTTGACGATCCGGCCGCCGTCACGCAGCCGGGGAAGTGCGAGCTGGGTGACGAAGAACGGGGCGGTGGCGTTGACCGCGAAGAGCCGTTCGAACTGCCGCCTGGTGACGTGCTCGATGCCGGGCTCGTCGTTCAGGATGCCGGCGTTGTTGACCAGGATGTCCAGCCCGTCGGCGTGTGCGTCGAAGGCGGCCCACAGGCGTTCGGCGTCACCGGGCGTGCCCAGCTCGGCCCGCAGGGCGAACGCCTGCCCGCCCGCCGCCTCGACCGCGGCGACCGTCTCCGCGGCGGCCTGGTCGTTGCCGCCGTAGTGGACGGCGACGCGCGCGCCGTCACCGGCCAGGCGCCGGGCGATGGCCCGGCCGATCCCTCTGCTCGCGCCGGTGACGAGCGCGGTCTTGCCATGGAGGTTGCTCATGATGTGTTCCTGTCGATCGGGATGAGTCACCCGAAGGCCGCAGGCAGGCGGCAGGCGTGCCGCTCGATGCCCGCAGGGCGATCAAGGGGTCTGGAGGAAGCCCAGGGTGGCCAGCTCGTTCACGGTCGTCTGCAGCTGGTCGATGCGGGCGCGGCCGATCCGGACGAGCTCCTCGCCCGCGGCGACCCACTGGCCGAGGTCGGGGGACAGGGGCGGGATGCCGGAGAGGATGTCGGCGCTCTCCTTGAGGGTGATGCCGACCCGCTGCGCGGCGAGGGCGAGCTTGATCCGGCAGACCGCGTCGACGGTGAAGCGGCGGGCGTTGCCGCTGTTGCGGTGGCCGGTGATCACGCCGTAGCGCTCGTAGAAGCGGACGGCGTTGGGCGTCACCCCGGCGGCCCTGGCCACCTGCCCGACCGTGAGCGAGGCCTGGATCGCCTCGGAGCCGGGACGGTCGGTGACGGTCATGGCGCGCCCACCGTCCTCTCAGCCGACTCCCGCCGGCCCGCGATCGCCGAAGGCGGGGCCGGAGAGCGCAATCGTACGACGAGGGCCAGCGACATCACGACAAGGGCCGCCGCCTGGGTCAGCCGCAGGGCGTCGGTGATGACGAGAGCCTGCGCGGCCCTGTCCGCCGCGCCCATCGTGGCCAGGGCCGCGAGCGAAGCGCCGCCGGTCAGCGCGCCGGTCAGCGCCGTGAACAGCGCGCCGACCGCCACGGTGCCCATGCCGTTGGCGACCGTGCTCACCAGCGACAACAGCGCGGAACCCGAGGCCAGGTCGGGGCCGTGGAGGTTCCGGCTGGAACCGGACATCGTCGGCATCATGATCGCGCCGGTGCCCGCTCCCTGGAGGAACGCGAACAGGCCGAGCACCGGGTAGGGGGTGTCCGGCGCGAGGATGATCACCTGTACCACGCCGGAGGCGATCACGAGTCCGAGCCCGGTGCCGACGACCCGCCGGGGGCCGAGCCGTTCCAGCAGCCGGGCGGCGACCTGCAGGCTGAGGCCCATGCCTACCGCGCCGGGGATCATCAGCGCGGCCGTGACCGAGGCGCTGTCGAGACGCAACGTCTGAACGTAGGTGGGCATCAGCAGAGCCGAGCCGAAGTAGGGGGCGGCGTACAGGGCGAGCACCGCGGCGCCCCGGCCGAACGTCGGATCGCCGAGCAGCCGGATCCGCAGCAGCGGTTCCGGACGTCTCAGGGCCCGCGCGCAGAAGGCCACGACCAGCACCGCGCCGGTGGCCACCGCGGCGATCCGCGTCCAGACCGGGCTGTCCTGGGCACTGATGCCGTACGCCACCGCGACGATGCCGGGCACCAGCGACATCGCCCCCACCAGGTCCAGCCGGACCCGCCGGCCGCGCGCGGGGTCGGCCGGCAACCAGGCCGGCGCGACCGCGGCGGTCAGCAGCGCCAGCGGCACGGTGACGTAGAACAGCGCGCGCCAGGAGCCGGCGCCCAGGAGCGCCGCGCCGAGCAGCGGGCCCAGGATCGGCCCGATCAACATCGGCAGCCCGGCGACCGCCGTCATCCGGCTGCGGCGTTCGGGCGCGACCGCGCCGAACCCGATCGCCATCCCCAGCGGCGCCATCAGGCCCCCGCTGAGGCCCTGCGCCGCGCGAGCGGCGATCAGCCCGTCCAGGCCGCCGGCCGCGCCGGCGGCGGCGGAGGCGACCGCGAAACCGACCAGCGCCGCCAGGTACACCCGCCGGGCGCCCCAGCGCGCGGCCATCCCGGCGGCGAGCGGCATCGTCGCCACCATCCCGAGCGTGTACGCGGTGATGACCCATTGCACGGAGCTCAGCGACGCGCCGAACGTCGCCATCAGCGCGGGCAGCGCCACCACGACGATCGTGGCGTCCAGCACCGCCAGCAACCCGCCGGCCATCAGGACGACCGCGGCGCGCAGCTCCGGCCCGGTCAGTCTGCTCACCGTCGACCGGCCAGGTCCGTGACGCGGACGGTACGCAGTGCCCGCGCCCACGTGCGCAGCTCGCCCATCGTCGTGTGCAGCGCCTGCGTCGTGCCCGGCGGGGGAACGAAGCGGCCGTCGGCGTCCAGGTGCTCCCACGCCATCGGGATCAGCACCGACTCGCGGACCGTGGCGGCCCGCAGTTCGGGGAAGACCATGCGCAACTGCGCCACGGCCCTGATGCCGCCGGAGGCGCCGTACCCGACGAACGCGACCGGCTTGTACGCCCACTCGGTGAAGTGCCAGTCGATCGCGTTCTTCACCGCGGCGGGAAAACTGTGGTTGTACTCCGGGACGAGGAACACGAACCCGTCGGCGGAGGCGAGCGCGTCGCCGATCGGGGACGCGACTCCTCCGCCGGGCTGCAGCTCGTGCATCGGCAGCGAGACCGCGGCCAGGTCGATCATGTCGAGGTCGAGCCAGTCGATCGCGGTGAGCTCGCGCTCCAGCCAGGCGGCGAGCGGATCGGCCATTCTGGGCCTGCGCACACTTCCGATCACCACGGCGATCCGGAGGCGGCTGTCGGCGTTGTCTTCCGTCATGGCAGAGACGCTAGGAGTTCGCCTATGGGCGAACTCAAGTCGCCGGATCCAGGGCCGCGCCCCCTCCCGGACCGAATTCGTCAACACGGCGGTTACGCAGCGTCCCATCAGCTATACATCAGCTACCGCAGGCCGCCGACGAAGGGCATCCGCATGGCCAGAGCGCGCCGGAGAAGGCGTGCCGCCCCCGTCCCTCCGGCGGAGGCCGGAGGATGGAAGGCCGTGCGGACATGGCTGGCCGGCATCGCCGGCGCGGTGATCGTCGCGGCCGCCGGGGTGGTGTTCACCGCCTGGTTCAACGCGCGCGGCTCCGACACCGTCGGCAGCATCAGCGGCGAGCCCCCGATCAAGGTCGGCCACGTGGCCGTCGAGTACGCCGCCCAGGACACCACGCTGAGGGAGGCGGTGACCGCCCCCGCGGAGCGGGCGCTCCTGCTGGGCGCCGCGTCCGGCACCCGGCGCGACGAGGTCATGGCGCGGCACGACTGGGCCCCGCTGGAGAGCGCCGACGTCACCGTCGTGCTCGTCGGCAACCGCAGCAGCCTGCGGATCGTGGACATCCAGCCGCGCGTCCTCGACCGCAGGCCCGTCTCCGACGGCGCGCTGTTCGTCCACCCCGGCCGGGGAGTCGCCCGCCATCCAGCTGACCGCCGACCTCGACCGGCCCGCGCCGCGCTTCACCACGCCCGACGACCCGGACACCTCGTACTTCAGGAAGAAGCAGATCGACCTCAAGCAGGACGAACGGGTCACGCTCTCCATGTCGGTCACGGGCACGGCCGCCTACTACGCCTTCGAGCTCGTCGTCACCGTGCTCGCGGGTGACCGGACCGAGCAACTGACGATCCAGGGGCCGGACAGCACGCCGTTCCGGGTGACCGGCGCCTCGGGCACCTACCGCGCCTACTACACGCCCTCCCCGCTCGGCGGCTGGCGCCCGATCTCCAGGGGCGACGCGTGCGCGATCGAACAGAAGCTCGCCAGGGCCGGGAGGTGCTGACCACGCGCGGCTGCCGGTCGGGCGCGGTCGTGCTGGTGGTCGTCCTGGCCACCTGTTCGGCCGCGGCCGGCGTCGGGGGGCTCGCCCGCGTGCCCGTGGAATGGCGGGCGTCGTGGTCGGTGCCCGTCGAGGCCGGGAGCGGTGTCATGGGCGAGGAGGCCCGCAGTCACGCCGTGTCCGACCGGGCGGTGGCCGTGGCGACCCGGCAGGGCGCCGTACGGATCCTCGACCCGCGCACGGGCCGGCTCCGGCACACCGTCCTCGCCGGGCCGGACCGGTCGTCGTCCGTCACCGGCGTCTGGATCGCGGGCGGCACGCTCGTCGTCGCCAGGGGCGGACCGGACGACGCCGGGCAGACCCTGTACGGCCACGACCTGGCCACGGGCGCGCCGCTGTGGCGGCGCCCGGTCACCGTCGCCCCGCGCCGGCCCACGCTGGGCGACACCGGCTCCTACCACGGCCCGCGGATCATGGCGGCCGGGCGCGGCGTCGTGGTGGTCGAGCAACCCGACGAACCCGTCCGCATCCTGGCGCTCGACGCGCGGACCGGCACGACCACGGCCCGGTCGGCCTATCCGGGACGCTGCCGGCTGACCGGGGCGGCGACGGCCGGATCGGTGCGGCTGCTCAGCTACTGCCAGGGCGAGGTGCGGCTGTCCTCGACGGATCCGCGCACCCTGCGGCCGGGCTGGACGCGCCCACTGACGAGGACGTCCGCCACGGAGGGCGCGGGCCCGCCGATCGGGCTCACGGCCAACGCCGAAGGGTACGCGCAGGCCAGGGTGGGCAAGGACGACTTCTTCCTCGGCCCCGACGGCCGCCTGCTGTCCACCGTCTCGCAGGCCGTCGAGGTCACCGATCCGGACCGATGGCTTCCGCCCCTGTACGCCGGGCCCGCCACCGTCCGGCCGGGCCTGCGCCCCTGGCCGCTGCCCGCCTACCTGGTCGCGGTGGACCCCGGCACCGGACGGCTCCGCGGCCTGCCTATCGACCTGCCCGCCCACCTGGCCTCCCTCGCGGGGGCGAGCCGGGACCTGGCCTTCGTCCTCGGCGACGTCCCCGGCGGCGGGCGGCTGACGGCATACCGGCTGGTCCATGGGCCGCCCCGCCCGAAGACCGCCTGGCCGAACGCCTGCGGCCTGCTGACCGCCCGCGACCTGGCGGCCTTCGCGGACGGCTACGCCCCGGCCCCGGCGGCGGACGGCACGGCCAGGTGCGACTGGATCCCGCCGGCCGACGACGGCGCCGTCGTCTCGGTGTCGGTGGAATGGGTGTCGCCGTCGGAGGAAGGGGCGCGCAGGCTGTACGCCGCCGAGGCCGCCGCCGTCAGGGCGGCCGAGGCCGTCGACCCCACCACCGAGGCCCCAGGCTTCCTGACCTCCACGGTGGAGGCGACGAACGGCTTCTACGGCGCGACCCTCGTCAACGTGGGTCCGGTCGTCGTCCGGCTGACCTCGTCGTCCCGGCAGGCGGTGCGGCTGCTCTCGCCGCTGCTGCGCGACCGGCTGCCGGCCCGGTACCGGCCGGGCGTGCGCGCTCCCGTCCCGGCCCGGGAGCGCGGGTGGAGCTTCCCGGCCGACGCGGCGGTGCGCACCGAACCGGTGGTCGCCGGCGGCGTCGTCCACGCGTCCACCGCCGACGGCACGCTGACCGCGCTGGACGCCGCCACCGGCGCGGTGCGCTGGCGCCACCGGACGGACGGCCTGCTGGAGGACGACCACGTGGTGGCGGACGGCGTCGTGTACGCGGCCCTCACCGACAGGGTGGTGGCACTCGACGCGGCGACCGGCCACCCGGCCTGGACGCGCAGGATCGGCGCGTCCGGGAGCATCGCCGTCGCCGCGGGCCGCCTCTACCTGTGGAGCAGGCACCCCGCCTGGTCCACGAAGGCCCGGCTCGTGGCGCTCGACGCCCGTTCCGGCAGGCGGCTGTGGACCTTCGAACCGCCCGGCGACGTGCTGACCCCCGAGTTCACGGCGGCCGGGGACGTCGTCCTCGCCGGCAGCGACCACGGCATGCTGTACGCCCTGGACCCCGCCACCGGCACCGTGCGGCACCGCCTGCGGCTCGGCTCCGGGCACGACCGCGTCTTCGTGCGGCGGTCCGGCGCGACCGTCTATGCGGCGAGCGACGGCGGCCGGGTGAACGCCCTGGACGCCGTCTCTGGTGAGGTCCGATGGAGGTCGCGGATCTCCGGGACGGTCGCCGCCCGCCCGCTGGTGGCCGGCGGCACGGTCTACCTGGGCGACGACCAGGGCGCCACGCACGCCCTGGACGCCGCCACCGGCGAGCACCTGTGGAGCTTCCGGGCCGCGGGTGACCAGCCCATGTACCGGTGGAGCGCCGCGGTCGCGCACGGCGTGGTCTACACCGCCGGCCGCGACCGCACGCTGTACGCGCTCGACAGGGGACGGGTGCGCTGGCGCCGTCCGCTGCCCGGCGGCCTCGGCACCGGCCCGGTGGCGGCGGAGGGAACCGTCCACGTCTCCGACCGCGAGGGCACGGCGACGGGCACGCCGACGCGGCCGACCTGCGCCTGACTATGCGGGCGGCGCTGTCCCGGCTGACGCCCCGGCAGCGGACCATGCTCGTCCTGCGCTACTTCGAGGACAAGTCGGAGACCGAGATCGCGGACCTGCTGGGCGTGCGCGTGGGCTCGGTCCGCAGCCAGATCTACCGATCGCTGGAGCGGCTGAAGAAGACCGCCCCCGAGCTGAGCGCCGTGAGGGAGTTCCGTTGAACATCGAGAACCTGCTGCGTGAGACCCTCGCCGACATGGCGGACGAGCAGCCGCCACCGCCTCCCGCCCGGTTCCTGCCGCAACATCCCGCCCGGTTCCTCCGGCAACGTCCTGCCCGCCGGAGGGGCGCCGCGCTGGCGGCGGCGGCCGCCGTGGTCGTCCTGGCCGCCGGGGGCACGGTCGCCGTCCGGACGCTCGCGCCCGAGGCGGGCCGCCCGGCACCGTCCGCGGCCGCGCGGCCCGGTCCGGGACGGGCTCAGGTGGAGGTCGTCAACGACGGCGAGCGGGTCTCCGGCCTGTTCGACGAGCTCGCCCGCGTGACCGGCAGGCCCGCGGAGTCGTTCGCGAAGGCCGCCGGGGACGGCCGGACGCTGCGCCTGCCTCCGTACGCGAAGGGCGGGCTGGAGGGCTTCGCCTTCCCCGGCACGTACCGGTTCGCCGGCTCCGCCGCCCCGGCCGAGATCCTGGGCGGGATGGTGGCCCGCTTCCGCGAGACGGCGGACGAACTCGGCCTGGCCCCCCGGCCCGACGCCCTGGACGTCGTCATCGTGGCCAGCCTCGTCCAGGCCGAGTCGCCCACGGAGGCCGACATGCCGAAGGTGGCCCGCGTCCTGCGCAACCGGCTGGCCCGCGGCATGATGCTGCAGGTCGACAGCTCCGTCCGCTACGCGCTCGGCAGGCGCCGCGGGCCCGTCACGGTCGAGGACGTGAAGGTGCGTTCGCCGTACAACACCTACCGTCACAAGGGCCTGCCTCCGGGGCCCGTGGCCAACCCCGGCGAGGCCGCGCTCAGGGCCGCCCTCGACCCGGCCGCGGGCTCCTGGCTGTATTTCGTGCTCACCGATCCGAAGCGCGGCACTTTGAGCTTCGCCACGACCGGCAAGGAGTACGCCGAACTGACCGAACGCGCCCAAAAGCCCAGCCGCGGATGACCGGCCGGGGTCAGCCCGAGCAGTCGCCGACAGGAGTGACCGAGGTCCGCACCTCCCGGGCGTGTTAGCGCGGCGGGCGTGCCGGTTCGTGGCGGGACGCCCGCGTGCTCGTTCCTCTAGTCTGCGTCGCCGGGGGTCGCGGCGCGCATCAGCAGGTGGCCGCGGCGGAACCGTTCGTCCTCCAACGGCTCGCGCAGTATCCGGCCCACCTCGACGAACCCCTCCTTGCGGGCCAGGGCGGCCAGTTCGTCGATCGGCCAGCGGTAGGCCGGCGTGACCTTGTGGTCGAACTCCGTGACCGGCTCGCCCTCGGACTCGAAGAAGCCGACCAGCAGGTGACCGCCGGGGGCCAGCACCCGGCGGAACTCGGCGAAGTACGGCGGCAGTTCCGCCGGCGGGACGTGGATCATGGAATACCAGGAGATCAGACCGCCCAGCTCGCCGTCGGCCACGTCGAGGGCGTCCATCGAACCGAGCTCGAAACGCAGGCCGGGAAAGTCCCTGCGGGCGATGTCGAGCAGCGCGGGGGACAGGTCGACGCCGAACGCGTCCAGCCCGAGGTCACGCAGGTGGGCCGTCATGTACCCGGGGCCGCACCCGGCCTCGACCACGGGCCGGGGTCCGGCGGCCCGGACGAGTTCGGCGAACACGGCGACCGTCGCGCGGTCCAGCGGCAGGCGGTCGAGCGAGTTCCGGGCGAGGTCGGCGTACAGGTCGGCGACGGCGTCGTAGGCGCGCGCGGTCGCCGTGAGGTAGGGGGAGGAGTCGGCCATGGCGGACGACTGTAGCCCATCGGCCCGGGTGTCACCGAGCCGTTGCCGCCGCGCGTCCCCCACGACGGGCCGCCGGTTCTCGCGTTTATGCTGTGAACAAAAATCCAAACTGTTCATACGGATACAGTCGGCCGGCGCGGCCACGGAAGGGATCCCCCATGCTGAACGACCTGCCGTACCTGTCGGCCGGCGAAGGGCCGCCCCTGATCGTCCTGATCTACACCCCGCAGGCGGCCAACCCGACGGGCATGACGCGCTGGTCCACGATGCGGATGGTGCGACCGTTCACCCGGGACTTCACCGTGTACGTCGTCAACCGCCCGCCAGGGCTGCCGTCCACCACGACGATGGCCGACCTCGCCGCGATCTTCGCCCAGGCGATCAGGACGACGTTCGACGGGCCGGTCAACGTGCTGGCCCTGTCCACCGGCGGATCCATCGCCCTGCAACTGGCCGCCGACCATCCCGGCCTGGTCGACCGGCTCGTCCTCGCGGGCACGGCCTGCACCCTCGGCCCGGCCGGCCGGCGGGCCCAGCGCGGCTACATCGAACGGGCCCGCCAGGGCAGGCGGCCGAGCCCCGCGCTGGCCGAGATCGTCACCGAGTCGGCTCCCGGCCGCTTCCTGCTCAGGGGCCTGCTGTGGCTGTCGGACGGCGGGCGCGCCGACCACGCCGACGCGGTCACCGTGCTCAACGCCGAGGACGGCTTAGACCTGCGCGGCCGGCTGCACGAGATCAAGGCGGCCACCCTGCTGATCCAGGGCGGCGACGACCTGGTCTACCCGCTGGACCTGGCCCGGCAGACGGTCGATGGCATCCCCGACGCGCAGCTCGTCGTCTACCCCGGCCGCAGCCACAGCGGCACCTTCACCGACGAACGGTTCGCCCCCGACGCCCTCGCCTTCCTGACGGACGGCTGAGGGCGCGCCCCTCAGTGGCCGACCGGCCGCGGGGCGTGCCGTACCGGCGTTCGCACCAGGCCGACGACGCCGAGCACCACGTGCAGGGCCCCGGCCACCGCCGCGGCCACGTGCAGCCCCGCGACGAACGCCGTCGCGGCCTGCGCGGCCGCCGCCGGCACGAGGGCGGGCAGCTGGAGGGTCTCGTCCAGGGTGGGGGCCAGGTCCGGTCCCTGGAGCCGGAAGACCAGGGCGGCGAGCGAGCCGAGGAGCGCGATCCCGAGGGCGTTGCCGATCTCGTTGCTGGTCTCGGCCAGCGCCCCCGCCGCTCCGGCCCGTTCCGGCGGGACGGCCCCGACCGCGGTGTCGGCGACGACGCTGAACGAGATGCCGTACCCGACGCCCGCGACGACCGTGGACGCCACGTACCAGCCGACCCCGCCCGTGACGGCCGTCGGGAGCAGGAGCAGCAGCCCCGCCGCGACGGAGAAGTGGCAGACGGCGAGCGCGGCCCGCCTGCCGACGCGGTCGACCACGAACGGCGTGACGACGCAGGTGACGGTGAGCACCACCGCGCCGGGCAGCGCGTGCAGCGCCGCGTGCAGCACCGGCAGGCCGAGGACGGACTGGAGGTAGACGCCCGCCAGGTACGCCGTCGCCGACCACGCCGCCAGCGGCAGCAGCCCGGTGACGATCGCCACGGTGAACACCCGGTCGCGGAACAGCGAGAACTCGATCAGCGGCTGCGCGAGGCCGCGTTGCCTGCGGACGAACCACGCCAGCAGCCCCAGCCCGGCCGCCCCCGCGACGACCGGCACGGCCGACAACCCTTCGGCGGCGGCGTGCTTGAGCGCGTAGATCGTGAGCAGCAGCCCTGCCGCGGACGTCACGACGCTGGGCACGTCCACGCGCCCGGCGCGGGTCGCCCGCACCTCGCGGAGCAGGACCGGCGCGAAGACCAGGAACAGGGCGAGGACGGGCAGGTTGACCAGGAAGACCGACCCCCACCAGAACCGCTCCAGCAGCACGCCGCCCACGATCGGCCCGGCGGCGAACCCGGCCGCGAACGCCGCGGCGAACACGCCGATGGCCTGCGCCCGGCGCCGCGGGTCGGTGAACAGCTCGCTCAACACGGCCAGCGCCGACGGCAGCAGGGTCGCGCCCGCCACCCCCATCAGCGCGCGGGCCGCGATCAGCAGCTCCGTGCTGGGCGCGAACGCCGCCGCCATGGAGCCGGCGCCGAAGACCGCGGCGCCGACCATGAGCAGCCGCAGCCGCCCGTACCGGTCGCCGAGGTTGCCGAACGCGATCAGCAGGGAGCCGACGGCGAAGCCGTAGACGTCGAGGATCCACAGGGCCTGGCCTGCGGTGGGTGTGAGGGCCTGGCTGATCCGGGGCATCGCCAGGAACAGGATCGAGCCGTCCATGGAGACCAGCAGGACGGGCCCGAGGATCACCAGGAGACCGAGCCAGGCCCGCAGGCCCGGGGGAGTGGGCGTGTGCTGTCGATACATGGGGCCGACACTCGGGCAGGACGCGCCGGGCAACCATCCCCCTGGCGTGGGTGCACCCAGCAGGTGTACCCACGCGGCCCCCCGATCGGCCTAGGCTCGGTGGTGTGGAGAGCCTCGGAGCGTTTCTGAAGAGCCGTCGTGATCGGGTCACGCCCGCCGCGATCGGGCTGCGTACGTTCGGGACGGCCCGCCGGGTCCCGGGGCTGCGGCGCGAGGAGCTGGCGCAGCTCGCGGGGGTGAGCGCCGGGTACTACACGCGTCTGGAGCAGGGGCAGGCGGAGACCGCCTCGGAGCAGGTGCTCGACGCTCTGGCGCGGGTGCTGCGGCTCGACCGGATCGAGACCGTCCACCTGCACAACCTCGCCCGGCAACCGGCCCGTTCCCGGTTGTCCCGGCCGCCCGGGGAGGAGCCTCGTCCGCGGGTGCTCGCGCTCCTGGAGTCGCTGAAGGACACGACGCCGGCGGTCGTGCTCGGCCGGCGTGGGGACGTGCTCGCGTGGAACCGTACGGGTCACGCGCTGATGGGGGAACATCTGCCGTTCGAGGCGCCGTGGGATCCGGCGAACCGCCCGTCCGTCCCGAGGATGTTCTTTCTGGATCCGCTCTTCCGCGACCTGCACCGCAACTGGGACGAACTAGCCCGTATCCATGTCGCCTACCTCCGGCTCACCGCGGGCCGGTTCCCCTCGGACGCCCGCCTGGCGGAGCTGATCGGGGAGCTGACCATGCACAGCGCGGAGTTCGCGGCGTTGTGGGCGGTGGGCGAGGTCGCCGACTGCACGGTGGGCACGATGCACCTGCGGCATCCCACGGTCGGCGCGGTCAGCGTCGACTATCAGGTCTGGCTCCAGCCCGACAGCCCTGACCACCGGGTCGAGATCTACACTCCGGCCGACCCGTCCTCCGCCGACGCCCTGCGCATCCTGACCCACCAGACCGGCCGGACGTCCTGAGACGTCCGGCCCTCGGGGGCCCGCCGGTCGCAGAGCTGTGGGGCCTTGGCAGCTGCTGCGGCGCGCGTCGCGCCCGGCGGGCACCCCGACGGGTACCCGGGTTACGCGGGGTCAGACGGTGCCGTTGAAGCGGTTGTAGTACGCGCCCACCTCGTCGCGGTGGGCGTCGTCGTTGTACACGGCGTCCTCGTCGAACTTCGGCGAGTCCTTGATCTCCTGCTTGGTCCGCGCGAGGTGGACCTTGCGCTCCTGCGGATCGATCCGCGTGACGGTGCCGGCCGGCAGCACGACCTTCTTGCCGAAGATCCACGGACCGGTGTCGACCACCAGGTAGCTGTCGCCGACGGTGTGGCTCGCCTCGTCCACCGAGCCGATCGAGCCGTCGGTGGCCTCGACGTCGAAGCCGACCACGTCGAGAGTCTTGTCGCCGTAGACGTCGGAACCGTAGCTCCACATGTCCTGAGACAAGGCGTTTCCTCCTGATGATCTAGAGAACGTTGCCCACCCACTCTTCCCGGTTCAGCCGCGCCAAACATCGGACCGCGGTCACTCCGCCGCGCGGGCGGCGTACGCGGCGAGGCCGTCGGCCATGCCCTGCACGAAACGGGTCAGGTACCACCGCCAGAAACCACCCGACAGCGGCATCCTCGGCTCGAAGGCGGCCGACCACGTGATGTCGGTGCCGCCGTCGGCGGCCGGCGCGAGCTCGACCGTCCCGCGGTAGGAGCGGAACGGGCCGCCCAGGTTGTCGTAGACGAACCGCCGGTCGGGCACGAGCTCGACGACGCGCTCGCGCGAGACGTTGCGCCCGGTGCGGAAGACCCTGGTGTCGCCGGCCCGCTGCCGGGCCGCCGGATCGCCGCCCTCGACGTCGGCGGAGTCGATCGGCGACCACGACGGCCAGGTGGCGGCATGCGTGAGCGCCGCGAAGACGGCCTCGGGGGCGGCCTGCGAGCGAGCGGTCACGGCGAAGGAGTACGGCATGAGCCCCAACGTAGGCACCGGCCCCACCCGTGGGCCATGCGCACGATTGCCGTCGATCGGTCAGTTCTTGCGGTACGCCGACGGCCGCACGCCGGTGTGGCGCAGGAAGGCCGACGACAACGAGCCCGCACCGGCGAACCCGCAGCGCCCGGCGATCTGCTCGACGCTGAGCGAGGTGGACGACAGCAGCCGCCGCGCCTCCTCGATGCGCAACCGGGTGAGGTACCGATGGGGCGTCTGGCCGGTGCCCTCCCGGAACACCCGGACGAAGTGGTACACGCTCAGATGCACCTCGGCCGCGATGGCGGCCAGCGTCAGCGGCTCGGCCAGGCGTTCGGTCATGATGGCGACACCCGCCCGGACGGCCGCGTGCTCGGGGCCGGGCAGGCGGCCGGCCCCGCCCTGGGTCAGCAGGTGCGTCACGAGGAAGGCGGCGGCGGACTCGGCGTACAGGTCGCCGGCCGCCGCGCGGCCCGGCAGCGCGCGCAGGAGCTGCTCGACGACCGGGTCACCGGCCGCCAGGGCGGCGGCGGTCGCCTCGAAGTCGGGCTCGCGACCGCCCAGCGCGTCGGCGGCCCGCCGTACGGCCGCCGCGGGGACGTGCACCTGGACGGTGCTCAGCCCGGCCGCCGCCCGGTAGCTGATCGACCCGGCGCGGCCGGGGACCATGAGCTCCAGGTGGCCCGGGACCCAGCGCCGTCGGGCCGGTCCGCCGCCCGCGTGCATCCGCAGGTCGGCGTTCCCCGCCACGCAGAGCACGAGATGCAGGTCGGCCACGGCGGGCAGGGCGAAGTGCTCGGCCTCGGGCGCGTGCCGGAAGCCCTGCACCAGCAGTGACCGCCAGCCGGCGTCGTCCCAGCTGTTGTAGGTGTGCCGCACGTACGCCGAGGTGTCGAGGCCGGCGTAGGGCGCCAGGTCGAAGTCGGGCGAGTCGAACACGTCCCGAGCCTAACCGGATCATCGTGGCGGGGCCTCGGCGAGCGAGAGGCTGTTGCCGTCCGGGTCGAGGACGTCCACGTGGCGCACGCCGTTGCCGTACGTCTCCACGGGCCCGTGCTCGATGCCGTGCCCGGCCAGCCTGGCCAGGATGTCGTCGAGGCCGGACACGCCGAACGTGATCATGGTGCCGCCGACCCGCGCGGCCCGCATGTGCCGGTCGTCGATGACGACCCACGCGTTCTCGCCGACCCGCCACAGGTGCTCCTCGCCGACGACCTCGTCCGCCGGGCGGCCGAAGAACACCTCGTACCACTTCTGCGCCGCCGCCCGGTCACGTACGCACACCACGCTGTACAGATCCACTCGGACCACTCCTTCCTGTCGCCATGAAGACTCCGCCGGTGGGGCGAACTCATCGCCGTGGCGGCGGGCTGACAGCGGGATGTGTGCGGTTTGTGAGCGGGGGGCCGGAGGGTGAGGGCGTTGGTGTCACCCGATGGAGGAGGAACCGGTTCATGTACCCCTGTGATGTCCCGTCCCGGCGGGCGGCGCGGCCGCGGTGGCTGCGCGCGCTCACGGCTGCCGTGCCGGCCGTGGGCCTGGCCGTGGTCGCGGCGCTCCCGGCCGCCGCCACGGCCCGTCCGGCCGGGGACGGGACGCCCGCCCTGCTGCAACGCCTGGCGCGGGAGGCGGTGGCGGCCGGGGCGCCCGGCGTGCTCGTCCGGGTCGACGACGGCCGCGGCCGGCCCGTCGAGATCGTCGAGCAGGCCGCCTGGACCAGACGCGATCACGTGCTCAAGGCGGGCGACGAGTTCCGCATGGGGTCCAACACCAAGACCATGGTCGCCGTGCTGGTGCTGCAACTCGTCGCCGAGGGCAGGCTCGCCCTGACCGACCCGGTGGACAAGTGGCTGCCCGGCAAGGTGCCCGGCGGCGGCGCGATCACGCTGCGCATGCTGCTGAACCACACCAGCGGCCTGTACGACTACACTGACGACCCCGCGATCCGGCCCGCGCTGCTCGGCAAGGACCGGCGGCGCTGGACCCCGGCGAAACTGCTGGCCCTGGGGGTCAAGCACGCTCCGCTGTTCGCGCCCGGCGCCAGATGGTCCTACAGCAACACCGGCTACGCCGCGATCGGCGCCGTCCTGGAGCGGGCCACCGGGGCGAGCCTGGCCGACCTGGTCAGGGACCGGATCGCCCGGCCGCTCGGCCTCGGCCACACCTACTACGCCACCGGGCCCGCCTGGCGCGGCTCGTACGCCCGCGGCTACGAGCCGGACGCCGCCCACCAGCCGCCCGCGGTGCCGTCCGCGTTCCGGCGGCTCGCCGGGCCACGCCACGACGGCCACGTGGACGTCTCCGGCCACGATCCCGGCTGGGGAGGCCCGGCCGGGGCGGTGGTGTCCACCACCCGCGACTGGGCCCGCTTCCACGCCGCGCTCATGTCCGGCAGGCTGCTGCCTGCCGCCCAGCTCGCCCAGCTGCGCACCACCGTCCCGATGGATGCGCGGCAACCGGACGGGCCCGGCTACGGGCTGGGCATCCAGACCGCCGCCCATCCGTGCGGCACGTTCTGGGGCCACGACGGCGGCATGCCGGGCTACCTGACCACCAACCTCACCGACCGGACCGGCGGCCGCACGGCCACCGTGCTCGTCGCGGCGGAGTACTGGGCCGAGTTCGAGGCCGACCCGAAGCTTGCCAAGGCCGTCCAGGCGCTGCAGACGGCGGTGACCTGCACGATGTTCGGCACGCCGGTCCCCGGCACCGGCTGAGCGGCGCTAGCTGGGCGGTGCGGTGACGACCGTCGTCACCAGGCGCTCGGCCTCCGCCCGTGACATCGCCGTGCCGCCCGCGTGCGCGGCGGCGAACCCCACGGCGCCTAGGGCGGCCTCGGCCCGCCGGGTGAGCCGCCGCACGTCGGCGTCGCCGGAGCCGGTCCAGCCGCCCAGCACGGTGGCGGCCCCGAGCAGCCGGCCGGCCCGTTCCGGCCGGTCACGGCCCAGCTCGATGGCGGCGGCCACGACCGCGGTCGCCGCCGCGACCGGTGTGTGCCAGGTCAGCGTCAGGCGCACCGCCGGATGGTCGAGCCGGCGGGCCGCGCGGTCGGGGAACCCCTCGGCGAGGTCCGCCCGAGCCAGTACGCCCAGCAGCAGCGCGGTCAGCGGCGGCGTGGTGGACCGGTCGGGAGGGGCGCAGGCTAGGCCGGCCAGGGCGTGCTCGCGCGCCGCCGCCGCCTGCCCGGCGGCCAGCTCCAGCCGGGCCAACCCCAGTCGCACCTGGGTGCTCGACTCGGCCGACCCGCTCCGCCCGGCCCGGCCGAGCAGGCCGGTCAGCGCCCGCCGCCCGCCGTCCACGTCACCGGACTCGGCCCGGTGCAGCGCGGCGGCCACCTCGTTCTCCATGGTGTGCTCGGGCATGCCGAGCTCGCGGAAGCACCGGGTCGCGTGCTCGGCCAGAGCGGGGGCGGTGGCGGGTGCGCCGGACCGGACCAGCGCCGAGCCGAGGGCGCTCAGCGTCATGCCCTGGCCCCACCGCTCGCCGAGCTGCTCGAAGCCGGCCAGCGCGCGGGCCAGCGCGTCCTTCGCCGCGGCGAAGTGGCCGGTGTTCATCGCCAGCACGCCGCTGACCAGCAGCGCCAGCGACCGGCTCCACGGGTCCGCCCCCTCCTCCGGCACGGCGTGGTCGCCCTTCGCGGCTATGCCGACCGCCAGCCGGGCCATCTCGGCGATGGGATGCGTGCCTGGGACGAGCTGGGCCAGAGCCGTCCTGATCCGGTCGAAGGCGGCGTCGGTCTCCTCCGGCCCGGCGGCCTCGACGGTGGCGATCGCGTGGGCGGCGGCGACCAGCGCGCGGGATCGCGGGTCGGCCGGACCGCCGGCCTGGAGCACCTTGCCGAGCAGGTCGAGCGACTCCGGCGGGAAGTCCCGCAGGAACCAGTACCAGCTCAGCGCGACGCCGAACCGGACGGCCCGCCCGGCGTCGCCGGACTCGACCGTCCAGCGGATCGCGGCCGACAGGTCGTCCCGTTCCGCCGCCAGGCGGGCCAGCGGGCGCAGCTGGTCCGACGTGCGCAGGTGCGGATCGGCGGCCTCGGCCAGCCGCAGGAAGAACCGGGCATGCCGGTCGCGCGTGGCGGCGACCTCGGCGCGTTCGGCCAGGCGCGCCAGGCCGTACTCGCGGACGGTCTCCAGCAGGTGGTAGCGCGGCTCGGCCGGGTCGGCGGAGTCCGCCGGGTGCAGCAGGGACTTGTCGACCAGCGCCGCCAGCAGCTCCGGCACGTCGTCGGAGCCGCCGATCGCCGCCGCGGCGTCCTCGGCGAAGCTGCCGCGCACGACCGACAGCCGTTCCAGCAGGGCCCGTTCGCCGGGGTCGAGCAGGTCCCAGCTCCAGGCGACGGCGGCGGCCAGGGTGCGGTGGCGCGGCAGCGCCGTCCGGCTGCCGGCGGTGAGCAGCCGGAACCGGTCGTCCAGCCGGGCCGCGACCGCCTCGACCGGCAGGGCGCGCAGCCGGGCGGCGGCCAGCTCGATCGCCAGCGGCAGGCCGTCGAGGCGGCGGCAGATCTCGACGGTCGCCGCCAGCGCGCCGCCCTCCAGGACGAAGCCGGGTCGTACGGCGGCGGCGCGGTCGCCGAAGAGCCGGACCGCCGCGGCGGACCGGGCCGCCTCCGGCGTCGCGCCCGGTTCGGGCAGGTCCAGCGGCAGCACCGGGTGCAGGGTCTCGCCGTCGATCCGCAGGGGTTCGCGGCTGGTGGCCAGCACCCGCAGCCGCGGGCAGCGGCCGAGCAGCGTCCCGCACAGCGTGGCGGCGGCCTCGATCACGTGCTCGCAGTTGTCCAGCACCAGGACCAGGTCGTCGTCCGCGAGCAGCTCGGCCAGGTCGTCCATCTCAGCCCGCGCGGGCGCGCCCTCCTTGCGCGTCCGGATCAGGTCGAGCAGCACGCGGGGGACGTCGTCGGGCCCGACCGCGGCCAGCGGCACGAACCACACCCCGCCGGACGGCGTGAGCCGCCGGCCGACCGCGCCGGCCAGCCGGGTCTTGCCCGCCCCGCCGGGGCCGACCAGGGTGACCAGCCGGGCCCGGCCGAGCAGGCCGGTCACCCGGCGCACGTCCTCGTCGCGGCCCACGAAGCTGGTGAGCGGGACGTCGAGGTTGCCGTGCGACCGGCCCGACGGCGACGGCCCGGACGCCCGGCGGGGGCCGGGAAGTTCGCCGCGCAGGACCGCCAGGTGGGCTTGCTGGAGGTGCGGTCCCGGGTCGCCGCCGAAGTCGTCGGCGAGCCGGCCGCGGATGCGCTGGTAGGCGGCCAGCGCCTCGGCGCCGCGGCCGTCGCGGGCGAGTGCCCGGATGAGCTGGGCGTGCAGACGCTCGCGCAGCGGATGGGCGGCGGCCAGTGACTCCAGCTCGGCGACCAGGCCGGGGTCGGCGCCCGATGTCAGGTCGGCCTCGACGCGGTCCTCCAGGGCGGCCAGCCGGGCGCGTTCGAGCCGGTCGGCCTCGGCGGCGGCGAACGGCGCCGCCCGCACGTCGGCCAGGGCCGGCCCGCGCCACAGGCCCAGGGCCTCCCGCAGGACGGCGGCCGCCTCGCCGGGCCGGTCCCGCGCGGCCGCCCGTCCCTGCCTGACCAGCCGCTCGAACCGCACGGCGTCGACGGCGTCCGGCTCGACGGCCAGCCGGTACCCGGCGGGGCCGGAGGTGAGCAGCCCGGGATGCCCGAGTACGCGCCGGAGCCGGGACACCAGCGACTGCAGCGCGTGCATGGGGGCCTCCGGCGGCGCGTCGTCCCACAACGCCTCGGCCAGGGTCTCCGGCCGGACGGCACGCCCGGCGTCCAGGACCAGCCTGGCCAGCAGCACCCGCAGCCGCGCGCCGCCGATCCGCGCCGGACCGCCGGCGGTCACCAGCGACAGGGGGCCGAGGACACCCACGCGCAGCTGTCGGCCGTCGCCGTCCGGCCTGGTCGAATCCGCCATGGCCAGGAGTCTGGCACGCGGCGGGGAGCCGTGACGCCTTGACGAAGCGGACCGCAGTCCGATACGTTGCCGGAGATATTCGGACCACAGTCCACTTGGAGATCGAGATGCTCAGAAAAGTGATCACGGCCGGCTCGCTGGCTCTCATGGCGCTCGGCGCCCCCAGCGCGTACGCCGACTCAGGCCCCGGCAAGGTCGTCCACCACTCGCACAAGGAGGCGGGCTCGCCCTGCGAGGGGCTGAAGGGCTGCACGTTCGTGCAGCTGAAGGGCGATCCGAAGACCGGCCCCTCGGAGGCCATGTTCACGCTCAAGGCCGGCACGCCCTTCTCGCCGCACTGGCACACCAGCCCCGAGCACGTCGTCGGCGTCTCGGGCGTGATGCTCTGGAACGTCAAGGGCCACAAGACGTACCGGATCGGCGCGGGTGACTACCTGTACTACCCGTCGAAGGCCGAGCACTGGGGCAAGTGCGCCGCGGGCGCCGACTGCGTCTACTACGTGTACGACTCCAAGCCCTACGACTTCCACCCCGCCGGCCGCTGAGCGGGCGTCGCCCCGCGGGCGCGGAAGGTGCGGCGGTAGGCGTCCGGAGGCACGCCGACCGTGCGGTTGAAGTGCCGGCGCAGCGTGGCCGCGGTGCCCATGCCGGTGGCCTCGGCGATGGCGTCCACGCCGTCGTCGGTGGTCTCCAGCAGTTCCTGGGCGCGGCGGATGCGCTGGGTCAGCAGCCACTGCAACGGGGTGGTGCCGGTCATGGATCTGAAGTGGCGGCCGAGGTGGCGCGAGCTCATGTTCGCCCGGCGGGCCAGGTCCTCCACCGTCAGGGGCTGGTCCAGGTGCCGGCCCGCCCAGGCGAGCAGGTCGCTGAGGGGATGCCCGTGCGGCTCCGGGACGGGGGTGGCGACGAACTGGGCCTGGCCGCCGGGCCGGTGCGGCGCCACGACCAGGCGGCGCGCGATCGCGTTGGCGACCGCCGAGCCGTGGTCGCGGCGGACCAGGTGCAGGCACAGGTCCAGGGCGGCGGCCTTGCCCGCGGCGGTGAGCACGCTGCCCTCGTCCACGTAGAGCACGTCGGGATCGACCTGGATGCGGGGATGGCGGGCGGCCAGCGTCTCGGTGTGTGACCAGTGGGTGGTGGCCCGCCGTCCGTCCAGCAGGCCGGCCGCGGCCAGGACGAACGCGCCCGTGCACAGCGAGGCGACCCGGGCGCCCGCCTCGTGCGCCGCGCGCACGGCCGCGACGAGGTCGGCCGGCGGCTCCTCGTCCACCTCGGCCCAGCCGGGGACGATCACCGTGTCGGCCAGGACGAGCCGGTCGAGCCCGGCGTCCGGTTCGAGCAGGAACCGCCCGTCGGCCCGTACGGGGCCGGCGCCGCAGATGACCGGCTCGTACCAGCGCTCGACGGGGACGGGCGGGGGCGAGCTGAACAGTTCGTAGGCCAGGGCCAGCTCGAAGTGCAGGATCCCGTCGGCGACGGCTACCGCGACTGTGGTCACGTCTGGAATTGTACGCATCATGTCGTTCCGGACGCTCGTGCGGCGACGCCGTGGGCCGCCAGGATGTCCGCATGGCTGATTCGGACATGACACAGAACAAGGCGGCGGGTTCCGCGGTGGCGGTCTACGGCGCTTATGGGCACACGGGCCGTTTCGTGGTGGCGGAGTTGCTGCGGCGCGGGCTGGTCCCCGTCCTGACGGGCCGCGACGGCGACGCGCTCGGGGCGCTGGCCGAGGCGTATCCCGGGCTGGAGGTCCGGCAGGCGTCGGTGGACGATCCGGCCGCGCTGGACCGCGCCCTGGACGGCGTGGCCGCGGTGATCAACTGCGCCGGGCCCTTCGCCGCCACGGCCGCCCCCGTGATCGAGGCGGCCCTGCGCGCCGGCGTCCCGTACGTGGACGTCGCGGCCGAGATCGAGGCCAACGTCGACACCTTCGAGTTGTTCGCGGAGCGCGCCCGGGAGGCGGGGGCGGTGATCGTCCCCGCGATGGCCTTCTTCGGCGGGCTCGGCGACCTGCTGGTCACGGCGGCGATGGGCGACTGGACCGGCGCCGACCAGGCACACGTGGCCTACGGGCTGGACAGCTGGCACCCCACGACCGGCACCCGGGCCGCGGGCAAGGTCTCCAGGGAGCGGCGCGACGGCCGGCGCGTCCGCCACGCCGGCGGCCGGCTGGAGTACCGCGACGACCGGGCGCCGGCCGAGAAGTGGTCCTTCCCCGAGCCGATCGGGACGCGCGACGTCATCGCGGAGTTCTCGATGGCCGACATCGTGACCGTCCCGAGCCACCTGGACGTCCCGGAGGTGCGCAACTACATGACGGTCGAGGCGGCCACGGACGTGGTGAGCCCCGACACCCCGGCCCCGGTCGCGGCCGACGAGCACGGACGGTCGGCGCAGCCGTTCGTCGTGGACGTGGTCGTGCGTTCGGGCGCCGGGGAACGCCGGGCGGTGGCCCGCGGCCGGGACATCTACGCCGTCAGCGCGCCGCTCGCGGTGGAGGCCGTCGAGCGCATCCTCACCGGCCGGACCAGGGCCGCCGGGGTGGCCTCGGCGGGGCGCATCTTCGACGCGCCGGACTTCCTGCGGGCGCTGTCGCCGCACATCGAGGTCGAGCTCGACACCGCCGCGCAGCGCTGAGGTGCGCGCGGTCAGCCAGGAGGTCCTGGGCGGCCCGAGGGGCACACGAGCGGGGCGACCGGCGAGGTCGACCTGACGGTCCGGGCGGGGTTCAGCCCGGCAGCACCGACAGTTCGCAGGCGTAGGAGTCGGCCGGCGCGTTCAGCGCCCACACGACCATCTCGGCCAGCGACCGCGGCCGGATGCACGCCTGCGGGTCGTACGGACGGCCGAAGGCGGCCCTGACCTCGCCGAGCAGGTCGGTCGCCGTCGCCGCGGGATAGACCGTGGTCACCCGGACCCCGTGGACGGCCTCCTCCTCGCGCAGCGAGTCGGCCAGCTCGCGCAGCGCCGCCTTGCTGGCCACGAACGCCGACCAGCGCGGTACGCCGGTCAGCCCGGGGGAGGCGTTCACGAAGATCACATGGCCCTTGGCGCGCCGCAACGCGGGCAGCGTGAGCCGGACGAGCTCGGCGGCGGAGGCCACGTTCACCGCCATCGTGCGCCGCCACGTGTCGGGGCCGGCCTCGGCGACGGCCTCGACGGGGGAGATCCCGGCGCAGTGCACCACCGCGCGTATCTCCGCCAGCTCCTCCGTCAGCGCCTCCATGGCGGGGGCCAGCGACGCGGGGTCGGCCAGGTCGGCCTCGATCCCGCGGACGTCCAGCCGCCCGACGTCCCGGCCGACGGCGATCACCTGGTGCCCGGCCTCGCCGAGCGCGGCGGCCAGCGCCCTTCCGATGCCTCCGGTGGCCCCGGTCAGCAGCACGTTCCCCATGCCGGCCGATCATCCCGGCAGGACGGGTGGGACGCAACGGCCTTTGCGCCCGTCCGCTCACATCCATCGGGAACGGTTCGATTTCACCTCTGGTGCACCACGCGTATTCAGCGTACGTTACTCAGCACTCAGTATTCAGAGTGTGACATGTTACAGATCCAAGAGGTCACCGTGAAGATCCACACAATCGCCGCCGGGCTGCTGGCCACCGGACTTCTCGCCGCAGGATGCGCCACCGGCGGAACCGGCACGGCCAAGGGACCCGCTCCCTCGATCGCCGCGTCCACCTCCGCGGAGTTGTCCGGCGAGGTCAAGGTGTGGTCGTTCGACGTGGGTGCGACCGCCCTCAAGCGTCTGGCGCCCGAGTTCACCAAGCTGCACCCCAAAGTGAAGATCGACGTGACGGACGTCGGCTACGACAACATCTACGAGAAGGTCACGGTCGGCATGCAGTCGGGCACCGGCCTGCCCGACGTCGTGCACCTTGAGGACGAGCGGGTCCCCGGCTACGCCAAGAACTTCCCCAACGGGCTGGCCGACCTCGGCCCGGTCGCCGGCAAGCTGAAGGCCGACTTCGACCCGGCCAAGTGGCAGACGGCCTCCGGCGAGGGCGGCAAGCTGTTCGCGCTGCCCTGGGACTCCGCGCCCGTCGGCCTGTTCTACCGGCGCGACTACTTCGAGCAGGCCGGCATCAAGGCCGAGGACATCCAGACCTGGGACGACCTGATCAAGGCCGGCGAGACGCTGAAGGCCAAGACCGGCAAGAAGCTCATGGTCTCCGACCTGGGCAACAGCGAGCCGTTGTTCACCACCTTGCTGCAGCAGCAGAAGCAGGGCAGGTTCGTGGACGGCAAGGTCGCGGTCAACACGCCGGCCGCCGTCAAGGCGCTGACGCTGATCAAGACGATGAACGACAAGGGCCTGCTCCAGAACGAGCAGGGCTGGGACGGCCGGGTCACCGCGACCAAGGAGGGCAAGGCCGCCGTCGCGCCCACCGCCGTCTGGTGGACGGGCACCCTGGTGTCGGAGATGCCGGAGCTCAAGGGCAAGTTCGGCGTGATCCCGCTGCCCGCGTTCGAGCCGGGCGGGGTGCGTACCTCGGCCAACGGCGGCTCCATGCTGGCGGTCACGGGCCAGACGAAGAACCAGCAGGCGGCGTGGGCGTTCGTCGAGTTCGTCACGGCGAACAAGGACAGCCAGCTGTCGATGATGAAGCAGGAGTCGCTCTTCCCGGCCTACCTGCCCGCGCTGGCCGACCCGTACTTCTCCGAGCCGGTCGAGTACTTCGACGGGCAGCCGGTCAACAAGATCTTCGCCGACCAGGTGCGCGCCATCCCGGCCGTGCAGTCCACCGACGACGACGCCGAGGCCAGTGAGCTGCTGAAGAAGCTGCTGCAGCGTGCGGTGGTGGGTGGCAAGGACCCGAAGGCCGTGCTGGACGAGGCGGCCGAGCAGATCGCGTCCGCCACGAAGCGGGAGATCGGATGACCGTTCGGCGCCGCCTGGTCCCCTGGATCTTCGCGGGGCCCGCCGCCGCGCTGCTGGCGCTCTTCTTCGCCTACCCCCTGGGGGCCAGCCTCTGGCAGAGCCTCCAGCGGACCGAGGACGGCCTGACCGAATGGGCCGGCCTGGAGAACTACCAGCGCCTCCTGCACGACGACAGGTTCCTGCAGTCCCTGGTCAACGTCGGGCTGATCCTGGTCGTGCAGGTCCCGATCATGATCGGGCTGGCGCTGGCGCTGGCGTACGTGCTCAACCAGTCGTGGCTGCGGTTCCGCTCCACGCTGCGGATCGCGTACTTCCTGCCCGCCGTGACGACGCTGGTCGCCTACGCGGTGGTCTTCCGGGTGCTGCTGCGCACCGACGGCGGCATGGTCAACCAGCTGCTCGGCGCCGAGATCGCCTGGCTGGACGACCCGGCCTGGGCGCGGGTGGCGCTGATCGCGTCCATCACCTGGCGGTGGACGGGCTACAACATGATCATCCTGCTGGCGGGGCTGCAGGCGATCGGCAAGGAGCAGTACGAGGCCGCCTCGATCGACGGCGCCGGGCCGCTGCGGTCCTTCGTCAGCGTGATCGTGCCGCAGCTCAAGCCGGTGATCCTGTTCTGCTCGATCACCTCCACGATCGGCACGCTCCAGCTGTTCGACGAGAACAAGCTGCTCACCGACGGCGGCCCCGACGACGCGACCACCTCGCCGATCCTGCTGCTCTACCAGGTCGGCTTCAAGCAGTTCGACTTCGGTTACGCCGCGGCGATGGCCTGGGTGGTGGTGCTGCTCATCGGGGTGCTCTCCTACGCCCAGTTCAAGTGGTTCGGGAAGGAGAAGTCATGAAACGCCTGCTGCTCTGGCTGCTCATGGCGGCCGGCGCGGTGGTCAGCGTCGCGCCGTTCTACTGGATGTTCGTCGCCTCCACGCACGACACGTCGGAGCTGTTCCGCAGCCCGCCCCCGTTCCTGCCCGGCGACGACCTGCTGGACAACCTGCGGTCGCTGGAGGAGACGATCGGCTTCTCCCGCGTGGTGCTCAACAGCCTCGGCACGGCTCTCGTCTACACCGCGCTGTCCGTGCTGGTCAGCGCCATGGGCGGGTACGGCCTGGCCAAGTACCGCTTCCGCGGGCGCGGCCTGCTGCTCGCGGTGATCCTGGCGACGATGATGATCCCGTTCCAGGTGCTGCTGGTGCCGCTGTTCCAGATGATGGCCAGCATCGGCTGGGTGGACTCCTACGAGTCGATCGTCATCCCGTTCCTGGCCAACTCGTTCGGCATCTTCCTCATGCGGCAGGCCTTCCTCGACTTCCCCGACCAGCTCATCGAGAGCGGACGCCTGGACGGGGCCGGAGACCTGCGGATCTTCTACCGGATCGTGCTCCCCGTGGTCCGGCCGCAGCTGGGCGCGCTGGTCATCTTCACGTTCATGAGCCAGTGGAACTCCTTCATCTGGCCCCTGCTCATGCTCACCAGCGAGGAGAAGTACGTGCTGCCGGTCGCGCTCAGCCACCTCACCGGGCTGACCCGCGTCGACTACTCGGGCCTGATGCTGGGCGCGCTGCTGGCCACGCTGCCGCTCATGCTCATCTTCTTCGTCTTCCAGAAGCAGTTCGTCTCCGGGCTGCTCGGCGGAGCGGTGAAGGGGTGAGGCGGCCCCGCCACTGACGGCGGCCTGCCGGAGTGCCCGAACTCCGGCAGGCCCGTGGAACGACCCGTCATGGGGGTCAGCCCACATGGGCCCAGAACGGTCCTGCCATCACGGAACCGGACCCGCCAGATCTTGCGATAGATCAGAATGTGCGCCCATTCTTCACACGCCGCCGCGAACCACCCCCGGTCGGTTTCCACAGCAGCGATGCCGAGCTTCTCGCGGCCGTTGCGGCCGACCAGGTGGAGGCACTGAAGCTCCTGCACCAGCGGCACGCCCCCTGGCTGCGAGTACGGCTGGCCCGCCGGTGCGCCGACTTCGATCTCGTGGACGACGCGATCCAGGACACCTTCGTCGCCGTCTGGCGCGACGCGCACCGCTACCGTGCGCCGGAAGGTGAGGCGGCGGCATGGATCTGGACCATCGCGATCCGCAGGCTGATCTCCGCGCTGCGCCGGAGCGGCGCCGCCCCGCCCGTCGCCGCACTCGACGGCTCGCACGCAACGGGCGGCCACCGGTCAGCTGCACACCTGATCTCCGCACACCTGGTCACCGAGTCGGCCGAGGACGCGGTCCTGGTCGGCGTGGAGCACGGCGACCTGGGCGCCGCGCTGGCCAGAGCGGTTACGGGGGCTGGTTCCTGCCCGTCGTGCTCTTCCACGGGCCCGACTGGCCGCAGCGCCCATCGGCGTTGCACGCCGTCTATCTCCTCGCTTCCGTCGCTCTTTTCGCGGCTCTGGCCCTGCTGCGGCACGGGGCCAGGCCGGTGCGCCTGGTCGCGGCCCTGGCCGCCGCGGCGGTGGCGGTATCCACGGGGGCCGCCGTGACCGCCGCCGCCCCGGGGGCGGAAATCAACCGCCGGTTCGAGACCATGCAGCGGCATCCGGCCGCGTTGCTCGACGAAATGGACGCCGGGGTGCGCAAACGGTATTTCGCGCGAGACGCGCGGCAGTGCGAGAAGCACGGAGCCCTCACCTACTGCGCCTTCCACGACTACGTCGCCTGGATTCCGTCGTGGGTGTCGGCGGTGGACCCTGTGGCGCGGGCGCTGCCCCCGGCGGAGCGTGACCGGCTGCCGGCCGTCCGGCAGTTCACCGACAGCTGGATGGGCGCGGACGGCGATGAGGAGAAGTCCATCACCACATTCATGATGTGGGGACGCGCCGGAGCCCAGGACACCTACCGCGCCGTGCTCGCCTCCCAGCTCATCCGCTCGGTGCTGGGACTGCGACCGCCGAGGACGGGTTGCGACCTACACGGCCAGAGCAGAGCACTCGTGGGCCTCTGGCTGCTCGGCCAAGCCGTTGCGCCGGCCCGCCCGAGGACCGGGAGATCCAGACCGGCTCCTCCCTCTTCATCACGGTGCAGTCCCCCCTGGGCATGATCCGGTACGGCGCGGCCGAACTGGGCTACGCCCGCAGACTGCTCACCACGCCCGATGCCCGGCAACGAATCTGGACGCACTGGCGCACACTGGTGAAGCCCGGCACGACGGTCGAGCAGGCGCTTCCGCTGCTGGGCCTGCGCCCCGAGTTCCCCGCCGATCCGGTGAAGGGGCAGCCATGCTCGTGATCCAGCTGATCAGGCCGATCGCGCGGGCGATCGACTGGATTCCTCTCGCGGTCACCGGGACGCTCGCCGTGGTCATGGCCTCGGTGATCGAGGCCGGTGCCGCATTGGGCGTCGGGACCGCTTTCACCCTGCTCAGAATGATGGGGGTGGTGCTGGGCGCCGCCGCTGGATTCGCAGTGATCGACGAGATGACCGCGAGCACGGGCGCGGCCCCGGTGCCCCGCTGGCTCCGCCAGTGGTTGCGCTGCGGCTTCGGAGGCCTTTCCGCGGGGCTGTTCTGGGGGATCGCCTGTGCCGTCGCCGTAGCTCGGCTGCCCGCGGGGGGAGAACTCAGGGTGGCGGGGATGGCGGTGGAGGCGGCGGTGTTCGCGATCGGCCTGCTGTCGGCGTCGGTGGCCGGGCGCATGCACCAGGGGAAGGCGGCCGCCCTCGCGGGAATGGGCGGTCTCGTGGTGATCCTCTCGGTGAGCCTGGTTCTGCGGGGACCTTACTGGCCGTGGCTCTATCCGGAAGAGGAGAACTGGGAGATCGTGCACTACGGGTGGGTGGCCGTGCTGCCGCCCGTGCTCGTCGCACTGGGCTGGGAGAGCCGCGACCTACGCTGAGGAGCCGGACAGGGCGTCGGCTTCGGTCGGCTCTCGGGTGATCCACCGCCTGGCTTGCGTCCATCGCCACCACCGAGACGCTGCGGGGCTCGACAGGTGAACACCCGGCTGACCCCCGTTATGACGTAACTCACCCTCCTCGACGTCACATCTCGCCCGCCGATCCCGTCTTGAAGGCGAAGGCGAAACGAGGAGGGTCCGATGCGCTCATCGGTGCGGAAACGTCAGTCGTCGGGGCTCGGTCATTGGTCGTTCATGTTCGCCGAGGTGGCGATCTGGTCGTTCGCCGTCCTGGTGGTGACCGGGCTGTTCCTCATGGTGTTCTTCGACCCGGACATGTCCCCGGTGCTCTACCAGGGCGTGTACACGCCGCTGAGCGGCGTCCCGGTCAGCAGGGCGTTCGACTCGGCCATGCGGCTGAGCCTGGAGGTGCGCGGCGGGCTCTTCGTCCGGCAGGTGCACCACTGGTCGGCGCTGGTGTTCGTGGCGGCGGTCGCGCTGCAGCTGCTGCGCATGTTCGTGACCGGCGCGTTCCGGCGGCCGCGCGTGCCGCAGTGGCTGATCTGGGTGACGCTGCTGCCGCTCGGGATGGCCGCGGGGGAGACCGGCAACATCCTGCCCGACGACATGCTCTCCGGCGGCAGCCTGTGGCTGATCCAGTCGGTGCTGCTGTCGATTCCCGTCGTGGGGTCGTACGCCGCGCAGCTGCTCTTCGGCGCCGGCTTCCCCGGCGACAGCATCATCCCCACCATGTACTGGACGCACGTGCTGCTGATCCCGGCGGCCATGGTCGCGCTGCTCGCCGCCCGCGAATGGCTGGTGCGGCGGCACGGGCACTCGCGGTTCGCCGCGCGGGTCCCGGCTCGCGTGGGCGTGCGCCCGTTGATGGCGGGCGCGACGATCGGGGTCCTGGTCATCCTCGGCATGGCCTTCCAGATCGCCCCCATCTGGTTGTACGGCCCGGCCGGGCCCGGCCAGATCTCGGCCGGCTCGGTGCCCGACTGGTACATGGGCTTCCTCGACGGCGCTCTGCGGATCATGCCTGGCTGGGAGCTGACGATCGGGGGGTACACGCTCAGCCTCGCGGTCCTGGTGCCCACGCTGGTGGTGCCCGGGATGTTCTTCACCCTCCTGGCCGGTTATCCGCTGGGCGAGCGCCTCGTCCAGCGGTGTCTCGGCCGGCGGGACGCGCTCGGCCGGCCCAAGAGCAGGAGCCGCCTGGCCGCCGAGGCGACCGGGCCGGCCGTGCTGGACCGGCCACGCGAGGCGCCCGTGCGAACCGCCGTCGCCGCCGCCGGGGTCGCCTTCTACGGGCTGCTGTGGGCCGCCGCGGCCAACGACCAGCTCGCCCACCAGTTCCACCTGTCGGTGGAGGCCGTGACGATCTTCTTCAGGTACGCCGTCCTCCTGGGCCCGGTCGTCGCCTTCTGGCTGACCCACCGGCTATGCCTCGGCCTGCGTCTGCAGGACCGGCACGACCTGGCGCACGGGCCGGAGAGCGGCGTGATCGTCCGGAGCGCGCAGGGCGGCTTCCACGAACGTCCGATGCACGTGGAGCCCGAGCGCCGGCACGCGGTCACCGGGCCGCGCGACTGACCGCGCGGGCCGGGCCGCTTGACCTTGACACTGTGACAAGGTCTTCACTGGTCGCCGAGGAGGTGGTCTCCATGACCAGGCAGGAACAGGACCCGGACACGGCCGACGCCGTCGGAGGGCTGGCGGCCGGCGACCCGTCGGTACGGCTGCGGGCGGCCCTGGCGGTGGGCACGACGCCCGACCCGCGCCTCGTCGGCACGCTCGTCGAGCGATGCGCGGTCGAGCCGGAGTTCCACGTGCGCGACATGCTCACCTGGGCGCTCACCCGCCACCCGGCGGAGCTGACGGTCCCGAGGCTGCTCGGCGAGCTGCGTTCGGAGCGCGCGCAGGCACGCAGCCAGGCGTTGCACACGCTGTCCAAGATCGGCGACCGGCGGGCGTGGCCGGCGATCAGCCGGGAGCTGCTGACCGACGCCGACGACGAGGTGGCGCGCAGTGCCTGGCGGACCGCGGTGCTGCTGGCACCCGACGATGAGAAGCCCGGACTGGCCGAAGTATTGTCGACACAGCTCGGGCGCGGCCGACGGGAGACCCAGCTGAGCCTCAGCCGGGCGCTGGTCGCGCTCGGCGAGGTGATCGAGCCGGTGCTGCGGGCCGCGATGGCCGACCCGGATCCCGGCGTGCGCACGCACGCCGGGGCCACGGAACGGCTGCTGCGTGACCCGGAGGCCGGTTTCGAGTTCGCCATCGAGGAGGCGAAGCGCGTCGTGGCCCTCGGCGCCGGCGGCCAGGAGGGATGATGGGCTGTGCTGATCGGCGACGTCGCGCGACGGTCTGGGGTGAGCGCCCGCATGCTCCGCCACTACGACGCGCTCGGCCTGGTGCGCCCGACGGGCCGGAGCGACGCCGGCTATCGCGAGTACTCCGACGAGGACATCCGGCGGATCTTCCACATCGAGAGCCTGCGGTCACTGGGCCTGTCGCTGCGTGACGTCGGCCGGGCGCTCGACGATCCCGGCTTCACACCCTCCGGGCTCGTCGAGGACCTCATCCGGCGGACCCGGGAACGCATCGCGGCCGAGACGGAGCTGCTCACGCGACTGCGCCGGATCGACGCCGCCGGGCCCGCAGGCTGGGAGGACGTGCTCCAGGTCGTCTCCCTCCTGCAGGCGCTCGGGTCGAAGAACGCCGGCCGGCGCCAGAGCGCGGCCCTGTCCTCGGTCGCCGAGGTCCCGGTGGAGGCGCTGGTCGAGGCGGCGCTGAGCGAGAGCGACCCGCACGTCGCCGGAGCCCTGCGCTGGGCTCTGGCGCAGTCGGGCGAGGGCGCCGCCGCGCTGCTGGCCCGGGGCCTGCACGCACCGGCGGCCGAGGTGCGCGAGCGCGCGGTCCAGTCGATCGCCGAACTCCCGGACGCCGAGGCGACCGCCCTGCTGCGCGACGCCCTCACGGGCCCCGACGTCGTGGTCCGCCGCCGCGCGGCCCTGGCGCTCGGGGCACGCGGCGTGGACGACGCCGTCCCGACGCTCATCGACATGGTCGTCGAGGGGGCGAACGACGTGGACGCGGCCGACGCCCTCAGCGCGCTGGCGGGCCGCCCCGGGGCGGCGGACCCGATCGCCGCCGGGCTCGTGGACCGCCTCGCCCGGCGTGGCGCCGAGCCGTCCGCGCGCCGGCGGCTGACGCAGGCGCTCGCCGACATCCCGGGAGCCACCGCGTCACGTGCCCTCGCCGACCTGTCGCAGGACGACGACCGCGCCGTCGCGCTCACCGCGACCTACATCCTGGGCCTCCGCGACACACGATGAGCCTCTGCCACAGGGCGACGAACCATCGACGTTTAAGCAACCACAGTTGACTATCATAGATCAGTCAACTACGGTTGCTTATATGTCGATGGACGACGTACCCGTGCCCCAGGGGCCCGCGGACGCGCTCGCGGCGGTCGCGGCGCTACGGCGCCGGGCCGACCAACTGGAGGACGCAGCCGTGGAGCAGGCCATGCGCGCCGGGTGGGGCTGGCCGGAGGTCGCCGAGGCGCTCGGCGTCACCCGCCAGGCGGTCCACAAGAAGCACGCCAAGCGGCTCATCGCCGCCGACGTGATGCTGAGGAGACGACAGTGAGCGCGATCGACCACTACATCAACGACCTCATCGCGCGGGGAGCGGCCGAGGCGCGGGAGGAAGGCTCTGCCGCCACCGAGGCCCACCACCTCCTGCTGGCCATCGCCACGGTCGAGGGCACCGCCGCGCACCGCGTGCTGACGGCGGCGGGGCTCGGGCGACAGGCGATCAGGGATGCGCTGGATCGGGAGTTCGAGCACAGCCTCAGCGCGACCGGAGTGTCCCTCGCCTCTCATGACCTCCCGAAGCCCTTCCGCGACCCCAGGGATCATCCCGGGCTCGGCGCCACCGCCCGGCTCGCGCTCGAACGCGGCTTCGCCGCCGCCAAGGGCAAGAAGGACCTGCGTCCCGCGCATCTGCTGCGCGGCGTGCTGAGCACCGGCGTCGGCACCGTGCCACGCGCGCTCGCCCTGGCCGGCGTCGACCGGGCCGGCCTGATCGATCGCGTCGAGGAGACGCTCACGCGCGAAAGCTGGTAATCAGCCCCCCTGCTCCCCACGCTCCGGCCCGGTTCGGGCCGCGATGCGCCATGCCCTCGCGCCGGACTTCCACCGGCATGTGCTCCGGCACGAGGTCATCCGATCACGAGAAGAGGTCATCTCATGACGAAGAGCAACGGCATCGTGCTCGACGTCGACGGGCTGCGCATGCGCTACGGCTCGCTCGACGTCCTGCACGACGTCACGTTCCAGGCCCGCCACGGCGAGGTGCTGGCCTTACTGGGGCCGAACGGCGCGGGCAAGACCACCACGATCGAGATCCTGGAGGGCTTCCGCATCCGGTCGCAGGGCCGGGTCTCGGTGCTCGGCGCCGACCCCGCCCATGGCGACGAGCAGTGGCGGGCCAGGCTCGGGATCGTGCTGCAGTCCTGGCGCGACCACGGCAAATGGCGGGTACGCGAGTTCCTCGCCCACCTCGGCGCCTACTACGCCCCTTACGCCGTCCCCGGGATCGCACGGCCCTGGGATCCCGACGAGCTGATCGAGAGGGTCGGCCTGACCGAGCACGCCGACAAGAAGCTCAAGACACTGTCGGGCGGCCAGCGGCGCAGGCTCGACGTGGCGATCGGCCTCGTGGGGCGTCCCGAGATGCTGTTCCTCGACGAGCCGACCACCGGCTTCGACCCGCAGGCCAGGTCCGACTTCCACGATCTCGTACGCGACCTGGCCGACGCCCGCGAGACCACCGTCCTGCTCACCACCCACGACCTGGATGAGGCCGAGAAGCTGGCCGACCGCATCCTCGTGCTGAACGGCGGCCGGATCGTCGCCGACGGCACCACCGCCGAACTGGCCCGGCGGATCGCCGGCGAGGACGAGGTGCGCTGGGTACGCGACGGACAGCGGTACGCCGAGGGGACGCCCGACTCGACCGCGTTCGCCCGCGAGCTGTTCGCCCGCCACGGCGACGAGATCCAGGAGCTGGAGGTCCACCGGGCCTCACTGGAGCAGACGTACCTGGCACTGGTGCGCGAGGCCGAGGAGGTGGCCCGGTGAACGCGACCGTCCTGCGGGCGGGCTGGTCCCGGGGCCTGATCGAGCTGCGGCAGTCGTTCACCAACGGCGCCGAGCTGTTCTCCCACTTCCTGTGGCCCGCCCTGATGGTGGCCACGCTGTTCTTCATCCGGGACCTGTCGGTCGGCGCTCTCCTGCTCGGCGCCCTGGCCTTGCCCGGCATCCTCGGCATGAACGCCGCGACCGGCGTGATCGGCATGAGCCAGCAGCTCACCGCCGACCGCGAGGACGGCACGCTGCTGCGTGCCAAGGCGACCCCGCACGGGATGCCCGCCTACCTGATCGGCAAGGTGATCTCGGTGTCCGGCGGTCTGCTGGCCGACCTGGTGATCTTCCTCGTGCCCGCCGCGCTCCTCGTCGAGGGCCTGCGGATCGGCCCGGACTCCTGGCCCGGCCTGGCCTGGGTGCTGGTGCTCGGCCTGGTCGCGACCCTGCCGATCGGCGCGGTGTTGGGTTCGGTGTTCACCAGCGCCCGCGCTCAGGGGCTGGTCCAGCTGCCGTTCCTCGCGCTGATCGGCATTTCCGGCATCTTCTACCCGATCATCGCACTGCCCGAGTGGCTGCAGTGGATCGCCCAGATCTTCCCCATCTACTGGATGGGGCTCGGCATGCGGTCGGCCCTGCTGCCGGACTCGGCGGTCGCCGTCGAGATCGGCGAGTCGTGGCGGCACCTGGAGACCGCCGGCGTGCTGGGCGCCTGGGCGGTGCTCGGCCTGCTCGTGGCGCCGGTCGTGCTGCGGCGGATGGCACGCGGGGAGTCCGGCTCGACGGTGGCGGCCCGCCGCGAGCGTGCCCTGCGGCGGATCGGATGAGGGCCGTGACCGTCACGACGGCGACCGGCCGGTCACTGGCGCCGGACCTGGCCCGGGGCGTGATGTTGCTGGCGATCGCGGTGGCGCACGCGCCGGTGTTCGCCACCGGCACGGCCTTCGGGGTGCTCGACGGTGTGGCCGCGTTCCTCGATCATCTGCTCGCCCACAACCAGGCCCGGCCGATGTTCGTGTTGATGTTCGGCTACGCGCTGGGCCAGTTCGCCTTCCGGCATCAGGTGAAGGACGGTGACCGGGGCTCGCTCAGGAGGCTCTTGCGGCGCCGGGGCCGATGGCTGATCGTCATCGGCTTCGTGCACGGACTGCTCGTGCCCCTGGACATCATCGCGGTGTATGGCCTGACGCTGCTGATGCTCGTCCCGCTCGTGCGGGCCCGGGACTCGGTGTTGTGCTGGACAGCCGCCCTGACCCTCCTCCCGGCGGTGCTCGTGACCTCCGGACCGATCCTGCTGGCCTTCACCGGCGCGGTGGACGTCGCGGGGGCCGGGATCATGCCGGCCGACCTCGGCTCCCACCTGCTGTCCGGCCTCCAGATGTGGCCGGTGAAGACCATTCTGGGCACGATCGACATCGTGCCGGGCATGATGCTGGGCATCTGGGCGGCTCGCCGCCGCATCCTGGACGAGCCCGAGCGGCACCTGATCCTGCTGCGCCGCGTCACCGCGATCTGTCTCGGCGTCGCGCTCGTCGGCCGGCTTCCGGGGGCCCTGCTGCTGTCCGGCGTGTGGACACCCCCCGTGCCTTGGGCCGCCGTCCTCGCGCACACCCTCACCGGCCAGGCCGGCGGCATCGGCCTGGCCGCCCTCATGGGGCTCATCGCGACACGGTCCCGCCTCGGCCCCCTCGGCGCCGCCCTCGCCGCCCTCGGCCGGCGCTCGCTGACCTTCTACCTGTTCCAGTCAGCGGTGTTCCTCGTGCTGTTCTACCCGTTCACGCTGGGCCTGTCCGACGACGTGGGCTTCGCCGCCGCCTTCGGCATCGCCCTCGCGGTCGGCGCCGTCTCGATCGTCCTCGCGAACTGGCTGCACCGCACAGGCCGCCGAGGCCCGATGGAGGTCCTCCTACGGCGCCTGACCTACGGCCGCCGCAGCACGACGGCCTGGTCGAAAGCTGCCTCCTAGACCTGCCGGCGGCCGGCGAGGTCGGGGCGCGCCGCCGCGGCGGCCTGGCCCACCCCCTGCCTGATGCGGTTCTCCACCCGCGCGACCGCGCCGGGGCCGGCCGCCATGCTGCCCCCGGTGACCTGGGCCTGTCCGGTGACGAAGATGCCGTTGTTCAGGATGGTCGTCTGGCGGTCGCGCAGGTCGCTCACGTCGACGTTGTGCTCCTCCAGGAAGTCGGCGACGGCGTCCATGACGCGCTGTTCGGCGGCCTTGACGTACATCTCCTTGTCGAGCTGCTGGAAGTAGCGGTGGTAGAGGTGGTCGGTGGCGTGCTCGCGGGGGGTGTAGGCCGCGCCGTAGTTGAAGGTGTGGCCGCGGATGGCCTTGATGCTCGCCTTCTGCTGCCGCCTGCGCCTTCTCGGCTCCGAGAGCGCGGCGAGGGTGTTGGGCAGGGCCAGCACCAGCCCCCCGGCGGTGCGCCGCAGGGCGGACAGGGCGATGCGGGCCATCCGTTCGGAGGGCGCGCAGTTGACCAGCCGGTCGACGTCGCGGTAGGCCTCCCGCAGCGGCGGCAGCAGCGAGTAGCCGGCCTCGGTGAACATCATGCCCTTCTCGGCGAGCAGCACGAACCGCAGGAAGATCGAGATGACCACCTCGCCCTCCCAGCCGGTCACGCTCACCGTGAGGTAGGGGCGGGCCCGCGTGCGCGGGTTGTCGCGCAGCCGGTGGATGAACCGCTCACTCACCGTCGGCACGGGCGGCAGGAGGGCGTCGGGCAGCACGGCCGCCTGGAGCTCGGGGTCGGTCTCGTAGCGCAGGTCGAGGCCGTTGACGAAGAGTTTGTCTCCGACGGTGAGACCGGGCAGGCCGAGGGCGGCGATCTCGGTGGCCACCCGGTCGTAGAGCTCGCCGACCGCGAAGGGCACGACCGTCTCGCCGGGCCGGGCCTTGGCGACGTTCATGGTGAACGACCAGCTGTTGATCCTGCTGCCGTAGCCGACGAAGGGGGAGTAGTCGGCGAACACCGTGACGTTCCCGGCGCCGCGGTCGGCGATGTCGACCAGATGGTCGCGCAGCGCGGGCGAGCTGGGCAGCGGCGCCTCGGCCGGGTCGAAGGAGGCGCGGGTCAGCTTGGTCAGGATGACCGACTCGTGGGCGTCGTAGAGCTCCGCGAAGACGACGAGCCAGGCCAGGAAGAGCGGGAGCAGGACGAGCGGGCTGGACAGCAGGGCCAGGGTGGCCACGGCGAGCACGGCCAGCAGGGCGTCGCGCACATGCTGGCGTCTTCGGGCCATCAGGCCGTACTTGAGCATCGTGGCCAGGTCGACGCCGGGGGAGTGGGCGACGGCCCGGAAGCGGTCATGAAGAATTGAGCGAATAGTGGAATTACGCACTTTCGCGTCGAGCATCATGGCGATGCAGAGATATCGCGTGACTTCCGTGGCGGCCGGGCGATCGCCCTGGAAATGGCGGCCACAATTAGCACATACCAGGGAATCGGGCAGGTTGGGGCTGTCGCAGTGGCCGCAGTTCATCAGCTCAGTCCTCTGGTCGGGGCTTCCGTGGAGCCTGGCGTCACCCCGACTTTAACGAGCGCGCGTCCGGCGCCGCCACGCGAAAAGAATTCGCCCCGAGGACATTATTCGCCAAACGCTATAAACAACCGCGAGAATCACCCGGACGGCGGCTGGCCTCAGATCTCCTTGAGGAAGACGATCGCGTCCGCCTGGTCGACGGTGGCGGGGTCGAGGGCCAGGTACGTGTGGTCCACCGGGACGCGGGGCGCCGGCCTGCCGTCGAGCGCCCCGGCCAGGCCGCGGGGATCGACGACGGCGCGGGCGCAGGGCAGGCCGGACAACAGGCCTTCGAGGGTGTCGGGGGCCGGGACGTCGGCGCCACGGGAGCCGAAGGTCGAGGCGGCGAAGGCGTACCGGTCGCCGAGGCCCGCGGCGAGGACGGCCCCCGCGCTCCACCACCGCAGCGGCTCGCCCGCGAACCACCACCGGCTCTCGTCGCGCTGCAGGTGGCGGTTGTGGGCGAAGACGAAGGTGGGGCCCCGGCGGTCCTCGCGCCGGACGATCGCGTCGAGGTTGCCGGCCATGATCGTGTCGCGCAGGCTCATCAGCGCGCCGAGCCGGCGGGGCGAGCGGTCGGCCATGCCGGCGTGGTAGCGCAGCAGCCCGGCGGCGGCGCGGGCGTGCAGGCCGGCGCGCCACCGGTCGTCGCCGGACGTGACGGCCGCCAGGTGCGGGGCGTGCGCGGTGAGCAGCACGCCGAGGTCGTCGACGATCAGGCGCAGCTTCGTGACCTCCGGCGTGCCGCCGATCGACCGGGCCGGGTCCGTGAGGGCGGCCGGGTCGGTCCAGCGCTCGTCGGGGCCGAGCAGCACGTCGAGCTCTTCGCGGGTCAGGGGCAGGTCGAGGTGGGGAGCCAGGTAGTCGTACAGGGCGGTCAGGGCCGGGCGCGGGGCGGCCGGGCCGGTGATCTCCACGGGGGCGTCGAAGCCGTCGAAGCGCAGCCGGTCGCGCGCCGCGGAACGCTCGTTGCGGGCCCGCATCCAGCGCAGGAGCTCGCGGTTGGCGGGCGAGGCGCCGAACCCGTGGCTGAAGCCGCGGCTCATCGCCTCGTCGAGGGTGACGGCGCCGCCGCTGACGTACGCGTCGGCGGCCAGGCCGGCCAGGCAGTCGCTCTCGATGGCGATCGATCGGTAGCCCTCGTGCTCGACGAGGTGACGGAAGAGCTCGTTGCGCAGTTCCAGGAAGGCTTCGACGCCATGCGTGGGCTCGCCGAGGCCGAGCACGCGGACGCCGGGGGGCAACAGCGCGGTGAGGGCGCCGCCGGTGAACGTCTGAGCGGCGTCCCGGATCGAGGTCGTCATGCCTTCAACCGTATCGTTGAACTTCTTGTGTAAACTTCTGGCCGATCCCCCCAGCGGGCAGGAGGGCATACCTTCAACATGCGGCCCATCGATCTGGCGCGCGCGCACGGCCTGTCCACGCAGGCGGTGCGCAACTACGAGGACGCGGAGATCCTGCCGCCGTCCGCACGTTCCGCGCACGGCTACCGCGTCTACACCCCGCGCCACGCGGCGGCGCTGCGCACGTTCCTGGCGCTGGTCCCCGCCCACGGGCACGCGACCGCGACCGCGATCATGCGGGCCGTGAACGGCGGCGGCGTCCCGGCGGCGCTGCGCCTGATCGACGACGGCCACGCCCAGCTCGCGCAGGACCGCAGCACGCTGGAGGCCGTCGAAAGCGCGCTGCGCGACCTGGCGCCGCCGCGCGAGCCGGAGCCGGGCGTGACGTTCATCGGCCCGCTGGCCCGCCGGCTGCGCATCAAGCCGGCGACGTTGCGCAAGTGGGAGCGGGCCGGGCTGACCGTGCCCCGGCGCGACCCGCGTACCGGCTACCGCGTCTACACCGCCGCCGACGTCCGCGACGTGCTGCTGGCCCACCAGCTGCGGCGCGGCGGCTACGGGCTGGAGCAGATCCGGCAGGTGCTGGACCAGGTGCGCGCGGCGGGCGGCATGGAACCCCTGCAGGCGACGTTGCGCGACTGGCACGACCGGCTCACGGCCAGGGGCCTGGCGATGCTCGCCGCCGCCGCCGCGCTGGACGCCTACCTGAGCGAGGGGAACTTTGCGACCGGAGAGGGCATCTAACACGCCGTGGAAGCGTCGAACGCCGGAGAACCGCAGCGCATAGGGCAATACTGGCTGGCCGGACGGCTCGGGTCCGGCGGCCAGGGGGTGGTGTACGACGCCTACGACCCCGAAGGCCGCCGGGTCGCCCTCAAGGTCCTGCACATGGCCGACAGCCCGGGGAGCCGCGAGCGGTTCGCCAAGGAGGCGGCCGCGGCCGGGCGGGTGGCGTCGTTCTGCACGGCGCGGGTGCTCGACTGCGACCTGTCGGGCAGCAGGCCGTACATCGTCAGCGAGTACGTGCCGGGTCCGAGCCTGCGCCGGGCGGTCGAGCAGGGGCGCCGGTTCGCCGGCGACGACCTGCACCGGCTGGCCACGGCGATCGCCACCGCCCTGACCGCCGTGCACGACGCCGGCGTGATCCACCGGGACCTGAAGCCGGACAACGTGCTGCTCGGCACCGACGGCCCCCGTGTGATCGACTTCGGCATCGCGCGCACCGTGGACATGTCGCTGACCAGGACCGGCGAGGTGGCCGGCACGCCGACGTACATGGCGCCCGAGGTGTTCACCGGGCAGCGGGCGGGCGCGCCCGCCGACGTGTTCGCCTGGGGCGCGATCATCGTGTTCGCCGCCACGGGCGAGGACCCGTTCCGCGCCGACAACCTCGGCGGGGTCATGCACCGGGTGTTGTCGCTCCAGCCCGACCTGAGCGGGCTGCCGCCCCGGCTGGCCTCGCTGGTGTCGGCCGCGCTGGAGAAGGACCCGGCGGCCCGTCCCACCGCCCGCGACCTGCTGCTCGCCCTGGTCAGCGGCAACAGCGCCGACACCCGCGGGCTGCTGACGGCGGGCAGCCGCGCCGCCAGGGGCGTGCACGTGCCCGAGCAGGCCGACCCGGCGCTCGGCACGATCGCCGAGGACGCCTACGGCGCGCTCGCGCCCGAGGAGCGCGAGCTGGCCGCCGAGGTGTTCCTGCGTCTGGTGACGGTCACCGAGGACGGGCACGAGGCCGTGCGCTGGGCGTTGAAGGAGGACCTGCTCGCCGGACGCTCCGAGCGGGAGACCCGGGCGATCGAGCACATCCTCCAGGTGTTCTCCTACCTGGTGACGCAGAAGGACGAGGCGGTGGCGCTGTCGCGTCCCGCGCTGCTGCGCGCCTGGCCGCGGCTGCGCGTCTGGGTGGACGGCGACCGCGACGGGCTCGCCGTGCTCGGCCAGCTGAGCGACGCCGCCCGCCAGTGGGCCCACAACGGCCGCAAGGACGGCGACCTGCTCCAGGGCAGCCGCCTCGACCAGGCGCTGACCTGGGCCGCCACCGGCCGCAGGCACATCACGCTGACCCCGCTCGAACGTGACTTCCTGGCCGCGGGCACCGGCCTGACCAGGCGGCGTGTGCGCCGCAGGCGGCTGACCACGGCGGCGCTGGCCGGCCTGCTGGTGGTGGCGCTGGCGGCGGGCGGCCTCGCCGTGCTGCGCGGCCGGCAGGTGACCGAGCAGAGCCGCCTGGCCGGCCTGCAACGCGACCAGGCGATCGGGCGGCAGGCCGCCGCCGAGGCCGACCGGCTGCGGACGACCGACCCGGCCACGGCGATGCTGCTCAGCGTGGCGGGCTGGCGGCTGGCCCCCGGCCCCGGCACCCGGCGGAGCCTGACGACCTCGCTGACGATGCCGGAGAGCGCGGTCTTCCGCGACCCAGGCGCCAAGGGCGTGTCGGCGTCGGCGTCGGCGGCCGGCGGGCGGGTCCGGGCCATCGCCGGCGAGGACGGCGTGCGGGTCTACGACGTGCCCTCCGGGCGGCAGACCGCGTTCTGGCGGTGGCCGCGGGGCCTGGACGCGCTGCCGTCGGCGGCGGCGCTCAGCCCGAGCGGGCGCACGCTGGTGGTGATCAGCAGGGACAGGGCCTACGCCTGGGACGCCAGGACGGGCGCCAAGCTGCGCGAGCACCCAGTCGGCGAGGGCAGCCCCGGCGTGCACGTCACCTTCGACGGCAACGAGAACCTGGCCGCGGTGATGCGCGAGAGCACCCTGGAGTTCCTGTGGGACACCAGGACCGGCGCGTCCTACAGCCCGGAGCTGGAGGCGGGCGTCGCGCCGGCGATCGCGCCCTCCGGCGCCTACATCGCGGGCGTCGGCCCCAACCAGGGCGGGCTGAAGGTGATCCGCCTGCCCGGTCTCACCGTGGACACCCGCCTGCCGAAGGCGTGCGGGCCGGTGGTGGCGTTCACGCCGGACAGCAGGCGGCTGCTGTGCGCGAACGGCGACGTCGCCGCCTTCGACCTGGCCACCGCCAGGAAGGTGCCCGACTCCGACCGGCCGTTCTGGCAGGAGTCGGCCCTGGACGACACGCTGGCCGGACGGCTGCGGCTGAGCCCCGACGGTCGCCGGATGCTGGCCGTCGAGGGCCGTACCCTGCACCTGCTCGACGCGGACGACGGCGACGAGGTGGCCCTGTACCGGGCCGAGGGCGAGCCCGAGGACGTCTGGCTGGAGGCCGACGGCCACACCGTCCGCTACGTGCTCGACAGCTCGACCGTCACCGCCGACCTGACCTCCCGCCTGCCCTCCACCCGGCTGCCGCAGGGCTACGAGATGGACGCCTTCAGCCCGGACGGCCGCCTGGCCGCCGTCACCAAGGACGCCGGGCCGGTCCGCGTGTGGGACGGCGGCCGGCTCGGCGTCCCGATGGCCGGCAGCGCGGGCGTCACCGGACAGCTGTTCGACCCGGCGGGCGCCCGGCTGGCCGCCGAGGGCCAGGACTCCTCGGCCGGCCTCTGGGACGTCGCCACCGGCCGCCGGTTGTGGCGCCACGCCGTGCCGCGCACGCAGTTCGTGCTGTCGAAGGCGTTCACCCCCGACGGCCGCCGGCTGGTGCTGTCGCTCAAGGAGCAGAGCGAGCGGGACGCCCGCAACGAGCTGGTCGTCCTCGACGCCGGCACCGGCCGGACGCTCGCCCGCCACCCCCTGACCACGACCACCGAGACCATCGTGCCCACCCGCGACGGCACGGCGGTGGTGACCGGCACCGGCAAGGTCTACGACCTGCGCACCGGCAAGGCCGTCGGCCCCGGCTTCAACCGGTCGGGCCTGGCGATCGCGCTCAGCCCCACCGCGCAGGTGCTCGCCCTCGGCTCGGCCACGGTCGAGCTGTGGGACGTCGCCAAGGGCCGCGAACTGCCGCCCGCGTTGCGCGTGGCCGCCCGGGCGCAGGTCGAGACGGTGCTGTTCAGCCACGACGGCTCGCTGCTCGCGCTGATCGGCAGGTCCATCGGGGAGACGTTCGACGACGTGTACACCGTCCAGGTCTGGGACGTCGGCTCGCGGGAGCGGATCGGCTCCTTCCCCATCGGCATCCTCGACCGGCTGGCCTTCAGCGCCGACGACCAGACCCTGTACGTCTCGGGCAACTCCTCCGGGACGATCATCCGGATCCCGGTCGGCGCCGAGTCCGTGTCCCGCCTGGTGTGCGAGCGCGCGGGCCGCACGATGGGCACGGAGGAGTGGCGGCGCTACCTGAAGGACGTGCCCTACCGGGACGTCTGCCCGGGCGCGCGGCGCGGACGGTCGTGACGCGCGCCGGTCGTCAGATCGCGGGCAGGCCCCGCTCGCCGGCCGGCACGCCGCCGCTCAGGTCGTCCGGGGCCGTGACCCGCGGCGGCACGCGCAACGTCAGCATGGCCACGTCGTCGTCGTTGTCGCCGGGCCGGACGCGCTCCAGCAGCATGTCGCCGAGCGCGTTCAGCGGCCGGTGGGTGTGGGAGGCGGCGTACCGGCTCAGGCGGGCCAGCCCCTCGTCCAGGGAATGCTTCGGGGACTCGATCAGCCCGTCGGTGTAGAGCACGAGGGTGGACTCGGGCGGCAGCTCCACGACGGCGTCGGCACGCTCCCCGCGGATGCCGGTGCCCAGCAGCAGGCCCTGGCCCTCCTCCAGGAAGCGGGTGCGGCCGTCGCGCTCGACCAGCAGCGGCGGCGGATGGCCCGCGTTGCTCCAGCACAGCAGCCAGCGGCCGTCGTCGGTGTGCTCCAGCCGGGCCAGGACGACGGTGGCCATGGTCGCCTGCGCCATCCGCACCACCGCGCGGTCGAGCCGGTCGAGGATGGCGCTGGGCAGGTCCTGCTCGGCGCCGGCGTAGGCGCGCAGCATGTTGCAGACCTGGGCCATCCCGGCGGCGGCCTCCAGGTCGTGGCCGACCACGTCGCCGATCACCAGCGCGGTGGCGCCGTCGGGCATGGTGAAGGCGTCGTACCAGTCGCCGCCGACCTGCGAGGCGCGGGGGGCGGGCACGTAGAGGGCGCTCATCTCCAGGCCGGGCACCGACGGCAGGCGCGGCAGCAGGTGGCGCTGCATGGTCTCGGCGACCCGGCGCTGCCGCTCGTACAGGCGGGCGTTGTCCAGGGCGAGGCCGGCGCGGCGGGCGATGTCCTCCACCAGCAGCAGGTCGGCGGTGGTGAACGCGCCGGACCGCTCGGCGCGGCCGAGCGTCAGCGCCCCGACCACCTCGCGCACGCCGCGGATGGGCGCGATGCCCGCCGAGTGCATGCCGGTCCTGCGGAACAGCTCCTGCTGGAAGACCGCGATGCCGGAGTCGGGCGCGCCCTGGTAGGTCTGCGGCCCGGCCAGCGTCGCCGTCACCCCGCGCAACGCCCGCGACAGCGGCATCGGCGACTCCTCGGGGACCGCGGGCATCGGCCCCTCCAGGTCCTCGTGGTGCACCAGGGCGCCGTCCTCGTGGTGGACGACGGCGGCGCGGGTCACGCCGCCGTGCTCGGTGAGCAGGTCCACCACCACCCAGTCCGCGAGCAGCGGCACCACCAGGCGGACGAGCTGGCGCAGCGTCTCGTCCACGTCGAGGCTGGAGGTGAGCGTCGTGGTGGTCTCCGCCAGCAGGGCCAGCCGGTCGAGCTCGGACATCGACGTCTCGTGCACCGGCTCCGGCACCTGCGCGCCGGGCTCGTCTGCGTCGTGGAAGAGCACCAGGGCCCCGGTCCTGCCGTCGGCCAGCAGGCAGGGCGTGACCAGCCAGGAGGCCGGCAGCAGGGAGCCGTCGCCGCGCGCCAGCCATTCCCGTTCGCCCTGGGAGGTGCCGCCGGTGATGAGCGGGCGTCGCATCGCGCACCGGCTGCGCGGCAGCGTCTCGCCGCGCGGGCCGCGGTGGAGCAGGTCGTGGGCGTCGCCGCCGAGCAGTTCGGCGGCGGTACGGCGGAGCAGGACCTCGGTGCGCGGGGCGACCTCGACGATCCGGCCCCGGTCGTCCACGACGTACCCGCCGGCGTGGGTCAGGTCGGACAGCCCGCGGCTGCCCTGCGGCCGGTGTGGCCCGGCGTCGTGCTCCGGCACGTTCATGGTGTCGGCTCCTCTCGTGCCCACCTCCTACCCGTCGGCCCGTCCGTCACCAGGGACGCCCGCGGTCTTGACAGTATGGCCGACCTTATGCGGATCTATTCAGTACCCGAGAATCCGGGTGCGGTCGCTGACCCCGTCGGAGAGGAACGAGGCCAGGGCTCCTCCTTCCTCGGCGACGGCGGCGCGCTCGACCGGGGAGAGGCCGCGCAGCGGCGTGACGAGCACGGTGTCGTCCTCGACGGTCCAGGTGGCCGAGACCCGGCCGTCCGCCAGAACCGTCCGGGCGCCGGCGACCGACAGGCCACGGTGTTCGCCGTCGATGATCCGGCCGCGGTCGTCGTAGCCCAGGATCGCGTTGTCGAACGCCGGCAGGAACCGTACGGGGGCGGGCGTGCCGGGGTCGGGGCGTGGCGCGCCGGGCAGGTCCAGCAGCTCGCGGCCGCGCTCGTCCCGGAAGGCGACCAGCTCCTCGCGTACCGCCGCCACGGCCTTGGGCAGGCCCGCCAGACCGGACCAGGCACGCAGGTCGGCCGTGGCGGCGGGGCCGTACGCCGCCAGGTAACGCCGTACGAGGGCCTGCCCCACGGGGTCGGAGCCGTCGGCGGACGGCGGGTCCACCTCCCGCCCGAGCCAGGACGACAACGGCAGGTTGCGCACGCCCGCCCGCGCCCGCCACAACCCGCGCGGCGGTAGCTGCGCCATCGGGACCAGCGCGGCGACCAGCATCTCGCCCAGCGCCCGCGGCCCCGGCTCGGGCCAGCGACCGGCCACCGCCCGCGCCAGCTGCGACATCGAGCGCGGCTCGCCGTCGGCCAGCACCGCCCGTCCGGCCGCCGCGAGCTCGTCGAGGTCCACCCCGGCCAGCTCGCGGCGGTAGACGCCGAGCACCCGCTGGCGCAGCATCGCGTCGTGCCGGGCCCGCCAGGCCAGGACGTCGGCGGCGGTGACCAGGTGGACGGTGCGCCGCATCAGGTGGGTCCGCACCACGTCCCGGCCGGTCAGCAGGTCCGACAGCGCGGCCGGGTCGAAGGCGCGCAGCCGTGACCAGAGCCCGGTGAAGGGCTCCTGCGGCTCCTGCGCCTGCAGGCCGCACAGGTGCGCGACGGCGTCGAGGACCGGCAGGTCGGCGCGGTCGAGCAGCAACTGACGGGCGAGCGTGGCGCGGTTGAGCGCCCTGCTGCTCAGAACGGTCATCTTCTCTTCCCGCGTTCAGGACGCGCCGTGCTCGACGGCCGTGCCCGCGCCGAGCGAGACGAAGAACGCGTTCTCGCCCTGGTCCCAGGGCAGGTGGGCGGGCACGTCGTCGGCCAGCACGCGGAAGCCGCCGGGCGCGGCCACGCGCGCCGCGGCGGCCTCGCCCCGGAAGTTCAGATGGATCACGACATTGACGGACATGGAAGGCTCCTCGCCGGTTCGGCTCATGGTCGCCGGGAGCCGTCCGGCTCCCGCTTGCGGTGCCCATGCTGGCGGAGGAAGCGGTCAGGTTATGGCCTCTTCTTACGGCACCATGGAAACATGCGGAAGACCTCGGCGCGCCTGCTGGCCCTGCTCTCGCTGCTCCAGATGCGCCGCGACTGGCCGGGGGCGCTGCTCGCCGAGCGGCTGGAGGTCAGCCCGCGCACCGTGCGCCGCGACGTCGACCGGCTGCGCGACCTCGGCTACCCCATCACGGCGGTCAAGGGCCCCGACGGCGGCTACCGGCTCGACGCGGGCAGCGAGCTGCCGCCGTTGCTGTTCGACGACGAGCAGGCCGTCGCCCTGGCCATCGCGCTCCAGATCGCCGCCACCGCCGGGGCGGGCATCGAGGAGGCCGCGGCGCGGGCGCTCGCCACCGTCCGGCAGGTCATGCCCGCACGGCTGCGCCACCGGATCGACACCCTCCAGGTGACCGCCGTCGAGCGGGCCGGCGCACGGCCCGAGCCGCAGGTCGCCGGCGGGGTGCTCGTCGCGCTCAGCGCCGCCGTCCATGCCCGTGAGGTGTTGCGCTTCGACTACCCCTCGGAGGCGGACGACGGCGGCGCGCTCCCGCCGCCGCCCCGGCGGGTGGAGCCCCACCACCTCGTCACCTGGGGCGGGCGCTGGTATCTCGTCGCGTGGGACCTCGACCGCGCGGACTGGCGCACCTTCCGCGCCGACCGCATCGCGCCGCGCACCCCCACCGGGCCCCGCTTCGTCCCGCGCGAGCTGCCCGGCGGCGGGGTGGCCGCCTTCGTCACCGCGCGGTTCCGGGGCTCGGACGAGGCGGGCGGCCGGCCCTGCCGCGGCGAGGTGATCCTCGCGCTGCCCGCGGCGGTCGTGTCCCGTTACGTCCGGGACGGGCTCGTCGAGGAGGCGGGGCCGGACCGCTGCCGGCTCGTCATGGGGTCGTGGTCATGGCTGGGACTGGCGGCCGCGCTCGGCAGGTTCGACGCCGACATCGAGGTCGTCGGCCCTGCCGAGCTCAAGGACGCCTTCGCCCAGCTGGCCCGCCGCTACAGCGCCGCCGCCTCCTGACCCGGCTCACTTCTTCGGGAGGCGGCCGACGTCGGAAACCGGGCCGAGATGGGCGAGCTTGTCCGGGTTGACCACCGAGTGGATCGCCTGGATCACGCCGTCGGCGACGTCCAGCTCGACCACGGCCGCCACGCGTCCCTCGGCGTCGTACATGATCGCGCCGGGGCGGCCGTTGACCCAGGCCGTCCGTACCGTGACGCCGAGTGCGCGGACCCGGCGCAGCCCCGCGACCAGCATCTTGACGACGCGGGGCGCCCCGGCCGCCGGTCTGGCCATCGCCTGCGCCTTGCCGCCGCCGTCCCCGTGCAGGACCACGTCGGGTGCGAGCATGCCGAGCAGCGCGTCCAGGTCGCCGCCGCCGGCCGCGTCGAAGAACCTGCGGGCCAGCTCCTCGCCCTCGGCCCGCCGCGCCTGGGTCGGCACGCCGTCGCGGGACTGCCGGCCGGCGGCGACGCGCTGCCTGGCGCGGGTGAGGATCTGCCGGCAGTTCACCTCGGTCTTGCCGGTGATCCGCGCGACGTCCTGGTAGCCGTACCCGAACACCTCGCGCAGCATGAGCACCGCCCGTTCCACCGGCGACAGCGACTCCAGCAGCACGAGGAACGCCATCGACAACGAGTCGGCCAGCTCGGCGTGCTCGGCCGGCCCCGGCTCGCCGGAGTGCGCCACGACCGGCTCGGGCAACCATTCGCCCACGTACGTCTCCCGTCGCACCCGCGCCGAGCGCAGGTGGTCGATGCCCAGCCGCGTCACTGCGGTCGTCAGGTACGCCTTCGGATCGGTGATCACGGTGCCCGCGTTGCGCGCCCGGGTCAGGCCGAGGAACGCGTCCTGCACGATGTCCTCGGCGTCGCCCACGGAACCGGTCATCCCGTAGGCGATGGAGAACAGCAGCGGCCGGTAACCGGCCACCTCCGCCAGGGGCAGGGGGTCGGTCCCGTCGGCTCCCGTACCGCGGCTCATCTGCTGGGCCTTCCCGTCTGCTTGCGTACGACGCCCAGCAGGGTAGTCGTGCGGCTGGACGTCCTCGTGACCAGGTGGGCGGGCCTGGTGGCGCACGGAGGTCACCACGCGATCGGGCCGAGGCGGTCGACGAAGACGCCGGTCGGGCCGTCGGGGCCCAGGGTCGCGAGCTCGACGATCGAGTCGGTGCCCTCGGTGACCGTCAGCAGGCCGGTGTGGTGGTTCATGTCGGTCGCGGCGAACCTGCGGTTGGCGGTCTCGCCGGGGGTGGCGACGTTGAACTTGATGTGCGGCAGCGCCTGGGCGTACCGGACGGTGATCATGTTCAGGGCCGCCTTGGAGGAGCTGTAGGCGAGCTCGTGCATCTTCGAGATGGGCTGGTCCGGATCGGTGACGACGGCGAAGGAGCCGCCGCCGCTGGACACCATCACCACCCGGGGGTGCTCGGCGGCCTGGAGGAGGGGCAGGAAGGCATGGGTGACCCTGACCGGGCCGTAGACGTTGGTGTCGTAGACCGCGTGGATCTCGCCGGCCGTGGCGTCCGCGGGCGGGACGACGTTCCCCGGCGCGCCGGCGTTGTTGATCAGCACGTCCAGGTGGTCGGTGTGCTCGCGGACGAGCCGCACGGCCTCGCTCACCGACGCGTCGGAGGTCACGTCCAGGGGGATCATGGTCACGTCGATGCCGTCCTCGGCCAGCCGGGCGGCGGCGGCCTGTCCGCGGCCCTCGTCGCGGGAGCCGAGGAAGATCGTCCAGCCGAGTGCGCCGAGGCGGCGGGCGGCTTCGAGGCCGAGGCCCTTGTTGGCTCCGGTGATCAGCGCTGAGGTGCGTTCCGTGTTCGTCATGCGCTCTAAGACGGAACCCCCTCCATGGCTGTGACAGCTTGTGAGCGACGTCACAGCAGGCTGGCCCGAAGCTCGGGATATGCCTGGTGGACGGCATCGTGATCGAGGGGCGGTTCGAGTCGCCGTGGGCGGCTCAGCTCGGCGTCGACCGCCAGGCGTTCGGCGGGGCGTGTCCAGCTCGGCCGACGCCTCCCGGACGCCCCCGCCCCAGCCGCTCCACGCCGTCGGACCCCGTTTCAGCCGCTCCACGCGTCGGTTCCCGTGGCGGCCGCTGCACAACGTCGGCCCCCGGGGGCGAGGGGTCGGTGTCGACGAGGTTGAGGCGCTCGGCGATCCGACCCGAGCCGGGACTTGATCGTCGGGCGGGCTCGCCCCGAAGCTCAGCCCCGTCTCCTTGATCGTCCCGGGCGACGGCACGGAAACGCGGCCATGACCCACACGCGGTGACCGTGCGTTGTCTGCGCCGGCGGCGGTCGTTCGTTCGTGTCGTGCCGGTGGGGCCGGCCGCCGAACTGCTCGCCGTCAAGGCACTGCACGGCGCCGTACACCGTGACCCGCTGCCCGTCCGTGCGCACCGGGTGGTGCCGGGCCTGATCAGGGCGGTGCGCGCGTCGTACGAGCAGGTCATCGTCCTGCGGGTGAGCGCGGGAACGTGGAGCAGGTGCTCGGCCCGGCACGGCGGGGGACACGAACGAACTGTCGGTGCTGCACGGCATTCTGGCGATCAACAGAGACGCGACGAGGACGGTCGTCCACCCCATTGCGACTGTGCCCGGGGGCATCGTCGCCGACACGCCGGAGGCGCTGCACGCCCGTCTGGTGGGCCGGATGCGGCGCCGCGGGGTCAGCGCCCTGCCCGTCCGATCATGCGGGCAGCGCGCTGACCTGCGGTGACGAGGTTCTGCCGCTCGCGTGTGTCGGTGCAGGGGGACTCCGTCCCGATGTCCATGCGCATGGTCAATTTCTGGATTTGAATTTCCAGAAATTAGAAAATGCTAGGGTGTCGCCGTGACTGCGGAGGTCGGCGTGGTGACGCCTTGCAAGCATTGTGGAGCTCCCGTCGAGCAGCGGCCGGGGCGAGGGCGGCCGAAGTCGTACTGTCCGGAGAAGGGGTGCCAGGCGGCGGCCAAGCGGGAACGCGAGCTGCGCCGAGCCACGCCCGGGCTGGAAGGCGCGCTGGCCAGGGCCGAGCAGTTGTACGACCGGATGGAGACCGGGCTCCTGGCGGCCATCGAGCCGCTGGCCAAGGCCCTGTCCGACGAGCTGAGCCCGGCCGGGGTCGAGGCCAAGCTGAGCGCCGTCCAGGCCGAGGCGCACACGCGTGTGGCGATCGCCCGCACCGAACGTGAGCAGGCCTTCGAGCAGGTACGCCTGGCCCGTGAGGCCACCGAGCACGCGCGCCGGCAGACCGCCGAGATGCGAGCCCGGCTGGAGGAGGCCGAGAACGAGCGCGAGACCGCGCTGCAGGACGCCGAACGCGCCCGCGAGCAGGCCCTGGCCGCGTTGCGCGAGGCGTCCAGCACCGAACGGCAGGCGTTGCAGACCGCCGAGAAGGCGGTCCGGCGGGCCGAGCAGGCCGAGCGGCGGGTGAAGGAGGCCTCGCGCCAGGCGGAGCTGACCGAGCAGACCCGGGATCAGGTCGTCCAGGAGCTGGCCGAGCAGGCGGAGGCGGCCGAGGAGCTGGCCGAGGAGGCGCGGGCGCAGGCCGTACAGGCCGGGCTGGAGGCGGACCGGGCGCGGGAGGAGAGGGAGCGCGCCCGGGACGAGGCGGCGGCGGCCGGGCGGGCGCGCGAGCTGGCCGAGCGGGCGGTGATCGCGGCCACGGCCAGGGAGGAGGCGGCCGCGCAGGAGCGGGAACGAGCCGTTGAGCGGGCCGAACGCGCCGAACGCGCGGCCGCCGAGGCCGAACGGGACCGGGCCGTCGCGCAACGGGAGGCCGCCCAGGCCGCGACCGAGGCGGGCGACCTGGCCCGGAAGCTGGCGGCGGCCGAGGAGGACGCGGCCGCGGCGCTGGCCAAGGAGCGCAGACAACACGCCCGTGAGAAGGTACGGGCCGCGGCGGCGGTCAAGGAACGCGACGAGCTGCTGGGGGAGTTGCGGCTGGAGCGCATGCGGCTGGCCGACGTACGGGCCGAACTGGACGCCGCCCGAGCCGAGGCCGCCCTGCTACGGGAACGAGCGGTCGCCGCCGAACTCGCACAACGAGCCCTCGAACCCGAACCGAGCGCGACGCCGGCCGACTGACCCGCGCACTTCACCAGGAGCGGAGCTCAGGCCGTGGTCACCAGAAGCGCACCTCGGGCCAGTCCGGGGACGGCCTGTCCAGTGCGGGGGCGGGCTTGTTCCTGAGGTGCAGGTCCAAGAAGGCGGTGACGTACCTGCGGGTGATCGCGATGGCGCGTTCGCCGTCGATCGGGGTCTTGGGCAGGCCGAGCTGCGGCTGGAGCACCGCGTAGTCGATGAAGCTCATGTGCTCGGCCCCCGTCACGGTCAGCCACCGCTTCCAGTCGCCGGTCACGTGCGGCCAGAACGTGTCCCACGAGCCGTCGGGGCCGCCGAATTCCGGCTGGTGACGGGGGTTGCCGATCATCATGAAGGGCTTGTCCAGCGGCTGGGCGGGGGTCTTCGGGTGGTAGGTGCCGTCGAGGTTGACCGCCGCCTTGATCCGCCGGGAGGCGGGCAGCAGCTGCGCGGCGCTCTGGCCGCCGACCGAGTGCCCGACCATCGCGATGCGGCTCTCGTCGATCAGCGCGTTCCAGCGCCTGCTCCTGCCCAGCTCGTCGAGGACGAACTCGGTGTCGGCGGCCCTGACCCGGGCCACCTTCGCGCCCGTCTCGGGGGTCTGACCGGCCTTGCCGGCCTCGAAGGTGACGGTCCGGCCGTCGGGGAAGGTCGTGGCGACCGACTCGTAGGTGTGCTCGATCGCCGCCACCAGGTAGCCGCGGGTGGCGAACTCCTCGGCCAGCGAGGTCATCGTCGCGCGGGGCAGCGTCATGCCCGGTGACAGGACCACCAGGGGCCATCCGCCCTTCCGTCCGACCGCGGGGGCCTCTGCGCGGGCGTGCGTCCTGGTCCTGGCGAGCGTGTCGGAGGGGATGTCCCTGAGCTGCGGCACGCCCTTGAGGACCAGTTCCGACTCCTTCGGCGTGAGGTACGGCGCGGGCCTGCTCGTTCCCCTGCGGGCCGGGTACCAGATGGAGACCATCAGCTCGCGTACGTCGCGGCCGGCCACCCAGGGGTCGGGGCGGCTGCGGTCGACCAGGTGCAGGTCCACCTTGCCGATCGGGTACGGGCCGGTCGGCGCGGGCAGCGCGGTCACGGGCGCGGCTTGGGCGGGGTACGGAGTGGTCAGGGAGACGGCGAGCGCGAGGGTACTCGCGACCAGGATCTTGTTCACGCGCTCCACCGTGCCGTGGCCCCACGCGGAAGCGTCCCCGGCGAAAGTCACAGGCCATCCGCGACTTTCGTAGGGGATGGGTGTCCCGCCGGGCCTTGTAGCCTCTGGCCATGACCGACCGGACCTCGAGGATCGCCGAACGGATCACGCCGTGGGCGCTCGGCACGACGGTTCTCCTGCTGTCCATGGCATCGGTGACCGGTTCGGTGGGCGTGCGGTCGGCACTGCCCCTGCCGGTGCTCGTGGCGGTCGCGGCGTGCTGCGGGGTGGCCGCGTCACTCGGGCGGCGGTGGTTGTGGCCGCTCGTCGTGGTGGGCGCCGTGGCCCACGTCTGGCTGGTGATGTGGCCCGCCGCGGTGGTGGCCTCCTACTACGCGGGCACGCGGCTGCGCCGTCGCGAGCTGTGGCTCTACGTCGGCGGCGCGGTCGGGCTGTTCGCGCTCGCGGGGCTGGTGTCGTCCTGGAACGAGGGGTATCGCGCGCTGGTCGCGGGCACCGCCGTCAACGTGCTGCTGATGGGCGGCGCGATGCTCGGACTGCCGCTGGTCGCCGGCCTGTGGGTGCGGGCCCGGCGGCAGGTGCTCGACGCGATGCGCGAGCAGGCCGAGCAGTTGCTGCGCGAGCAGGTTCTCCGCGCCGACCAGGCACGCGACCAGGAGCGGGCGCGCATCGCGCGGGAGATGCACGACGTGGTCGCCCACCGGGTGTCCTTGATGGTCCTGCACGCCGGCGCGCTGGAGGTCAACGCCCCCGACGCCCGTACGGCCGAGGCCGCCGCGCTGATCGGCGGCGTGGGCAGGGAGGCGCTGACGAACCTGCGGGAGGTGCTGGGCGTGCTGCGCTCGCCCGATCCGGTACGCGGCCCGCAGCCCACGCTGGCCGACCTCGACCGCCTGCTCGACCAGTCCCGTGCCCTGGGCATCGTGGTCAACCGGCACGACGAGGGGCGCCCCCGCCCGCTGCCGCCCACCGCGGAGCGCACCGCCTACCGGGTGGTCCAGGAGGCGCTGACCAACGTGCACAAACACGCGGGCGACGCCGAGACCGACGTCTTCGTCCGGTACCGCCCCGCCGAGCTGGAGGTGCTGGTCCGGAACCGGTCCTCCGCGGTGGCGGACGGCGACCTGCCCGGCTCGGGCTGGGGGCTGGTCGGGCTGCGCGAACGCGTCGAGCTGGCCGGCGGCCGGCTGGAGGCGGGCCCCTGGGACGAGGGCGGCTTCCAGGTGCTGGCCGGGATCCCCGCCGCATGATCCGCGTCCTGGTCGTCGATGACGAGGCGCTGGTCAGGTCGGGGTTGCGGATGATCCTGGAGGCGGCGGGCGAGATCGTGGTGGTCGGCGAGGCGGCCGACGGCGACGGGGCCGTGGCCGCGGTGGCCCGGCTGCGGCCCGAGGTGGTCCTGATGGACGTGCGCATGCCCGGCACCGACGGCCTGACCGCCGCCGCCCGCGTCCTGGCCGCCCCCGACGCGCCCAAGTTGATCATGCTCACCACGTTCGACCTGGACGAGTACGTGCACGAGGCGCTCCGGCTCGGCGCGGTGGGCTTCCTGCTCAAGGACACCCCGCCGCGTGACCTGGCCGCCGCCGTCCGGACGGTCGCGGCGGGCCAGGCCATGTTGTCCCCCACCGTCACCAAACGGCTGATCGGCTCGTTCGTCGACAAGGCGCCCTCCCGTGCCGAGTCGGCGCGCAGGCGGCTCGCGGCGCTGACGGCCAGGGAGGAGGACGTGATCAGAGCCGTGGCCCGCGGCCTGTCGAACGCCGAGATCGGGCGGGAGCTCAGGCTGACGGAGGCCACGGTGAAGGCGCACGTCAGCCGGGTGCTGGCCAAGCTGGGCCTGGCCAACCGGGTGCAGGCGGCCATCGTCGTGCACGACGCCGACCTGGGCTGACGACCGGCGGCGGCCCGCGCGCGGCCCGGGAAGTCAGCGGAGGGGGCGGAAGAAGGTCCTGACGTCCTCGACGAGCAGGTCGGGGGCCTCCATGGCGGCGAAGTGGCCGCCGCGGTCGAACTGCGACCAGTGCACGACGTGGTGCTCGCGCTCGGCGATCCGGCGCACCCCGGCGTCCCCGGGGAAGACGGCGACGCCGTGCGGCACCCCGGAGTACTCGGCCACCGCGCCCCAGCCCTTCTGGCCCTCCTTGTAGAGGCGGGCGGAGGAGGCGGCGGTCCCGGTGAACCAGTAGACGCTCACGTCGGTGAGCAACTGGTCGAGGTCCACCGCGTCCTCGGGCAGCTCGTGGGCGGGGTCGGTCCATTCCTTGAACTTCTCCACGATCCACGCCAGTTGCGCGGCGGGGGAGTCGTGCAGCCCGAACGCGAGGGTCTGCGGCCGGGTCGCCTGGATGATCGCGTAACCGGCCCGGTCCTGGTCCTGGTACTGGCCGAGGCGGGCGAGCTCGGCGGGGGTGAGCCCCCGGAGCTCGGCCGGGTCGCCGCTGGGGAACCCGAGCGCGCCGTTGACGTGCACGCCGACGACGTTCCGGGGCGCTGCGCGGCCGAGCATCGGCGAGATCACCGAGCCGCTGTCGCCGCCCTGCGAGCCGTACCGGTGGTAGCCGAGGCGGTCCATCAGCTCGGCCCAGGCCCGCGCGACCCGCTCCAGGTCCCAGCCGGGCTCGGTGGTGGGGCCGGAGAAGCCGAAGCCGGGGATCGAGGGGGCGACGACGTGGAAGGCGTCGGCCGGGTCGCCGCCGTGCGCCGCCGGGTCGGTGAGCGGGCCGATGACGTTCATGAACTCGGCGACCGAGCCCGGCCAGCCGTGCGTGACGATCAGCGGCAGCGCGCCGGGCTCGGGGGAGCGGACGTGCAGGAAGTGCACGTTCTGCCCGTCGATGGGGGTGGTGAACTGCTCGAAGGCGTTCAGCCGCCGCTCGGCGGCCCGCCAGTCGAACGAGGTGCGCCAGTACTCGGCCAGCTTCTTCGCATAGCCCACCGGGACGCCGTAGGACCAGCCGACACCGGGCAGTTCGTCCGGCCAGCGGGTCGCCGCCAGCCGGGCGCGCAGGTCGTCCAGCTGGGCCTGCGGGATGTCGATGCGGAACGGGTGGATGCGCGGGTCGTCGTTCATGTTCATGACTGTAGGCAGGGGTTAGGTCAGTTCCGGTCCTAGGATGGACGGCGTGCTGGAGACGTCCGCGCGGTTGTTGCGCCTGTTGTCGTTGTTGCAGACCCCCAGGGAGTGGTCGGGCGGCGAGCTGGCCGAACGGCTCGGCGTCTCGCCCCGCACGGTCCGCCGCGACGTCGACCGGCTGCGCGAGCTCGGCTACGTCGTGGACGCCACCCCTGGCACGGCCGGATACCGGCTCGGCGCCGGGGCCGGGCTGCCGCCGCTGCTGCTCGACGACGAGGAGGCGGTCGCGGTCGCCATCGGGCTCGGCACGGCGGCGGTCTCCGGCGTGACCGGCATCCAGGAGACCTCGGTCCGGGCGCTGGCCAAGCTCGAACAGGTGCTGCCGGCCCGGCTCCGGCACCGCGTCGGCGACCTGCGTTCGGTGACGGTCCCGCTGGCGGGGGCGGCGGAGGCGGTGGACCCGGCCGCGCTCACGGCGATCGCCGCGGCGGTCCGCCGGCGGGAGAGCCTGCGGTTCGACTACCGCTCCCACGACGGCGTCGGGGATCGCCGTACCGCGGAGCCGTACCGGCTGGTCAACTCGGGTCGCCGCTGGTACCTGCTGGCCTGGGACACCGGCCGGGCGGACTGGCGCACGTTCCGCGTCGACCGGCTGCGGCTGCACACCCCCAACGGCCCGCGATTCACGCCCCGGGAGCCGCCCGCGGCCGACCTCGTGCGTTACGTCTCCGAGCGGATCTCGGTCGATCCCTACCGCTACCAGGGGCGGTTCACGCTGCAGGCTCCGGCGGACGTCGTCGCCGCCCGGATGCCGCCGACCATGGCGGTGGTCGAGCCGGCCGGCGACGGCTCCTGCGTCCTGTCCGCCGGGTCGAACTCGCTGGACGAGCTGGCGATGTGGGTCGCGCAGCTCGGCGTGTCGTTCGAGGTGCACGAGCCGCCCGAGCTCGTCCGGCACGTCCGCGCCCTCGCCGCCCGCCTCCTCGGCGCCGCCCCCGACGCCGCCCCCGACGCCGATCCGGCGTGAGACACCGGCACCGGGTCGGCTACGGCCGCCTGTCGGGCTGAGCGAGCCAGGCCAGGCACCGGCGCGTCAGTTCCGGGTTGCGGGCGGCGTCCAGGTGGCCCGTTCCGGGGTGCACGGTCACCCTGATCCGGCCGGCGTGCCGCGGGTAGACGTGCTCGATCGTCTCGCGGAAGCGCAGCGCGCCCTGGGGCGGCACATGGCTGTCGTCGGCGCCGCACTCGAAGGCGATGGCCGGTCCGTGGGCGTAGGCGCCGATGTTGGTGAGCGGGTTCAGCCGGTCGAACCACCACTGGGCATGGCGGCCCGCGTGCCCCTGCGGCAGGAGGCGGGCCGGATCGTCCAGCGCGCACATGCCCGGCCGGGTCCAGTCGGCGGTGGCCGCGACGGCCGCCACTCTGCGTACCCGGTGGTCCATGCCGGCCAGCGCCACCGCGCAGTCGCCGCCCATCGACACCCCGCCCGCGACCGCGCCGGGCCCCGCGCCGAGCTCCGCGGCCGCCCAGTCCAGGACCCGGGCGCACTCCACCGTCGTACGCCCCAGCAGCGGCCACATCTCCTGCCGGAAGTCGCCCAGGACGCGCTCGGTCAGCTGCGGCGGGCTCTCGCCGCCGCGCCGGCCGTGCCGCCACGGGTCGAGGCTGACGGCGATCATGCCCTGTCCGGCCAGCTCGCGCATGGCGGGCAGGCAGGCTTGCGTGCTGCCGCCCAGGTGCGGGAGCCACAACGCCACGGTGGCGCCGCCGGAGCCGGTGGTCGGCTCGATCCATGCCACGGGAACGTCGTCCACCCACGCGTGACGCACGTCCTCGCTGTGCTGCTCAGTGGTCATCCCGATCTCCTCGGCTCGACAGTGCCAGATTCCCTTTTCCGCGCGACGTAGTCGGGGCCGGGGTGGCGCGGCCGGCGTCGCCGTGCCACACTCACTGTTATAGAACTCTCGGTAGAGTTATAGAACGAGGTGAGCAGGATGCGAGAAGCGACGCCACTGCGCGAGCCCGTCCCGGCGGCCGGGCTGATGGGCGAGCCGGGAGCCCGCGGCCGGTTCGGCGAGTACGGCGGCCGGTACGCGCCGGAGTCCCTGGTGGAGGCGTGCCGCGAGGTGGACGAGGCGTTCCGGCAGGCGTGGGCCGACCCGGGCTTCCGCGGCGAGCTGGCCGAACTGCTCGCCCTGCACGCCGGACGGCCGACCCCCCTGACCCCGGCCCGCCGCCTGTCGCGGGAGCTGGGCGTGCACCTCCTCCTCAAGCGCGAGGACCTCACCCACACCGGCTCCCACAAGATCAACAACGTGCTGGGCCAGGCGCTGCTCGCCAGGCGGATGGGACGGCGCAGGCTGATCGCCGAGACGGGAGCGGGCCAGCACGGCGTGGCCACCGCGACCGCCGCCGCGCTGCTCGGGCTGGAGGCCACCGTCTTCATGGGCGAGCGCGACATCGAACGGCAGGGCCTGAACGTCTTCCGCATGCGCATGCTGGGCGCCGAGGTGGTCCCGGTCACCACGGGCAGCCGCACGCTCAAGGACGCCACCAGCGAGGCCATGCGGCACTGGGTCGGCGTCACCGGCGACACCCACTACTGCGTCGGCTCGGTCATCGGGCCGGACCCCTACCCGTGGATGGTCAGGGAGTTCCAGCGGGTCATCGGCGACGAGGCCCGCGCCCAGTTCGCGGCCGGCCAGCCGACCGGCGTGCCGGACCACGTCGTCGCGTGCGTCGGCGGCGGCTCCAACGCGGCCGGCACGTTCGCCGGCTTCGCCGACACCACGGCGCGCTTCGTCGGCGTCGAGGCCGAGGGCGGCGCCGGGGCGGCCCGCGGCCGGCTCGGCGTCCTGCACGGCTGCCGCTCGTTGTTCCTCCAGGACGACGACGGCCAGATCGTCGAGGCCCACTCCGTCGCCGCCGGGCTCGACTACCCGGGCGTCGGCCCCGAGCACGCCCACCTGCGCGAACTGGGCCGGGCCCGGTACGTCACGGTGACCGACGAGGAGGCCGTGGCCGCGGCGCTGCGGCTGGCGCGCACCGAGGGCATCGTCCCGGCGCTCGAATCGGCGCACGCCCTGGCCTGGGTGATCCGCGCGGCCGGCGGCGAGCTGCCCGCCGGATCGACCGTCCTGATGACGCTGTCGGGCCGGGGCGACAAGGACGTCTCCACCCTGAAGGAGCTGCTGTGACCGACATCCTGACCCCCGGCGCGGTCGAGCGCCACCTGCGCGCCCGCCGGGACACCGGCCGCGCCCTGCTCATGCCGTACATCACCGGCGGCGTCACGCCCGGCTGGACGCGCTACCTACGGGCGTTCGCCGCGGCCGGCGCGGACGCCGTCGAGGTCGGCTTGCCCTTCTCCGACCCCACGCTGGACGGCGTCACCGTCCAGCAGGCCAGCCAGGCGGCGCTGGCCCGGGGGGCGAGCACCCGCCGGATCCTGGCAGACCTGGCCGCGGCCGGGGACGTGGGCGTGCCGCTGGTCGCCAGCACCTACTACAACCTCGTGCTGCACGACGGTCCCGAGGCGTTCTGCGCGGCGCTCCGGCGGGCCGGCGTCGACGGCCTGATCGTGCCCGACCTGCCGGTGCACGAGGCGGACGAGCTGGCGGACGTGGCCGCCGCCGCCGGGATCGACCTGGTCCTGCTGGCCTCACCGGCGACGCCGGAGCCGAGGCTGGCCGAGATCGCGCGCCGCAGCCGCGGATTCGTCTACGCGGTGTCGCTGATGGGCACCACCGGCGAGCGGACCACCCTGGCCGCCTCGGCGGCGGAGCTCACCGCGCGGCTCAGGCGCAGCACCGACCGGCCGATCTTGCTAGGATTTGGCATTTCCACGCCTGACCAGGCGCGGGAGGCCGGCCGGCACGCCGACGGAGTGGTGGTCGGCGCCGCGGTCATGCGGCGGGTGCTCGACGGAGCCGGGCCGGACGACCTGCGGGCCTTCGTCGCGACCCTGCGGAAGGCCCTCGACCAGGAGTGACGCACCACGATGACCCCCGACGCCGGGCACGAGGCGAGATACCGCGCCATCGCCGCCGACCTCGCCGCGAAGATCCGGTCGGGCCACTACGCCCCCGGCGAGGCGCTTCCTCCGCAACGGGAGCTGAGCGCCTCCTACGGGGTCACCCTCATGACGCTGCGCCAGGCGTTGCGTGAGCTCAGCGACGAGCACCTGATCGTGCAGCAGCCCGGCAAGGGCACGTACGTGGCCCCGCCCCACCTGGCCTACCAGCTCGGCTCGCTCCGCAGCCTGGCCGACGACCTGCGGGAACAGGGCCATGACGTGCGGACCGTGGTGGCCGGGCGGGCGATGCGCCGGGCGCCCGACCGCATCGCCGCGGAGCTGCGGCTGCGTCCCGGCGACACGGCCCTGCGGCTGGAGCGGGTGCGGGAGTTCGCCGGGCGGCCCGCCGTCCATCAGGTGTCCTGGGTGCGCAGGCCGGTGGCCGACCAGATCCGCGACCGCGACTTCACCGCCGTCTCCCTCTACGCGGCGCTCGCCGACGCGGGGGTGGCGGTCGCCCGCGCCTCGGAGGTGGTCGGGCCCGGCCTGCTCGACGCCGCCGCCGCGCGCCGCCTGCACGAGCCCGAGGGCAGCGCCGTGCTGGTCAGCACCCGGATCACGTACACGCCGGACGGCGTCCCCGTCGTGTCCGACCATGCCACCATCCTGGGCACCATGATGGAGATCCGCACCGAACGGGCGGCCACCGGCCTCTCGCTCGCCTGGCGGGCCACCAGCTAGCGCCTCACTGCAGGGCGGCGACGGCCTTGTCGACGTCGTCGTGGAAGGACAGCAGGCGGGTCAGCCCCATGATCTTGAACGCGTGCTCGATGTCCGGGCTGAGCCCGGCCAGCGCCAGGCCGGCGCCCGCGTCCTGGGCCCGCTGATGGGCGCTGACCAGCACGGAGATGCCGGTGGAGTCGCAGAACCGCAGCCCCGACATCTCGATCACCAGGCCGTCGCCCGGCGCGAGGCCGAGCTCGTCCAGGGCCTCGTGCAGGCGGGGGGAGGTGTGGTGGTCGAGGTCGCCGGCCACCGCGAGGATGCGGATGCGCGCCGAATGGGGCCGGGAGGCGATGGTCAGACCGTGGTCGTGCTGCACTGGGGCTCCTCAGAAGAGACGCCCGTCGAGCGGGCGGGGACGGACAGGGCGAGCACCGCGGTGTCGTCCGACACGCCGTCGCCGAGGGTCGTGATCAGTTTGTGCACCGCGGCCAGCAGGCCGTCGGCGCTGGTGGGGGCGGCGGCGGCCAGGTAGGCGGCCAGGCCCTCCTCGTCGAGCCTGGCCCCGGTGCCGGTGCGCGCCTCGGTCAGGCCGTCGGTGTAGAGCAGGAGGGCGTCGCCGGGCCCCAGACGGGTGCTCACCTGGGCGAAGTACGGGTCGCGCAGGATGCCGATGAGCTGGCCGCCCTCGGGATGGACGGCCTCGACGGCGCCCCCGGCGCGCACCACCAGCGAGGGCGGATGCCCACCGCCCGCCAGGGTGAGCTCGAAGCCGCCGTCCACGGGGTCGAGCACCCCGAAGACCGCCGTGCAGTACGGCGGCGGCATGACCTGACCGGCGTGCTCCTGCTGCAGGACCGCGTCCAGGTTGGCCAGCACCGCGCACGGGTCGGGGTCGTAGACGGCGGCGGCGCGCAGGGTGTAGCGGACGAGCGAGGTCAGCACGGCCGCGTCGGCGCCCTTGCCGCAGACGTCCCCGAGGAAGAACGCCCAGCGGTTGCCGTCGAGCGGGAACAGGTCGTAGAAGTCGCCGCCCACCTCGTCCACCGAGACGGGGTGGTAGGCGGCGGCCGCGCGCAGGCCCGGCACCTCCGGCAGGGTGTGCGGGACGAGCGTCTGCTGCAGGGTGCGCGCCAGGCGCTCGGCGTCGGCGCGCAGCCCCCGCTCGGTGGCCAGGGTGCGCGAGGCGGCCTGGCGCAGCTCCAGCTCGTCCATGACCAGGGCGGCCAGGTCCCGCAGGGCGCTCACGTCCTCGGCCGCGGCCTGCCGGGGACGGACGTCCATGACGTTGACGCTGCCCACACAGCGGCCGTCGGGGACGGTGATCGGGGCCGCCGCGAAGAAGCGCACGCCGGTCCCGCCGGGCGGATCGGCGGCCACCGCCGGGTCGGCCGTGACGTCCGGGATCACGCACACCTCGCCGCGCGCGAGCACGGCGGCGTACAGGCTCTCCTCCGAGCCGCCGGGGAACGGGCCGGCCGGCGTGCCGTGGGCGGCCACCCGGCGCACCCCGTCGTCACCGGCGAACGTCACGGTCGCGATGGGAGCGTGGAACATGCGCGCCGCCAGCGAGGCCACCCGGTCCAGCGTCGCCTGGCCCGGCACGGCGGGGAGTTCGTGCCGTCGGCGGGCCGCCGCGCGGTGCGTCTCATCGGCGGTGCTGACGTCCGGCTCCTTCCGCTCGCTCCGCCGGCACACGCGCCGAGCAGGGGCGGAGGCCCGACCCCCGGAGTGATTTGCCCTATTCTACCTACGGTCGAGGTGGTACCTGACCTGCCGGTCCACAGCCGCGACGGCATCACCGGCGCGACGCGGGGTAGACGCGCCCGCAGCGAACTAGGGGGGAGCCGGATGACACACGACGACCACGGTGAGCGGCGGCCCGCGGCGGCGGCCGGTGCCGGGATCTTCACCGTGGACGACGAGGTCGGCCGCGACCTGGCCGAGGTCGACTGGGAGGCGACCCCGCTCGGCCGTCCGGAGCACTGGCCGCAGAGCCTCCAGACGGCGGTCAGCATCCTGCTGTCGTCCCGCTTCTCCATGTGGATGGCCTGGGGGCCGGAGCTGACGTTCTTCTGCAACGCCGCCTACCGCCGCGACACGCTGGGCCAGAAGTACCCGTGGGCGCTGGGCCGGCCGGCCCGCGAGGTGTGGGCGGAGATCTGGGGCGACATCGGCCCGCGGATCGACACCGTCCTGGCCACCGGGAAGGCGACCTGGGACGAGGCGCTGCTGCTGTTCCTGGAGCGGGCCGGCTACCCGGAGGAGACGTACCACACCTTCTCCTACAGCCCGCTGCGCGACGACCACGGCTCGGTGATCGGCATGCTCTGCGTGGTCAGCGAGGAGACCGAGCGGGTCATCGGCGAACGCCGCATGGCCACCCTGCGCGATCTCGGCTCCGACCCCAGCGTGGTCCGCACCGAACAGGAGATGCTCGCCTTCGCCTGCCGCCAGCTCGGCCGCAACCTCCAGGACCTGCCCTTCACCCTGACGTACCTGTTCGACGGCGACGGCCGGGCGCGGCTGGCCGGGTCGACCGGCCTGCCCGCCGGGCATCCGGCGGCCCCGGCCGTCATCTCGCCCGGCGACCCGGACGCGGTGTGGCCGGTCCAGGCCCCGGCCCGCGGCGAGCCGGCACTCGTGGCGCTCGACACCGCCCCGTACGCCGGGCTGCCGCCCGGAAACTGGCCGGAGCCGCCCACGCACGCGCTGGTGGCGCCGCTGCCGCAGCAGGGAGGCAGGCCGTACGGGTTCCTGGTGGCCGCGCTCAACCGCTACCGCGCCCTGGACGACGGCTACCGCGGGTTCGTCGAGCTGGCCGCCGGGCACGTCGCCACCGGCATCTCCTCGGCCCGCAGCTACCAGGCCCAGCAGCGGCGGGCCGAGGAGCTGGCCGAGCTCGACCGGGCGAAGACCGTCTTCTTCTCCAACATCAGCCACGAGTTCCGCACGCCGCTCACCCTGATCATGGGCCCGGTGCAGGAGCTGCGGAACACGCTGGCCGGGGCCGCCCCCGAGGTGCGCCAGGACCTGGAGGTCGTCCACCGCAACGCCCTGCGCCTGGGCAGGCTCGTCAACACGCTGCTCGACTTCTCCCGGATCGAGGCCGGCCGCATGCAGGCCCGCTACGAGCCGGTCGACCTGGCGGCGGTGACCGCCGACCTGGCCAGCGTCTTCCGCTCGGCGGTCGACAAGGCCGGCCTGTCCTTCCAGGTGGACTGCCCGCCGCTGGACGAGCCGGTCTACATCGACCGGACCATGTGGGAGAAGGTCGTGCTCAACCTGCTGAGCAACGCGCTGAAGTTCACCTTCGACGGCTCGATCGCCGTCCAGGTGGGCGTGCGGGACGGGCAGGCCGTGGTGACCGTCTCCGACACGGGCATCGGCGTCCCGGCCGAGGAGCTGCCGCGCCTGTTCGAACGGTTCCACCGGATCGAGAGCGCCCGCTCGCGCTCCAACGAGGGCAGCGGCATCGGGCTGGCTCTCGTCCAGGAGCTCGTCGGCCTGCACGGCGGCACGATCACGGCCGAGAGCGCCGAGGAGAAGGGCACGACGTTCACCATCCGGCTGCCCTTCGGCGCCGACCACCTTCCGGCCGGGAGCCTGGTGCCGGCCCGCCCGGCGGAGGCGGTCTCGTCCGGCGCCGAGCCGTTCGTTCAGGAGGCGCTGCGCTGGCTGCCCGAGGACGACGTCACCGGTGCGGGGACGTCCTCGGACGTCTCGGCGGACGGCGGCGGCTCGCCGGGCCCGAGCGGCGGCCCGCCGGCCCGGGTGCTGATCGCCGACGACAACCGGGACATGCGCGAGTACCTCGTCCGGCTGCTCAAGGGCGCCGGCTACCACGTCACCGCCGTCGGCGACGGTCTCCAGGCGCTCGACGCCGTGCACGCCGAGGAGCCCGACCTCGTGGTCAGCGACGTGATGATGCCGCGCCTGGACGGCCTGGCCCTGGTCGCCGCCCTGCGGGCCGATCCGCGTACCGCCGGGGTGCCGGTGCTGCTGCTGTCGGCGCGCGCGGGGCAGGAGGCCTCGATCGAGGGCCTGGCGGCGGGCGCCGACGATTACCTGGTCAAGCCGTTCTCCGCCGCCGAGCTGCTGGCGCGGGCGCGGGCCAACGTGGAGCTGGCGCGGATGCGCAACCACCACACCCGCTGGCGCAACGCCATGATCGACTCCTTGCAGGAGGCGTTCTTCGTCACCGACGAGGACGGCGTGGTGATCGAGATCAACTCGGCGTTCACCGACATCCTCGGCTACGGCCCCGACGGCCTGCCCTACCGGCCCCGGCACCCCTGGTGGCCGGACGAGGAGCGCGACCCGCAGGCCCACGGCCTGGTCGCCGAGGCGTTCGGGCGGCTCGTCGGCGAAGGCAGGGGCAGCGCGGTCATCCCCGTCACCCACCGTGACGGGCACCAGGTGTGGGTCGCGGTCACGTTCAACTCGGTCACCGACCCCGGCACCCGGCGGCGCCGCGTCGTCGGCACCCTGCGCGACGTGACCGCCGAGCACTACCTCGTGCAGCGCGAGAGCGCGCTCGCCGCGCTCGGCCTGCGCGTCTCGCAGGCCGGCAACCTGAACGACGCCCTGGCCGGCGGGCTGGACGCGCTGCAGGAGGTCTGGCGCGCCCGGCAGGTCACGGCCGTCGTCTGGGACGAGGACGGTTCCCCCGGCCTGGTCACCACCCCGTCCGGCCCGACCTGGCAGGACCTGCCGGAACAGGTGCGGGCCAAGCTCACGGGCCTGCGCGGGCAGCCGCCCCTGCGGGCCGTCGCCTCCGAGGGGGACGGGGCCGGCATCACCCTGGAGCATCCCGAGGGCCTGCTCGCCGTCTGGATCGACCTGGGCCAGAACCGGCCGTTCACCCACGAGGACCAGACCCTGCTGGCGCTGCTGGCCGGCCACCTGGGCCAGGCCCTGCACCGGGTGCACCAGCTCGACCAGCAGCGTGAGGCGGCCGTGGCGCTCCAGCGCGCCATCCTCGGCCCGTCCCGGCTGCCCAGCGGCTTCGCCGTGCGCTACGAGCCGGCCACCAGCCCGCTGGAGGTCGGCGGCGACTGGTACGACATCGTGCCGCTGGCCGACGAGCGCATCGGGATCGTCGTCGGCGACTGCGTGGGGCGCGGGCTGCAGGCCGCGGCCGTCATGGGGCAGCTGCGCAGCGCCTGCCGGGCCCTGCTGCTCCAGGACGCCGGGCCGGCCCAGGTGTTCACCGCGCTCGACCGGTTCGCCGCCCTCATCCCGGGCGCCAAGTGCACCACCGTCTTCTGCGGCGTCCTGGACACCGCCACCGGCGACCTCGTCTACTCCAGCGCCGGGCATCCCCCCGGCATCCTGGCCCACGCCGACGGCACCACCGAGCTGCTGGAGGGCGGCCGCTCGACCCCGCTGGCCGTACGGTCGGCCCGCGGGCGCACCGAGGCCCGGTGCACCATGCCGGCCAGGTCCACCCTGCTGCTCTACACCGACGGGCTGGTGGAGCGGCGGCGGCGTCCGCTGACCGCGGGCATCGGCGAGGCCAGCGCCGCCGTCCAGGTCGGGCGGTCCACCCCGATCGAGGAGCTGGCCGGCGACGTCATGGCCTCCCTCACCCCGGACGGCGGCTTCAACGACGACGTCGCGCTGCTGCTCTACCGCCAGCCCGCCCCGCTGGAGGTGGACTTCCCGGCCGAGTCGAGCCAGCTCGCCCCCGTGCGCTCGGCCCTGCGGGAGTGGCTGGCCCGCTGCCAGCTCACCCCTTCGCTGGTGCAGAACGTGCTCGTGGCGGCGGGGGAGGCGTGCGCCAACGCCATTGAGCACGGCCACCGCAACGCCCCCGGCCGGACGATCCGCCTGCGGGCCGTCGCGACCCCCGGCGACCTGCGGCTCACCGTCGCCGACACCGGCCGCTGGAAGCCTCCGGAGCCCGAGGCGAACCCGCACCGGGGCCGCGGCGTGGCGCTCATGCGCGCCCTGATGAACGAGGTCACCATCGAACCCGGCGCGGCCGGTACCACCGTCGACATGCATGCGAGGATCAGCTCATGACCACCCCTCTGACCCTCGCGGCCTCGACGCGGCCGGACGGCACCCAGGTCGTGGCCGCCGCCGGCGAGATCGACATGAGCAACGCCGGGGCCCTGGAGGAGGCGCTGGCCCGAACCGGCGAGAGCATGGTGCTCGTCGACCTGAGCGAGGTGGAGTACCTGGACAGCGCGGGCCTGACCGTGCTGTTCACGCACGCCGAGCGGATCCGGCTCATCGCCAACCCGCTGCTCGAACCCGTCCTGACGATCGCCGGCTTCGCCGACGTCGCCGCCATCCAGGAGATCACGTACGTCGACCCGTCCTCCTGAAACAGCAAGGACTTTCGGCCGTCTGGCGTCGCGTGCCGGTCGAGCTGAGCATGGCCGCGCTCCGGTCGATGCCGCAGCGCGAGACCACCGTCAGCTTCGAGTGCCGCAGCTCCGGGCCGCGACGTCACTACTTCGCCGGGCCGCTGCTCATCGACGTGCTGCACGCGGCCGGGCCGCTGTTCGACCCCGCCGAGCGCAAGAGCCGGCTGCGTTTCCTGATCTCGGTGCTCGGCCGCGACGGTCACCGCGCGGTGTTGTCGTGGGGTGAGCTCGACCCGGAGTTCGGCAACACACCCGCGATGCTGGCCGTCGGCATGGACTGCCGGGCCCTCGACGAGCAGGGGCCGCACCTGGTGCTGCCGGGTGACCGGTGCGGCGGCCGGCACGTCAGCGGCGTCACCGGCATCCGGGTCGGCGTGGACGACCGGTTGTGGGATCAGGGCGTTCAGGCCGGGTAGGCGTGCGTCTCGGTGGCCTTGACGGAGGCCCAGATCCGCTGGCCGGGGGTCAGGTCGAGGTCGGCGACGGCGGCGGGGGTGATGTCGGCGAAGGCCGTCAGGGGGCCGTCGAGGTGCACGCGCACGTTGTCGCCGTGCCGTTCGATGCCCTCGATCCGGGCGTGCCACAGGTTGCGCGGGCTGCCGTCGGGGCGGCTGCGGTACAACGCCACGGCGGCGGGCGGGAAGGCCACGAACGCCGGCCCGTCGAGCTCCTCCGACGTGTGCAGCAACACCTCGCCGACCTTGACCCGCACGCCCTCGGCCACGCCGCGATAGAGGTTGAGCCCGACCAGACGGGCCACGTAGTCGGTGCGCGGATGGCGGGCGACCTCGGCCGGCGGGCCCTCCTGCACGACCGTGCCGTGCTCGATGACGATCAGCCGGTCGGCCAGCACCATCGCGTCGAGCGGGTCGTGGGTGACCAGCACGGTGGCGCCCGCGAAGTCGGCCAGGTGGCGGCGGAGCTGGGAGCGGATCTCCAGCCGGGTGTGGGCGTCGAGCGCGGCCAGCGGCTCGTCCAGCAGCAGCAGCTCGGGCCGTACGGCCAGCGCGCGGGCGAGCGCGACCCGCTGCGCCTGCCCGCCGGACAGCCGCCGCGGCCTGGCCGCGGCGTGGGCGGCGAGGCCCACCCGCTCCAGCAGGGCGGCGGCCGTCCGGCGGGCCTCGGCCTTGGGCACGCCCTGGCAGCGCGGCCCGAAGGCGACGTTGTCGAGCGCCGACAGGTGCGGGAAGAGCAGGTAGTCCTGGAAGACCATGCCGATCGGGCGGCCCTCGGCGGGCAGCGTGTGCAGCGGCGCGCCGCGCAGGCTGATCCGCCCGCCGGTCATCGGGGTGAGCCCGGCCAGGGCGCGCAGGGCGGTGGTCTTGCCGGCGCCGTTGGGGCCGAGCAGCGCCACCACCTCGCCGGCGGCGACCCGCAGGGAGACGTCGAGGGTGAAGGCCGGCCGGGTGACCACCAGACGTGCGTCGAGGGTCACGGCGCGCTCACCCACCGGTCGCGCAGGCTGGCCAGGATGACCACCGAGACGGCCAGCAGCACCAGGCTGAGCACGATCGCCGCCTCCGGCTCGGTCTCCAGCGCCAGGTAGACCGCCAGCGGCATCGTGCGGGTGGTGCCGGGGAAGTTGCCGGCGAACGTGATCGTCGCCCCGAACTCGCCCAGCGCCCGCGCCCAGCACAACACGGCCCCGGCCACCACGCCCGGCATCACCATGGGCAGCGTCACCCGGCGGAAGACCGTCCAGCGGGAGGCGCCGAGCGTCGCGGCGGCCTCCTCGAAGCGCTGGTCGGCGCCGCGCAGCGCGCCCTCCACGCTGATCACCAGGAAGGGCATCGCGACGAACGCCTCGGCGACGATCACACCGGCCGTCGTGAACGGCAGCGTGATGCCGAAGGCGGACTCCAGCCACTGACCGGCCAGGCCGCGCCGCCCCAGCACCAGCAGCAGCGCCACGCCGCCGACCACCGGCGGCAGCACCAGCGGCACGGTGACCAGCGCGCGCACCAGCCGCCGCCCCGGGAACGACACCCGGGCCAGCAGCCAGGCCAGCGGCACGCCGAGCAGCAGGCAGAAGGCCGTGGCGACGGTGGCGCAGAGCAGCGACAACCGCAGCGCCTCCAGCACGTGCGGCTCGGCCAGCCGCCGGAGCAGCGTGGACCAGGGGGCCCGGATCAGCAGCCCGGCCAGCGGCAGCACCAGGAACGCCAGCCCCGCCAGCGCGGGCACGACCAGCATCCACGGCGCCCGCCCCGAGATCTCACGGCCCGCGACCGGACGCCCGCCGGGCGGCTCCACCGGGCCGGGACGTCGGGAGCGAACGGTCACGGGGCCTCGAAACCGGCCTTGGCCAGGACGTCCTTGCCCTGCTGGGACAGCACCAGGTCGACGAACTGCTTGGCCAGGTCACCGGCGGGGGCCTTGGTCAGGGCCGCGATCGGGTAGTCGTTGATCGCCTGGGCGGCCTCGGGGAAGTCGATGCCGGTCACCTTGCCGCCGGAGGCGATCACGTCGGTCCGGTAGACCAGCGCGGCGTCCACCTCGCCCAGCTGCACCTTGGTGAGCGTGGCCTTGACGTCCTGCTCCAGGGTCACCGGCTGGACCTTGAGGCCGGCCGCGCCGAGCGCCTTGACCGCGGCGGCCCCGCACGGCACCTGCTCGGCGCAGAGCGCCACCTTCACCGCGGGGTCGGCCAGGTCCTTGAGCTCGTCGACCTTGGCCGGGTTGGCGGCGGGCACCGCGATCTGCAGCTTGTTGCGGACGAACGTGGCCGGGGCGCCCGCGAGGGAGGCGTCGGTGACCGTCTTCATGGTGGCCGGGCTGGCGGCGGCGAACACGTCGGCCGGAGCGCCCTGGACGATCTGCTGGGCCAGGGTGGCGCTGGAGCCGAAGTTGAACCTCACCGTCGTGCCCGGATGGGCGCTCTCGAAGCTCTTGCCCAGCTCGGTGAACGTGCCGGTCAGCGAGGCCGCCGCGAACACCGTCACCTCCCCGGCGCCCCCACCGGCGGACGCGGCGGAAGCGGACGAGGCGGACGTGGCCGGCCCGCCCGAGCCACAGCCGGCCAGGCCGGCCAGCGCGAACGCGACGGGCAGGGCGATCGTCCATCGGGAAAGACGCCTGAACACCAAGGGGGGCTCCTCACACCTGACTGGCCACGCGCTCGTGGCCGGGGATCTCCACGACGACGTTGGTGGACTTGATCACGGCGACCGCCACCACCCCCACCTGCAGGCCCAGCTCGTCGGCCGCCTGCCGGCTCATCAGCGACACCACGCGGAACGGCCCGGCGGCGATCTCCACCTGGGCCATCACCGCGTCGCGGATCACCTCGGTCACGATCCCGCGGAAGCGGTTGCGCGCCGAGGAACGGCCGCCCTCGCCGTCGCTCTCGATCTGCGAACGGGCGAAGGCCGCCAGATCGGCGCCGTCGACCCGCCGGTGGCCGTGCTCGTCGCGTTCGGCCGCCAGCCGGCCCGCGTCGACCCACCGCCGGACGGTGTCGGAGCTGACCCCGAGCAGCGCCGCGGCCTCGCTGATCCGGAACGTCGTCACAAGCCCACACCCTACCTTCCGCATATGCCACCCTGAAGCCCGGTCTGGCTGCGCAACAGCGACACGACCGCCGGGCATGCCATCGCATCCACGAGAGCATGCCCGGCGACCGCACCTGCTCACTGCCGCCGGACCATCTTCCCGCCCCCGGTCAGCGCGCCGTGACGCTCGCCGACGACCTGTGGACGAGGGCCGCCACGGCGAGCGCCACGACCACCAGCAGGGCGCTGACCCACGGCGCCGACCGGTAGCCGAGCCCGGCGGCGATGGCCGCGCCGCCGAGCGCCGGGCCCGCGGTGGCCCCCACGTTGAGCGCCGCCGTGGCGAAGGAGCCGCCGAGCGAGGGCGCCGCGGCGGCCGCGTACAGGACGCGGGCGATCAGGGTCGAGCCGACCGCGAAGGACAGCGCGCCCTGCACGAAGACCAGCACGAACGCCACGACCGGAACACCCGCCGCGGACGCGAACAGCGCCCACCCGGCCGGCAGCGCGAGCCCGCCCGCGACCAGGACCAGCGCCGGCCGCGCGTCGGACAGCCGGCCCGCGGCGGTCACCCCGGCGAACGACCCCAGCCCGAACAGCGCGAGCAGCACCGGCACCCACCCGTCGGAGACGCCGCTCACCTCGGTGACCAGCGGCGACAGGTAGGTGAAGGTGCAGAAGGTGGCGGCGTTGACCAGCGCGCCCAGCGCCAGCGCGACCAGCAGGCGCGGCTCGCGCAGCGCCCGCAGCTCGTGCCGGGCGCGCGGACGGGCGCTCTCCTGCCCGCCGGCCTGCACCGACCGCACGACGGCGAGAACGGCCGGCAGCGAGACCAGCGCCACCGCCCAGAACGCCGACCGCCAGCCGAACGCCTGGCCGAGCACGGCGCCCGCGGGCACCCCGGCGACGCACGCCAGCGTGATGCCGCCGAGCAGGACGGACGTGGCCCGTCCCTTGGCGTCGGGGGCGACCATGCCGGCCGCCGTCGCCAGGCCCACGGCGAGGAAACCGGCGTTGGCCAGCGCCCCGAGGACGCGGGTGGCCAGCAGCACGGCGAAGTCGGTGGTGAGCGCGCCCGCCACGTGCACGAGCACGAACGCGACGAGGAAGACGAGCAGCGCCTGCCGGCGTGGCCAGCGCAGGCTGAGCAGCGCCATGAGCGGCGCCCCGACGACCATGCCCGCGGCGAACGCGGACGTCAGCGCGCCGGCGGCCGGGACGGACACGCCCAGGTCGGCGGCGATGGCCGGGACCAGCCCGGACAGCATGAACTCCGACGTTCCCTGGGCGAACACGGCCAGCCCGAGAACGTAGATGGCGAAAGGCACGAGCGGTACTCCAAAAGGCAGCACGAAGGAACGCGGCGCGCCGGCGGCACAACGAGGGCGCGGGCGCTACCGCGAGGGAGAAAGGCCCGGGTTCGACGCCACGACGGTGGCGGAACAGCCGGGAGGAACCGGTCCGGACGAAGGTGATCGGATGACGGAAGGGCGCGCCGTCTCAGGGACGGCGCGGCCGCATGACATCACGAGAAGCCACCGACGATCGGTGGCTAGCGTCTTGACGCCTCGGGACCGGACACGCGCCACACCCTAGCCGGAGATCACGGAAGCCGTCCACCGGGTTCGCGCGCGGCCGGTCACGCGGTCTCGGCGCTGAGTGCCTGGGCCACGGGCCGGCGGGCGGCCAGCCGGGCGGGCAGGGCGACGAACGCCGCGGTCGTCAGGAGGGTGGCCGCCGCGGCCGCGGCCAGCCAGGACAAGGGCGCCTGCACCGAGTTCCCGGCCGCGAAGAGCGAGAGCAGGCCGAGGCCCAGGGGGACGCCGACGACGGCGCCGGGCAGGCTGGGCAGCAGCTGGGCGCTGGACAGGCCCGCGGCGACCTGCCCGGGGGTGGCGCCGAGCGTGCGGGCGACGGCCATGGTGGCGCGCGCCTCCATGGCGGTGGTCCAGGTGAGCGTGACGGTGTTCACGACGGCCAGGACGATCAGCAGCACGGTGACGGCGAGCATCAGCCGCCGGTCCTGTATGCCGCGCAGGTTGGGCAGGACGGATGAGCCGTCCAGGCCGTAGCCCCGCTCCGGCTGGACGTGGAGGGTCAGCAGGGCGACCATCGCGATCACCGTGGTGGCGGTGGAGCACGCCTGGAGCACCGCCCGGCCGGGGCGGCGGGCGGTCAGCCGCAGCCCGAGCAGGAGCGGCGTGGGCAGCAGCGCCGACAGGGCGGTGATCCAGGGCCGGTGACGGGGCGGGCGCGCGGTCGCCGACAGCGCCGTGACGGTGGCCGTGCGCATGGCGCGCAGCGTGGGACGCAGCGTGGACAGCACCGCGACCGCCACGGCCAGGACGGTCGCGGTGACGACGACGGAGCCGCCGAGCTCGGCCGCGTCGCCGATCCTGCTGGCCGTGGGGCCGGCCAGGGCGGGCGCGGTCAGGCGGGCGATCGCCAGCCCCAGCGCGTCGCCGGCCAGCGCGAGCGCCAGGTACTCGGTGAGCAGGACGGTGGCGATCAGCCCGGGGGTGGCGCCGACGGCCTTGAGCAGCCCGGCCCGGCGCGTCTGCGCGGCGGCGCGCCCGGCGGCCAGCGCCGCGACGCCGGTGACGGCCAGGAAGCTGAGCAGCCAGCTCCCGACCACCAGGATCGGCTGGCTGTCCTTGAGTATGACGGTGTCCTGCGCGGCCGTGAACTGCCAGGAGTGGAAGTTGACCCGCAGGTCCGGGTCGCGGTGCGCGTCGCGGAACGCCTCGGTGGCGGCGGGGTCGCGCAACTTGAGGTCGATGGCCGTGGTGACCGGCAGGTGCCGGGAGGAGGCCAGCGTCCGGGCGTCCGAGCTGGTCAGCCAGGCCAGGCCGCCGTAGTCGCTGGGGCCGCCGCCCGGCCCGATCTGCGCGGCCCAGGGGTAGACGGAAGTGGCCGCGGTGACGGCGATCCCGACGACGGGGTACGGCCGGCCGGCGACGGTGACGCGGTCGCCGACGCCGACGCCCAGGGCGGTGGCGAAGCCGCGTTCGAGGACGGCGCCGCCGGGACGCACCCACCGGCCCGAGGTCACCAGCGGCCGGTTGACCGGGCCGGGCCGCTCGGCGAAGCCGTGCACCACCACCTGGGACGACGTCGAGCCGCGGGCGGTGAGGTCGGCGTAGACGATGCGGTAGGGGCCGTGGTGGGCGACCACGTCGGGGTCGTCCGCCAGCGCGGCCAGGGCGGAGGTCGCCGCGCGGCCCGAGCCGCCGGACAGCGCCACCACGTCCGGCCCGGCGGTGGCCGCGCGGGTCTGCTCGTACAGCGAGCGGCTGGCGTCGCCCAGGGACAGGCCCAGGGCCATCGTCGCGGTGGCCACGGTCACCGCGAGCAGCAGCATCGCGGCCTGGACGCGGTGCCGCCGCACGTCGGCCAGCACCAGCCGGGTGACGAGCACGACGGTGCCCATGACGTTCAGTCCTCCAGCCCGATCAGGCCGCCCAGCCCTCGCGGGTGGGCGGCGGCCAGGTGGGTGTCGTCGACGAACATGCCGTCGCGCATCGAGACCAGCCGGTCGGCGGTGGCCGCCACCCGCTCGTCGTGCGTGACGATCACGAGGGTCTGCCCGGCGGAACGCAGCTCGCCGAAGATCCGCAGCACGTCGAGGGTGGCGGCGGTGTCGAGGTTGCCGGTGGGCTCGTCGGCCAGCACCACCAGCGGGTCGTTGACCAGCGCGCGGGCGACGGCGATGCGCTGGCGCTGGCCGCCCGACAGTTGCGAGGGCAGGTGCCGGGCGCGGGCGGCGAGCCCGACCCGGTCCAGCAGCGCGTCGGCGCGCCGCCTGGCCTGGCGGCGCGAGCGGCCGGCCAGCAGCGCGGGCAGCTCGACGTTCTCGGCCGCCGACAGCTCCTCCACCAGGTGGAACGCCTGGAAGACGAACCCGACCGAGCGGCGTCGCAGGCGGGCCAGGGCCCGCTCGCTCAGCGTGTCGACGCGCCGGCCGGCCAGCCACACCTCACCGCCGGTGGGCCGTTCCAGGCCGCCCAGCAGGTGCAGCAGGGTGGACTTCCCGCAGCCGCTCGGGCCGGTCACCGCCAGCGTCTGGCCCTGGGGGACCTCCAGGTCGACCTCGTCCACCGCGTGGACCCGGCTCTGCCCCTGGCCGTGCGTCTTCACCAGGCCGCGGGCCCGTAACACGTTCATGCGCCCTCGTATTCGTCTTCGGCCCGGGACCAGGTGCGCTCGCAGGCGTCCAGCCAGCGCAGGTCGGCCCGCAACCGCAGCACGACCCCTTCCAGCAGCAGGCCGGCGGGTGATCCGGGCGGTTCGTCCAGCGCCGCCTGCTGGACCTCGCGCAGGCGGCGCAGCAGCTCGCGGCGCTGCGCCGCCACCAGCTCGACCGGGTCGGCCAGCCGGGCCGCGGCGGCGGCGGCGAGCTTGAGATGGAACTCGGCCAGGTCGGGTTTCGGCCAGCCCACCTCGGCGAGCCAGGCGGCCACCCGGCGCTGGCCGTCGGGGGTCAGCGCGTAGACCTTGCGGTCGGGCCGCTCGGGAAGGCCGTCGGCCCGTTCGCAGGCGACGAGCCCGGCCTTCTCCAGCCTGGCCAGGGTCACGTAGATCTGGCCGGGGTTCATCGACCCGCCCAGCGGGCCGAGGCTGTGCCGCAGGCGGGCACGCAGGTCGTAGCCGTGCGACGGCTCCTTGGCGAGCATCGCCAGCACCGCGTCCTGCACGGCCTCACCCCCTAACGGTTAGCCAATAGATAGCGGTTAGCCGTAGGAGGTGTCAAAACCTACTGCGAGGGTCGCGGCCTGATCATCCACAGGCCCAGGCCGTACATCGCCAGGCCGAGCAGGACGAACCCGGCGGCGACCGGATAGCGCAGCCCGGACGGCATGTAGGTGGCCAGGAACCAGGAGTGGCGCAGCATGTCGTTGGAGACGAAGACGGCCGCGAGGATGCCCTGCGGCACCAGCGGGATCGCGCCGAGGCCGAAGCACCACCAGGTGACCATGCGCTGCGTCGTGGACAGCCGGTCGAAGCGGGAGGCCACGGCGGGCTGCTGCCTGCGGCCGGTGCGCATCAGGTCCAGCAGCTCGGGGCCCTGCGCACGCAGGCGGCGTTCGGCGAGCAGGCCGAGACCCCAGACGCACAGCGCTCCCGTCAGGACGCCGACGGCGACCCCGGCCCAGCCGTACCGGAGGGCGACCAGCGCCGCGGGCAGTCCCGTGAGGGCCACCAGGGCGAGGGTCAGGTAGGCCAGCCCGGTCAGGCCGCTGTCGTCCTCGCTGGTGCGCAGCGGGTTGCCGGCGCGGCGGTGGGGGTCGGTGCCGGGCACGAGCCCGTACACCGAGATCAGCGGCACCAGCCCGGCCGCGCCGCCCAGCAGGGCCGCCAGCAGCGCCAGGACCAGCGGCCACGGACCGCCGGTGATCGCGGTGAACGCCACGGTCAGCACGGCCGCCACCGGCGTCTGCGCCGTGAGCCACGCCAGTTGCCGGCCGCGCACGTCGCTCGCGCCGGGGGTCATCACGGTCAGCCAGAGCGCGGTGCCGTCGGCGCCGTACTGGTTGGCGGCCATGGCCGCGGCCATCACGACGAAGATCGGGCCCGCGTAGGGCAGCATGCCGTTCCAGCCGACGACCAGCGGGACGGCGGCGAAGCAGACGGCGTACGACAGCGCGAACGTGAGCTGGTGGTTGCGGACCAGGTCACGTGACCAGGTGCGCAGCTCCTTGGCGACGATCGCGCCGTTGGCGGTGGCGGCCGTCATCGGGCGCCGGGTACGCCCGGACCGCTGCGTCGCCCCCGCGCGCCGGCCCAGCAGCACCGCCCACGCGCCGAGCAGCAGCACGGCCAGGAGCGCCAGGGCGGCCAGCGCCCACCAGTCGCCCTGGACGGCCAGCAGCCCCCACCCGGAAGGCAGATACCGGACGAACGACGGCATGCCGGTCTGGCCGAACGCCACGAAGAAGATCCAGATCTGGCCGAGCGCCGCCAGGATCGCGCCGTTGAGCACGCCGGAGGCGATCGCGCCCGCCCGGGACCGCAGCGCCTGCCCGACCAGCGCCACCGCCAGCTTCGACAGCAGCACGAACACGGCGAGCTGCAACGCCATCGCGGGCACGGCCACCAGGGCGTTGGCCGGCCCGAGCCGCGCGCCCGCGATCGGCAGGCCGAGCAGCGCGGTCAGGCTGACCAGCGGCGCGACGCCGACGAAGGCCGCCACCAGCAGCCCGGACGCCAGTCGGCGCGGCGGCAGGCCGAGCATCGTGAAGTACTCCGGCCGCAGCGTCTCGTCGCCGCCGCCCATGAAGACGGGGCCGAGCATCCAGCCCAGCAGCCACACCGCGTAGGCGGCGGCCAGCAGCTCGGGGGCGGCGAAGGCCAGGTAGATCGTCCCGGCGGCGAGCAGCGCGCCCAGCGCGGCGCCCGTGCCCGCGGTCTGGGCCCGCGTGCCCCGGAAGGCGTGGCGCAGGAGCGCGACCTTCATCCGGGCCATGGTGGTCACGGTGGCCAAGGTGTTCAAGCTGGTCGGCGGGGTCACTGCGACAGCCATGACAGCTCCTTCACGCCGGCGTCGTCGTTGCCGACGAGGGCGACGAAGGTGTCCTCCAGCGAGCGGCCGCCGCGCACCTCGTCGAGGGTGCCGGCCGCGGCGACCGTGCCCTTGTCGATCACCGCGACCCGGTCGCAGAGCTGCTCCACCAGCGCCATGACGTGGCTGGAGAGCACGATCGAGCCGCCGTTGGCGACGAACCCGCGCAGGATCCGCTTGATCGTGGCGGCCGAGACCGGGTCGACCGCCTCGAACGGCTCGTCCAGCACGAGCAGCCGGGGCGCGTGCAGCAGCGCGGTGGCCAGCCCGATCTTCTTGCGCATGCCGGTGGAGTACTCGATGACCAGCGTCGTGCCGGCGCCGTCCAGTTCCAGCACGGCCAGCAGCTCGTCGGCGCGCCGGGCCACCTCGTCCTTGGGCAGGCCGCGCAGCAGGCCGAGGTAGGTGAGCACTTCGCGGCCGGTCAGCCGCTCGGGCATGGCCATGCCGTCGGGCAGCACCCCGACCAGGGCCTTGGCCCGCTCGGGGGCCGACCAGACGTCCTGGCCGAAGATCGTGGCGCCGCCCGCGTCGGGGCGCAGCAGGCCGACGGCCATGGACAGGGTGGTGGTCTTGCCGGCGCCGTTCTGGCCGACGAGCCCGAAGAACGACCCCTGGGGGACGGTGAGGTGGATCGCGTCGACGGCGACCTTGTCACCGAATCTCTTGGTCAGCCCGCTGATCTCGAGCGCCGGCGTCATGAGGTCCTCCTGGTGGCGAGGGTGAAGATGGTGGCCAGTTCGGCGGCGAGGGCGCTGAGGTCGTAGTCGGGGTCCTTCAGCACGTAGCTCGGCACGGCGTCGATGGCGCCGCGGATCGCGATCGCCATCGGACGCAGCTCGAACTGCCGGAACTCGCCGGTCTGCTGGCCCCACGCCAGCAGCTTCTCGATGTCGTCGATGGCGGTGCCCTGCTGGCCCGCGTAGGGCCCGTCGTGATCGTGGGTGATGATCTCGACCAGCGCCAGCAGGGGTTTGCGGTGCACCCGCATGAATTCGAGGTTGGTCTCGAAGTAGACGCGCAGCCCGTCGCTGGCGGTGGTCTGCGCCAGGATGCGCGGCACCATCAGGTCGGTGGCGAGCTTGACCGCGTGCCTGACGACCGCCTCGATCAGCTCGTCCTTGCTGCCGAAGTAGTAGGCGATCAGGCCCGGCGTGATGCCGGCGAGCTTGGCGATCTTCGCCATCGACGCCTGCTGGTATCCGAGCGTCGCCAGAGCCTCGACGGCGCAGTCGATGATCTGGGCCCGCCGGTTCTCCTCGACGAACGTCCGCTCTCCTGATGGCACGTTCAGGATATTAAACGGCCATTCAAAGGTTGGCAATGGCGGCCTTGACCTGGCAGCACGCCTAGGGTGGTGCCGGGAAGATCGACCGGCGGGGGAGCAGGTAGCACCGAATGTCCTACGAGCAGTCCCGGCGTGCCCTGCTGACGGCTGCCGCCCTGCTGCCGCTGGCGGCCTGCGGCGCCGACGTCCGCCGGACGACCGAGCCGCCCGCGCGGGGAACGCCACCCGCGTCACCGTCCCCGGCGACGCCCGGCGCGAGGCCGTCGGCGGTGGCGCGCCTGGCCGCGCTCGAACGCCGGCACGGCGCCCGCCTCGGCGTGTACGCGCTGGCCACCGGCACCGGCGCCACGCTGGCCCACCGCGCCGACGAGCGCTTCGCGTTCTGCTCCACCTTCAAGGCCCTGGCCGCGGCCGCGGTCCTGCACCACAACCCGCTCGGCCACCTGGACGACCGCGTCACCTACACCTGGGCCGACATCGACTCCATCTCACCGATCACCCGGCAGCACGTCGCCACCGGCATGACCGTCCGGCAGCTCTGCGACGCCGCCATCCGCCACAGCGACGGCACCGCGGGCAACCTGCTGATGCGCGACGTCGGCGGCCCGGCCCGGCTCACCGCCTTCCTGCGCGGGCTGGGCGACCGGGTCAGCCGCGTCGACCACTACGAGCCCGAGCTCAACAGGATGGGCCCGAAGAGCCCGCGCGACACCACCACCCCCCGCGCGATCGCCGCCGACTACCGGGAGATCCTGCTCGGCGACGTGCTGTCCCCGGCCAAGCGCGCGCTGCTCGAAGACTGGCTCCTGCGGACGACCACCGGCGCGGCGCGCGTCAAGGCGGGCCTGCCCAAGGGCTGGAAGCCGGCGCACAAGACCGGGACCGGCAACTACGGCAGGGCCAACGACATCGCCGTGGTGTGGCCGCCGGGCGCGGCGCCGCTGGTGGTGGCCGTCATGACCGACCGCCCCGGCTACGGCACGCCGCCCAGGGAGGCGCTGATCGCCGAGGCCACCCGGGTGATCGTCGCCTCCCTCACCTGACCAGCCCGAACCGGGTGGTGACGGCTCGCAGCCCCGCGACCACGTCGGCGGCCGAGGGCGCGGCCTGCGGGTCGTTGAGCCACTGGGCCATCACCCCCAGCAGCAGCGCGAGCTGCACCGAGCCGACGGCGCGCACCTCGCCGTCGCCGATCTCCTCCTCCGGCACCCCGGTGAGCTGCGCGGCCATGCCCCGCCGCCCCTCGCGCTGACCGGCCACGAGCTGCTCGCGCAGCTCCGGCGAGTGCTCGGCCTGGACCAGCGCCTCCAGGTTGGCCAGCCACAGCGTGCGGTGCTCGTTGATCGAGCCGATCAGCTGCTCCCACAGCGCCTCGAAGCTCTCGGCGGGCGACCTGCCTGGGTCGTCGAGGGCGGCCAGCGCCGCGCCGACCTTCTCCCCCCATTCGCCCATGGCCTCGACCAGGGCCGCGTTGAGCAGCGCCTCGCGTGAGCCGAAGTGGTAGCCGATGGCGGCCATGCTCACGCCCGACGCCGTGGCGATGTCGCGGACGGTGGTGCGCCCCCAGCCCTTCTCCTCCAGGCAGCGCCGCGCCCCGGCCAGCAGGTCTTCGCGATTTCCCATGGCCGGAAGCCTAGCACGGGCGCCTTAGACACACGTCTTGCGCGTTTGCCCAAATCTGCGTACGGTGTGGAGCGTTCACCGACGAAAGAGGACATTCCAATGCGGATCCTGATCTCCGGCGGCAGCGTCGCCGGCCCCGCCTTTGCCTACTGGCTGCACCGTCACGGCCACCAGGTCACCGTCGTCGAGCGCGCCCCGGCCCCGCGCGGCGGCGGCGCGGCCATCGACTTCCGCGGCTCGGCCCTGGACGTGCTGGAGCGCATGGGCATGCTGGCCGAGATGCGCCGGCACGCGACCACCATGACCTCCATGACGCTGGTCGACGAGGCCGGCGACACGCTCGCCGTGCTGCCCGCCACCGCGATCTCCGGCGAGCTGGAGGTGCTCAAGTCCGACGTCACGAAGGTCCTGTACGAGGCCACCCGCGACACCGCCGAGTACCTGTTCGACGACACCGTCACCGCGATCGACCAGGACGCGGCGGAGGTGCGGGTGCGGTTCGAGAAGGCCGCGCCGCGCACGTTCGACCTGGTGGTCGGCGCTGACGGGATGCACTCCAGGGTGCGCGCGCTCGCCTTCGGCCCCGAGTCGCGCTACGTGCGCAACCTCGGCATCTACGGCGCGCTGTTCACCACCGGCAACATCCTGGACCTGCGGGACACGGGCCTGATGCACAACACCCCCGGCCGCAGCGCCCTCGCCTTCACCGCCCACGGCAACACCGAACTGCGGGTCGGCCTGTCGTTCGCCGCCGACGACCTCGTCTACGACCGGCGCGACCGAGCCCAGCAGGAACGCCTGGTGGCCGAGAACTACGCGGGAGCGGGCTGGGAGGTGCCCCGGCTGCTGGCGGCCATGCGGGAGGCGGAGGAGTTCTTCTTCGACTCCTCCGGCCAGGTCGTGATGGACACCTGGACGAACGGCCGGGTCACCCTGCTGGGCGACGCGGCCTACTGCGCGGCGCCGACCTCCGGCCGCGGCACCTCACAGGCCCTGATCGGCGCGTACGTGCTGGCCGGGGAGCTGGCCGAGGCCCCCGACCACGCCACGGGCCTGGCCGCCTACGAGCACCGGATGCGCGACTACGTCGAGCGCAACCAGCGGCACGGCCGGGCCGCGGCCCGCTGGTTCTTCGGGGCGCCGGACGAGCCCATGCCGGACGACGTCGACGACGCGTTCCCGCTCAAGGAGTACGCGGTCTGAGGTCGTGGCCGAAGACCCCGCCGGCTCAGAGCCAGCCGGCGTCGCGGGAGATGCGGATGGCGTCGATGCGGTTGCGCCCGCCGACCTTGCTGATCGCGTTCGACAGGTAGTTGCGCACGGTGGCCTGCGACAACGAGAGCTGGGTCGCGATCTGCGCGGTGCGGATGCCGGACGCGGCGGCGCGCAGCACCTCGGTCTCCCGGGCGGTGAGCGGGCTGCTGCCGGTCTCCAGGGCGGCGGCGACCAGCTCGGGGTCGATCACCCGTTCGCCGCGGGCGATGCGCCGGATGCCGTCGGTCAGGGTCTGGGCGGGGGCGTCCTTGACGATGAACCCCCGCGCGTGCACCTTCAGCGCGCGCAGCAGGTTTCCCGGCTGGCTGAGCCCGGTGAGCACCAGCGTGCGGCAGTCCGGCAGCCGTCGCGACAGCTGCTCGGCGGCCGACAGGCCGTCCAGGCCGGGCATGTCGATGTCCAGCACCGCGACGTCCGGGCGTACCCGGAGGGCGGCGGCCAGCACCTCGTCGCCGCGCTCGATCTCGGCCACGACCTCCATGTCGTCCTCCAGCGAGAGCAGGGCGACCAGGGCCGAGCGGATCATGTGCATGTCCTCGGCGATCAGTACGCGGATCACGGGCCTTCCTCGGGGACCTCGACCGACAACCGGAAACGGCCGTCGTGGACGGCGGTGGACGACGAGCCGGACGCCGCGCGGGCGCGTTCGGTCACCCCGGCGAGCCCCGACCCCGGCCCGCCGACGCCGCGCACGCCGTCGTTGACGATCTCCAACCGTACCGTGCCGCCACCGCGGGCCACGGTGATGGCGCAGGTCGTTGCCTCGCTGTGCCGCAGCAGGTTGGTGGTGCCCTCGCGGATGGCCCACGCCAGCGCGTCGTGGGCCGGGCCGGACAGCGGCGGCAGCGCGGCCACGTCGAGCCGGGTGTCGACCCCGGCCGCGCCGAGCAGGGCCGCCGCGCCGTCGATCTCGGTGCCCAGCGACACGGCCAGCTCGTCGCGGGTGATCGCGCGTACGTCCCTGAGGGCGTCGCGGGCGACTCCGGTGAGGCTCTCGATCTCGGCACGGGCCGCGCCGGCGTCCTTGACGAGCAGCCGCAGGGCCAGGTCGCCCTTGAGGGAGATGGCCGACAGGCTCTGGCCGAGCAGGTCGTGCAGGTCGCGCGAGACCCGGACGCGTTCCTCGCCGACCGCGGCGGCGGCCAGCTCGGCCCGGGTGGCCTCCAGCTCCTCCAGCAGCAGCACCAGGCGGGCCCCGGCGACCAGCGCCCCGCCGAACACGACCAGGCCGAGCACGGGGTAGACGGCCAGCAGCAGGGCGTGCGGCACCGTGTCGCCGTCCCGCAACATCTGCGCGACCTCCAGCGCGGCGGGGTGCAGGACCTGCGCGACGGCGGCCACCGCCCGCGCGGGGCCGCGCAGCAGCATGACGATCGAGGCCAGGGCGAAGACGGTCACGGCCTCCCACTGCGTGGCGAGCCACCACAGGGGCAGGTTCGCCAGCAGCAGGAGCGCCGCCAGGGTCCAGGGCCAGCCCGCCGGGCGCGCGCCGCGGGAGGCGGCCAGGCTGTGGCGGAGCTGGAGCGCGAGGGCCACCAGGACGCCCAGGCCCGCCAGGACGGGGTCCCCGGGCGGCCCCTCCATGCCCATGCCGATGTAGACCGGCACCTGCGCGGCCAGCGGCACGTGCAGCGCGACGAAAGGCCGGTGCGGATGCCGCAGCACCCAGGCCGGCGGGATCTGCGCGGTCATGCCGGCACCTCGATCGTCTCGGTCACGTCGTCGGCGCGGACCTCCAGCAGTACCCGGCCGCCCGCGACGGTGGCGGCGATCGTGCAGGCGCGCACGCCGTCGCTGCGCAGCAGGCGGGTGACGGCGGCGCGCAGGGCCGCGCGCGGCCGGAGCGGGATCGTCTCGGGGACACCCTGCCTGGGCAGCTCCAGGCGGGTCGGCACGCCCGCCGCCGACAGCAGCGTGGCGGCCGTCTCCAGCTCGGCCCGCAGCGACGGCTGCCGGTAGCCGCGCACCCGCCGTCTGGCCTCGGCCAGCGTGCGGCGCGAGTCGTCGGCGAGCCGCCCGAGCTCCGCCGCCAGCCCGGGGGAGGGGCCGGGGTCGCTGCCAGAGGTGTTTCCGGTGGTCAGGGCCGCCGCCGCGCGCTCGCCGCGGGCGGCGATCGACTCCAGCGCGCCGCCGAGCGTACGGCGCAGGTCGTCGTCGATGCGCCGCCGCTCCTGCGCGACCGCCTGCTGGGCCAGCGCCTCCCTGGCCGCCTGCAGCCGGGTCAGGGCCGCGGCGAGCCAGACGAGCAGCAGCAGCGCCCCGCCGCCGCACAACACCGAGAACATCGGCCACGACGCCACCTGCCACGGCAGGCCCAGCAGCAGCGCCACCGGCGCGGCCGCCGCCACCAGGGTCACGCAGACCAGGTACGACCACGGCGCCGGCAGCACCAGCACGGCCGACACCACGAGCCCCGCGTACGCCCGCGGCCACATGTTCCCGGCCAGGGGCGTCACGCCGAGCACGACGACGGCCATGACCGCGAACGTCCAGCGACCGGCCGGCGGACGGCGGGCGTGGGCGGCGTACCAGACGTGGCGCAGGTGCAGGGGGAGGTAGGCCGCGGTCGCGGCCAGGCTCCACAGCCCGGTGCGGCTGTCGTTGCCCTCGTAGCCGAACGACAGCGTCACCTGCAGCAGCGGCAGTAGGGAGCTGCACACGACGGCGACGACCGGCGCCAGCCGGACGACCCGGTCGGACCGCCAGAACTCCGCCCTGCCCGCCACTCTGCCCACCGCCCGTCGACGTTCCCCGGCTGACCAGGGTAGGCCGCCCGGCCGCCGGGGCCGGGTCAGGGTGAGCGGCAGGGCCATGAGAGGTCGTCGCCGCCTTCCTCGGGGGATGTCGAGGGCCTCAGCCTGCACCCCGGAGGACGGCGGCGAACAGATGCAGATGTCATCGGACGGCCCGTGAGATTCGCGGGCTCGTCCGCGTTCAGCCGGTCTTGCGGATGGCCAGGCCGTGGTCGCCGCCGGCGGCGATGAACGTGAGCCCCGGCCCCCACGCGTTGGGCCGCGGCGGCATCGGCACCGGGACGCCGGTGCCCGTCTGGCCGGAGTTGTACTGCCCCCAGCCGTACGCCTCGCCGCCGCCGGTCAGGGCCAGGCCGAAGGCGCAGCCGGCCGCGACGTCCTTGACGTCCGACAGGCCCGGGACGAGCTGCGGCTGCTTGACGAGCGCGCCGGTGAAGGCCACCTGGGCCTCGGTGTTGTCGCCCCAGCCCCACACGTTGCCCGAGCCGTCCACCAGGTAGCTGTGCCGGCAGCCCGCGGCCACCGCGCGCACCTGGCCGTACCTGCCGACGACGTGCACCGGGCTGTAGGACGCGGTGACGGAGGTGGTGCCGTTGCCGAGCTGGCCGGAGTTGTTGGCGCCCCAGGCCAGCAGCGTGCCGTCGGAGCGGACGGCCAGCGAGTGGGAGAACCCGGCGGCGATGTCGTAGACCGGCCCGCTCTCGCCGCCCAGGCCGGGCAGCACGGTGGGGCTCGCCTTGGCCACGCCCGTGCCGTCGCCGAGCTGGCCGCGCGAGTTGTCCCCCCAGACCAGCACGCTGAAGTCGTTCCGCAACGCCATGCTGTGGAACCAGCCGGCCTCGATGTGGGTGATGCCGCGCAACTCGCCGAGCAGCTGCGGGGTGGCGTACGAGCCGCCGAACGCGCCCAGGCCGAGCTGCCCGGAGTTGTTGACCCCCCAGGCCCAGACGTGGCCGTCGCCGGTGCGCGCCAGGCTGAACCCCCAGCCCGCCGCGACCTCCGCGACCCCGGTCAGGCCCTGGACCTTGACCGGGACGTTGCTGTCGGTGTGACCGCCGTCGCCGAGCTGGCCGTTGTTGTTCTGCCCCCAGGCCCAGACCGAGCCGTCGGCCGCGATGGCCAGGGAGTGGGTGAGGCTGCCGGCGACCTCGGTGAAGCCCTGCTCCTCGGCGCGTACCTTGACGGGGAGCTGCTGGTCGGCGTAGCCGCCGTCGCCGAGCTGCCCGAAACCGCCCTTCCCCCAGGCGATGGCGTGCGTGCTGGGCGGCGCCGCCGCCTGGGCCGGTACGGCTACCGCCAGCGCGGCGGCCGCCACGGCCGCCACCAGGACGGCCCGCGATCGTCTGCCGAGCCTCCTCGGTATGGAGAGCTGCATCTGACCTCCTCATGATCCGGGCGCCGTCGACGACGGCGCCTCAGACCATGGGCGTTCCGCGGCGTTCCATCCCGTTCCATCCGAGGGTCCTGCTCACCGGCAGGCAGCGGCCGATGTCGGAGATCGTGCTGCTGTCCGCCGGGTTCGGCTGACGGCCGCCGACCCCGCCCGCCGGGAGCACGGCGGACGGGACGGGGACGGCTAGTTCACCCGGGTGACCCGGTTCAGGGCCGGGGCGGGCAGCGGGCTCTTGGCCCGGATGTAGGACTCGAACGCCTCGATGTCGCGGACCTTCTCCACCCGCTCGGTGCCCTCCGTCAGCACCGAGAAGCCGTCGCCGCCGGTCGCGACGAAGGAGTTGGCGGTCAGGCGGTACTTCGCGGCGGGGTCGACGACGGCGCCGTTGAGCTTGATGCTCGCCGGGTCGACGCGGTCGCAGGCCGGCTTGGCGTTGTCGTAGGTGTAGGTGAGTCCCTGCGAGACGCCGAGCACGCGCGCGGTTCCCTGGCCGCACCACTGCTGCTCCAGCAGCCGTTCGAGCTGGGCGCCGGTGAGCGTCATGGTGACGAGCATGTTGGCGAACGGCTGCACGCGCAGCGCCTTGCCGTGTGTCACCAGGTTCGACATCTCGTTGCCGGTGGGGTTGACGATCAGGTCGCCGCCGATGCCGCCGCCGTAGGGCGGCTGGACGGCGATCTGGGCGCCGCCGTTCTCGGCGGCGGAGGTGGCGAACAGGCGGGCGTCGGCCAGGGCGTGGCCGACGGTGGACTCGCCGGCGGCGTTGCGCTGGGCGGTCAGGTCGCGGGCAAGCAGGCCGACCGGCCGGTCGAGCAGCTTCTGCGCCTGCTCGTCGGTCCTGCGGCGCAGGGCGGCGATCCGGGCGTCGGGCTTGATGTCGTGGGTGACGGTGATGTTCTCGGCCTTGGCGGAGGTCGGGTTGCCGGTCGTCCGGTCGACGGTCAGGACGACCTTGGTGAGCTCGCGCGTGTGGGCGGAGGTCTGCGTGACCGGGATGCCGTTGACCAGGCAGTTGTACGGGTTGTGCGTGTGCCCGGAGATCACGGCGTCGACCTCGGGGTCGAACCGCTGCACGATGTCCTTGATCGGCCCCGCCAGGTTGTTGCACTCGTTGGGCAGGCCGCCGCCGGTCTGCCCGCCGCCCTGGTGGATCAGGACGACGATCGTCCGCACGCCCTTGGCCTTGAGCTCGGCCGTGTAGGTGTTGACCGCCTCGGCCTCGTCGCGGCCCTCCAGCGGCTTGGTGGGGCCGGGGGCCTCGTTGAGCGCGTTCTTGTAGTCGACGCCGATGATGCCGACCTTGACGCCCTTGACCTCCTTGACGATGTAGGGCGTCAGCGCGGGCTTGCCGGTGGTGGTGTCGACGATGTTGGCGCCCAGGTAGGGGAACGCGGCGCCCTTGAAGCCCGGCAGCGCGCAGCCGTCGATCGGGTGGCAGCCGCCGTTCTCCATCCGGCGGAACTCGGCGATGCCCTCGTCGAACTCGTGGTTGCCGACGCTGGAGGCGTCCAGGCGCATCATGTTGAGCGCCTGGATGCCCGGCTCGTCGTGCAGGGCGGTGGCGTTCATGGTGCTGGAGGAGAAGTTGTCGCCGGCCGAGAGCCGCAGCGTGCCGTCGGGGTTGTCGCGCTGGAGCCGGTCCATGTGGGCGGCCAGGTACTCGGCCCCGCCCGCCTCGACCGGCCCGGACGGCGTCATGGCGAAGCTGGTCGGGAAGCCGGAGTGGAAGTCGTTGAAGGCCAGTAACTGGATGTCCACGGCGTCGGCGCGGGCGGGCAGCAGGCTGGTGCTCCCGAGCACCAGCGCCATGAGGAGGTTGCGCATGGCCACGAAAGTGACATAGTCCCATCGAGTCACACAAGAGGGAAATTTTCTAACATTGGACGTTGAATGTGAACTATTGACATACCTTGCGGGAAGCGGGAGGGTTCCTCCCATGTCACCGATCCTGGCCAGAATCCGAGGGATCGAGCCCACCCTCACGGCCACCCACCGGCGCATCGCCGAGACGATCCTCGCCGAGCCCGCCACCGTGGCCGCCTCGACCATCGGCGAGCTGGCGGAGCGGTGCGGCACCTCGCTCACCACCATCACCCGCTTCTGCCGGCAGCTCGGCCTGGCCGGCTATCCCGAGCTCAGGCTGGCGCTCGCCGCCGAACTGGGCCGCAACGACGCCGCCCCGCGCGAGCAGGGCCTGATCGCCTTCTCCCCGGACGACCCCGCGAGCCTGGTGCTGCGCAGCCTGCTGGCCAGCGACATGCGCGCCATGGAGGAGACGGCGGCCCAGCTCGACCTGGAAGCCGTTGACCGGGCGGTCGACGCCCTGGTGCGGGCCCGGTTCATCGACTTCTTCGCGGTCGCCGGCAGCGCGGGCGTGGCCATGGACCTGCACCTGCGCCTGCACGCCATCGGCCGCCCCGGCGCCTTGTGGACCGACGTGCACAGCGCCGTCTGCAGCGCCAACGCCCGCGACCGCGACGACGTGGCGCTCGGGATCTCCCACTCGGGCACCACGGCCGAAGTGGTCGAGCCGCTGGCCATCGCCAAGCAACGCGGCGCCACCACCGTCGCGGTCACCAACTTCCCCCGCAGCCCGCTGGCCGAGGTGGCCGACATCGTGCTGACCACCGCCGCGCAGGACACCCCCTTCCGCGCCGGCGGCGTGGCCGCCCGCCACACCCAGATGCTCGTCCTGGACTGCCTCTACATCGGCGTCGTCCAGCGCACCCACGAGACCAGCAACCAGTTGCTCACCGCGGCCACCGACGCGGTCAGCAAGCACCGCCTGCCCCCACGCTAGGAGCCCCCATGCGCCTTGCCGCCGCCGCTGTCGCCTTGGCGATGGCGGTCACCGCCTGTGCCCCCTCCGCCACGACGAGTGCCGATTCCGGTAAGATCACCCTCTCGGTCTGGGGCTGGGGCCCCGAGGCGAACTACGACAAGATGTTCGCCGAGTACGAGAAGCTCCACCCCGGCATCGACGTCGACGCCCGCTCCTTCACCACGGCCACCGAGTACGACACCATCCTGTCCACCGGCCTGGCCGGCGACAGCGGCCCCGACCTGGCCTGGCTGCGCGCCGGCGCCAACCTCCAGCCGCTGGTCGAGGCCGGACGGCTGCTCCCGCTCGACACCAAGGACGTGCCCGGCCTGGCCGCCTACGACGAGAAGGTCCTGCGCTACGCCAAGGGCGACAAGGACGGCAAGGTCTACGGCGTGCCGTTCGCCGTCCAGACCCTCCAGGTGATCTACAACAAGAAGATCTTCGCCGACAACGGCCTCACCCCGCCGAAGACGTACGCCGACATGATCTCCGCGGCCGACAAGCTCAAGGCCAAGGGCATCGTGCCGTTCGCCTTCGGTGGCAAGGACGACTGGATGTTGCCGATCGTGGCCGGCATCTTCGGCACCGCCCACTGGGGCGGCGACACGTTCATCGCCGACGTCAAGGCCAAGCGCAAGAAGTTCGCCGATCCGCGCTTCGTCGAGGGCATCGACCAGCTCAACAAGCTCAAGCCGTACTTCCCCGACGACGTGGCCGGCGTCTCCTACACCGACGCGCAGATCCTGTTCTCCTCCGGCAAGGCGGCCATGTTCCCCGGCGGCCTGTGGGAGCTGAACTTCTTCGGCGAGCACGCCAAGGGCGTCGACCTGGGCGTCTTCACGCCGCCCACGCCCGAGGGGGAGGGCGTCATGCCCGGCTTCACCGACGGCTCGTACGGCGTCAACGTCAAGACCAGGCACAAGGCCGAGGCGCTGAAGTTCGCCGCCTGGCTGGCCTCCAAGGACTACGGCCGGCTCTTCACCGACACCTTGCGCATCTTCTCCGCCGTGCCCGGCGTCACCTCCAAGGACCCGCTGCTCAACGAGGTCTCCGCCACCTTCGCCCAGCGCGGCGGCACCTACTTCATGAACGAGTTCGCCTACGGCAACCCGACCTCGGCCACCGTGTTCTCCAAGGCGTTGCAGGAGATGCTGCTGGGCCGCATCAGCGCCAAGGAGGCCGCCGAGCAGCTCGACAAGAGCGTGGCCACATGGCTCTAGCCGCGCGGCGGGGATCGTCGTACCTGTTCCTGATCCCCGCCTTCCTCCTGTACTCGGCGTTCGTGGTCTATCCGCTGTTCACCGGGCTGACCTACAGCTTCTTCTCCTGGAAGGGCACCCTGCGCGACCAGCCGGCCGGGCTGGGCAACTACGCGAACCTGCTGTCGGGCGCCTTCCTGGACCAGCTGCTGCCGGCGCTGGGGCACAACTTCCTGCTCTTCGCCGGCACCATGCTGGTGCAGAACACGCTCGGCCTGGCCTTCGCGCTGGCGCTGTTCCGCGTACGGCGCGGCAAGCGCGCCCTGCAGACCATGTTCGCGCTGCCGTACCTGGTCAACCCGCTGGTCATCGGCTACCTGTGGACCCTGCTGCTCAGCCCGGCCTTCGGCCCGGTCAACGCGCTGCTCAAGCCGATGGGCCTGGCGATGCCGTGGCTGGGCGACCCCGACACCGCGCTGCCGACCGTCATCCTGATCACCAGCTGGCAGTGGGTGGGCTTCCCCATGTTGCTGTTCAGCGCCGCGCTCGGCGGCATCCCGCAGGAGTACGCCGAGGCCGCCAGGACCGACGGAGCCGGCTCCTGGCAGGTGTTCTGGCGCGTCACGCTGCCGCTGCTCAAGCCGGCCATGGCCACCGTTACCATCCTCAGCTTCATCGGCAGCATGGGCACCTTCGCCCTGGTCTACGCCCTGGGCGGCTCCAACGGCGCCCCCGCGGGCGCGACCGACGTGCTCGGCCTGCTGTTCTACCGGACGGCCTTCGCCTCGGGCGACGTCAACGCGCTGGGCACCTCCTCGGCACTGGCGGTCTTCATGTTCACCTTCATCTTCGGCTCGACGCTGCTGCTCGAACGGGTCCTGAGGAGGAAGTCGTGAAGGCCGTGGCGATCCGGGTCCTGCTGTGGGGCTACGCCGTCCTCTCCATGTCGCCGCTGCTCGTCATGCTGCTCAGCTCGCTCCGGCCGACCAGCGAGATCTTCGACCAGCCGCTCGGCTGGCCCAGCGGGCTCGGCAACTACGCCAAGGCCTGGACCGACGCCTCCTTCTCCACGTACGTGGTGAACTCGGCGATCGTCGTGGTCTGCTCGGTGCTGCTGGGGGCGGCGGTGTCGTTGCTGGCGGCGTACCCGCTGGGGCGCCGGGAGTTCCGGGGGCGCGGGCTGTTCGCCGCCTACTTCGTCTCGGGCATGACGCTGCCCGCCCACCTGGGCGTGCTGCCGCTGTTCTACCTGCTGGAGAGCATGGGGCTGGTGGACTCGCTGGCCGGGCTGGTGCTGGTCTACGCGGCCGGGTCGGTGCCGTTCAACGTGTTCGTGCTGACCGCGTTCTTCCGCCAGCTCCCGCACGAGCTGGACGAGGCCGCCGCCCTGGACGGCGCGGGACCGTTCGCCACCTTCTGGCACGTGATGCTGCCGCTGGTACGGCCCGCGCTGGCGACCGTGGTGGTCTTCCAGTTCGTGCCGATCTGGAATGACTTCTTCTACCCCCTGGTCCTGATGCGGGACGAGAGCAAGCTGACCCTGCCGGTCGGCCTCACCCACTTCTTCGGCCAGTTCCAGAACGACTGGGGCACGCTCTTCGCCGGCCTGGTGATGACGACGATCCCCCTGGTCGTGCTCTTCGTCCTGGCCACGCGCCAGATCGTCGCCGGGCTCACCGCCGGCATGAACCGTTGAGGACAGTTTGATGGATCTTGTGATGGCCTTCGCCGACGAGACGCGCTCGCGGCTGGACCGGTTGACGGCCGAGCAGTTGCCCGCCATCAGGCGCGCGGGCTCGCTGGTCGCGGCGACCGTGCGCGCCGGAGGCGTCCTGCACGCCTACGGCACGGGACATTCGGAGGCGGTGGCGCTGGAGGTCGCGGGGCGCGCGGGCGGGCTCATCCCGACCAACCGGCTCACCCTGCGCGACCCGGTGGTGCTGGGCTCGGCCGATCCCGGCGAGTTCGACCCGCTGGCCGAGCGCGACCCGCGCACCGCCCACCAGGTGCTGGCCCTGCACACGGTGGAGGACTCCGACGCGTTCGTGATCGCCTCCAACTCCGGCGGCAACGGCTCGACCGTGGAGATGGCCCGGCTGGTCAAGGAGCGCGGCCTGCCGCTCGTCGCGATCACCTCGCTGGCCCACTCGACCGCCATCACCTCGCGGCATCCGTCGGGGGAGCGGCTGTTCGAGCTGGCCGACATCGTGATCGACAACCTGGCCCCGTACGGCGACGCCGTCCTGCCGACCGGGCACGGCCCGGTCTGCGGCATCTCCTCGATCACCTCGGCACTGATCGTGCAGCTGATGGTGGCCGAGGCGATCGGCAAGCTCCAGGCGGACGGCACGGTCCCACCGGTCTACCTGTCGGCCAACATCCCCGGCTCCGACGCGCACAACGACGCCCTCGCGGCCCGCTACGCCGGCCGGATCAGGACGGGCGCGCTGTGAGCCTGACGATCGCCGCCTTCTGGCCGCCCCCGCCGCACGAGACGACGGCCGCCCGCTACCGGGAGATCGCCGAGGCCGGGATCGACCTGGTCATCACCGGCAACTACCTGAGCGACCGGGTCATCCTGCGGCACGCCCTGGCCCGCGCCGAGGAGGCCGGGCTCGGCATGCTGGTCGCCTCGGACCCGCGGGTGGACGTGCTCATGCGCGACCTGGACGTGGATCCGGCGCCGCTGATCGCCCAGGTCGTCGAGGACTACCGCCCGTTCCGCTCCTTCCGCGGCCTCAGCCTCATGGACGAGCCGGTGGCCGAGCAGTTCCCGCGGCTGGCGGCCGGGGTCGCCGCCGCGCGGGCGGCCGGCGCGTTCGCCTACGCCAACCTGCTGCCGAGCCACGCCACCGGCCCCTACGACGCGTACGTGGGGGAGTTCGCCCGGGTCGTCCGCCCGGACGTGCTCTCCTTCGACCGGTACCCGTTCCTGGCCGGCGGGTTCGACGAGGGCTACTTCGCCGACCTGGCCACCGTGCGCGAGCACGCCCGCCGGGCCGGGCTGCCGGCCTGGATGTACGTCCAGACGCTGGCCTACGACGGCCACCGCGAGCCGTCGGCCGCCGAGCTGGCCTGGCAGGTCAACACCGCCCTGGCCTACGGGTACACCGGCATCCAGTACTTCACCTACTGGACGCCCGACCCGGCGCGCGGCGAGGGCTTCCAGCCGGCGCTCATCGGCGGTGACGGCGTGCCGACCGAGCGCTACGGCGTCGTGCGCGACCTCAACACCCGCTGGCTGCGCCCGGTGGCGGCCGAGCTGACCGGGTGGACGTCGGCCGAGCACGCCGGCGACGTCCTGGTCGGCCACTACGGCGAGCGGCGGCTGGTCTGCAACGCCCGCTTCGACCGGCCGGTGGAGGTCACGCTCGACCGGATCACGCAGGCGTTCGACCCGGCGACCGGCTCCTACCAGGCGTGCGGCGCCACCCTCACGCTCGCGCCCGGCGCGGCGCGGCTGGTCCGGTGATGCTCTTCGCCGGGGTGGACGCCGGCGGCACCACCACCCGCGCCGCCGTCCACGCGGCGGACGGCACCAGGCTCGGGCACGGCACCGCCGGCCCCGGCAACCCGGCCGCGCACGGGCCCGCGGCGGCCCGCCTGGCGATCGGGCAGGCCCTGCGCCGCGCGCTCGACGGCCTGGACCCGGCGCTGGTGGCCGCCTCGGTGGCCGGCGTCGCGGGCGGCGACGACGCCTTCGCCGCGACGCTGGGCCGGACGTGGGCCGAGTGCGGCATCGCCGTGCCGCCGCGCATGGTCGGCGACGTGGAGATCGCCTACGCGGCCGGGACCGCCGCGCCGTCCGGCACGCTGCTGCTCGCCGGGACGGGCGCCGCGGCGGCCCGCTTCTCCGGCCGGACGGTGACCGCGGTGGCCGACGGGCTCGGCTGGCTGCTGGGCGACGAGGGCGGCGGGTTCTGGATCGGCCGGGCGGGCGTGCGCGCCGCCGTCCGCGCCCTGGACCGCCCCGGCGACGACCCCGAAGTCCGCCTTCCGGACCATCCGGACCACACCCGGGACCGCGCCGAGGGCCGCATGGGCCGTGCTCCGGGCGCGGGCCTGGCGTACGAGCCGCTGGTGGATCTGGTGAGTGCGCACTTCGGGGTGGCGGGCGAGCCGCGGCGGCGGGCGGACCGCATCGTCCGGCTGGCCCAGGCCGACCGGATGCTCGTGGCCGCCGCCGCGCCGCTGGTGTCGCGGGCGGCCGCCGCGGGGGACGAGCGCGCGGCAGGCATCGTCGCCGAGGCCGCCCGGCGGCTGACCGCGACGGCGGCCCGGCTGTCCGGCGACGGGCCGCTGGTGCTGGCGGGCGGCGTGCTGACCACGGACGGCCCGGTACGCGCCGCCGTCCTGGCCCGGCTGGCCGGGCGGCAGGTGAGGACCGCCCGCGACGCCACGGCCGGGGCGTGCTGGCTGGCCGCCCTCGACCGGCTGGGCGACGAGGCCGCCCACGAACGGTTCACGGCCCTCGCGCCGCCCCGCTAGTGCGGTGACGGAAACGATTGGCGCCTACGGTGCCCGTGCCGCTTTGATGGGGTTGATCAGGTTCGACCAGCGCTCGCGAGGCAGGGTGACGCAGCCTCACGTGCATCGCCTGCCCGAGGAAAGGACAGTTCGCCTCTCATGCAGATCCTGCAGACGAATCGCGCTCTGCTGAGCCGGCTGCTGCCGGGCGTCGAACCGGAGGAACTCACCGTCCGTCAAGGGCAGTTCCATCAGGTGGTGATCGGCCCGGATCGTGTCGTGTGCCTGCCGCGCACCGAGGCCGCGGCCGCCCGGCTGCCGCAGCGGGCCGCCGTCCTGCGCCTGCTCGCCGGATTCGAGCTCGGCTTCCGCACGCCTCGGCCATTGCCGCAGGCCGGCACTCCCGGCGCGGACCAGCCGCGGTTCCTGGTCCTCAGCCGCGTTCCCGGTGCCCCGCTGGAGGCCGAAGTGCTCGAAGACCCCCGGGTGGCCGAGGCCGTGGCGGCGCAGTACGTCACGCTGCTCACCGAGCTGGCCAGGATCGGCGCCGAGGACGACGTGCGAGCGGCCCTGCCGGCACCACAGGATCGATGGCGGCAGTTCACGGCGGGCGTCCGCGCCGAGCTGTTCGGCCTCATGTCCGATCGCGGGCGTCAGCGAGCCGAGCGAGAGCTCGCGGCGCTCGACAGCCTTCCCCACCTCACCGACGCCGTGGTCCATGGCGACCTCGGCGCGGAGAACGTCCTGTGGGAGCACGGCGACGGACTGCCGGTGCTCAGCGGGGTGATCGATTGGGACGAGGTCACGATCGGTGATCCCGCCGAGGACCTCGCGGCCGTCGGGGCCGGCCACGGCCCGGCCTTCCTGAATCGGGTGCTCACGCTGGGAGGCTGGACGGACGGCACGATGGCCGCCCGCATCGCCGTCATCCGCGCGTCCTTCGCCCTGCAGCAGGCCCTGTCCGCGCATCGAGACGGCGACGAGGAACAGCTGGCGGACGGCCTGACCGGCTACCGGTGAAGTCATCCGGGGGCTCAGGTGGACGGCTCCTCTGCCGGGAACAGGATCGGGCTGATCAGGTGGCGGGTGCGCTCTGGCGTGGGCGGGTTGGCGATCCTGGGCAGGAGCGCGGCGCGCAGGTCGGCGATCAGCGCGGCGCGCTCGTCCGGGCTGAGCCAGATCGCGTGCTGGCGGTAGCCGACCAGGTCGGCGGCCGGATCGGCCTGGTCGCGGTCGAGGTAGGCGCCGAACTCGGCGAGCAGGGCCGCCATGGCCACGGCGAACGCGCGGCGGTGGTCGTCCCGCGAGGCCGACGCGGCGGTCTCGGCGTCGATGGCCGCCCGCGCCGGGCGTAGCCGGTAGCGGCGCTCGACGGCCCCGCGTACCCGCTGCTCGCCCTCCACATCGAGCAGGCCGCCCTCGGCCAGCAGGCCGACGTGCCGGTAGACGGTCGCCTTGGAGACATCGGGCAGCAGGTCGCACAGGCCGGAGGTGGTGAGCGTGCGGCCGCCCGCCATGGCGTGCACGATGCGCAGCCGTACGGGGTGCAGAAGCAGGTCCACCGTGTCCATGGACGTACGATCTCACACCTGCTACCTTTCTCAAACCTGAGAAAGGATGAATCATGACCGACCACGCCCTGGACGCCCCTCCGCTGGGCCGGCTGCACGACGTCGCCGGCCGCCGGATCATGCTGCACCGCTCGGGCACCGGCGGCCCGCCCGTGGTGTTCCTGCCCGGCGCCGGAGTCGTCGGCCTGGACTACCTCAACGTGCACGACCGTGCCGCCGAGCTGACGACCAGCGTGCTCTACGACCGCGCGGGCACCGGCTGGAGCGAGCCGGTCGAGCTGCCCCGCACCGCGGCCGAGGTGACCGACGAGCTGCGTGAGGCGCTGCGGGCGGCGGGGGTGCGCGGCCCGTACGTACTGGCCGGGCACTCCCTGGGCGGCGCGTACGCGCGCCACTACGCCCGCCGCTTCCCCGGCGACGTCGCGGCGCTGCTGCTGCTCGACCCCTTCCACGAGGACATGGCCGCCCGCGCGCCCCGCCAGGCACGCGAGATGCTCGACCGGATGCAGGAACAGGCGCTCCCGGAGCCGACGCCGGAGCAGCTCGACGCCGCGCGTCCGGCCGTCGAGCAGCTGCTGGCCGCCTGGCCGGACGGCGTGCGCGAGGCCCTGGTCGAGCACCACCTCACCGCCTGGCGCACCGGTTGGCTGGAGGGCCGCAACCTCTACGACGAGGTCTCCGAGGAGTTCAGGGCCGCGCCGCCGGCGCCCGACGTGCCGGTGATCGTGCTGTCGGCCATGGGGGCGGACGCCACCCAGTCCCAGCTCTGGCCGGAGGACGTGCTGCGGGAGATCAACGCCGGCAAGCTCGCCCTGCACGCCGAGCTGGCCGCCTCCTTCCCGCGCGGCGAGCACCGGGTGCTGGACGACGCCGGGCACGGCTGGCTGCACGAGGAACGGCGCGACGCCGTGCTCCAGGCGCTGGCCGACCTGCTGCGGGCCCTGTGAGACCCGGGGACCCGGCCGTGGCTCAGGGACGCAGGGCCTTGAGCGCCAGGTCGACCAGCGCGTCGGCGTACTGCGGGGTGAGCGGGCCGGAGCGCAGCAGCCAGCGCTGATAGAGGGGGGCGTAGAGCAGTTCGAGCGCGAGGTCGAGGTCGGCGTCGGGGGCGATCTGGCCGGCCCGCTGGGCGCTGCGCAGGCGGGCCTTCTTGCCCTCGTCGACCGGGCCGGCCAGCTTCTCGCGGTACTGGGCGGCCAGCTCGGGGTCGCCGACGATCTCCAGGTTGAGCGCCCGGATCGGCGCCTCGAAGCCGGGGTCGGCGAACTCCGCCACGGTGGCCCGCATGACGGTCTTCAGGTCGGCCTCGATGTCGCCCGTGTCGGGCAGCACCACGCCCTGGTCGCCCTCGCTCAGCGCGAGGAAGGAGTCGAAGACCACGGCCCCCTTGGACCGCCACCACCGGTAGATCGTCTGCTTGCCGACGCCGGCCCGCGCGGCGATCGCCTCGACGGAGACCTTGGCGTAACCCACCTCGGACACCAGCTCCCTGGCGGCCTGGAGGATCGCCTGCCGGGAGCGCTCGCTGCGGCGCGCGGGATCGGGTTTCTTCACGCCGGCCATCATAGCCCATAAACGAGACGATACGGTTCGTCTTGACAAGTCGCCCCGTCTTGGTGGCACACTAATGGACATGTGGCGAGACGGGCCGTCTCGTCTTGGATTGAAAAGGAGGCGAGAGCGCATGCGCGTGTGGTTCGTCACGGGTGCGTCCCGCGGGCTGGGCCGGGCGTTCACCGAAGCGGCCCTGGACAGGGGCGACCGGGTCGTGGCCGCCGCCCGCGACGTCGGCCCGCTGGCCGAGCTGGAGGCCCGGCACCCGGGCTCGCTCGTCCGGCTGCCGCTCGACGTCTCCGACCGCGCCGCGGTGCGGGCGGGCGTGGACAAGGCGGCGGCCGCGTTCGGCAGGCTCGACGTCGTGGTCAACAACGCCGGCGGCATGCTGATCGGCATGCTGGAGGAGGCCACGGAGGAGCAGATCAGGGCGCACTTCGACGTCAACCTGTTCGGCGCGATCTGGGTCACCCAGGCGGTGGTGCCGTACCTGCGGGCCCAGGGGTCGGGGCACATCCTCCAGGTCACCTCGATGGGCGCGGGCGGCGGCGTCGCCTCGGTCGGCCTGTACGCGGCCGGCAAGTCGGCGCTCGACTCGATCACCCAGGCGCTGGCCATGGAGCTCGCGCCGTTCGGCGTCAAGGTCACCAACCTGCAGATGGGCGGCTACGACACCGGCCTGTTCACGCTGGGCACCACGGCCACCGAGCCCGACCCGCTCTACGACGGGCTGCGGGCCGAGCTGGCCGCCATGTGGGGCGAGGACGCCGGCCCGCCGCCGAGCAACGCCGCGCCCGTCGTCATGGAGCTCGTGGACCTGCCCGAGCCGCCGCGCCGGCTGATCGTCGGCAGCCTCTCGTACGACCTCGTCCAGCAGATGGACGAGGCCCGCACCGCGGAGTACCGCGCCTGGGAACACCTCAGCCGCAAGGCCGACGGCTGACCCCGCCCACCCCGTCCGACCTGCGACTCCAAGGGGCGGCCGGGCGGGGATGGGTCAGGTGTTGTCCTGGTTCCGGCACAATTGCGGTGTGCGAGTCGGATTGCTGGGGCCCTTCGAGGTCCGGAACGCCCAAGGGGCCGTGGTCGAGGTTCCCGGGGTCCGGCTGCGTGCGCTGCTCGCCGCCCTCGCCCTGGAGGCGGGCCGGATGGTCACGCGCGCGCGGCTGATCGACTGGATCTGGGGGGAGCGGCCGCCCGCCGACGAGGTCAACGCCCTGCAGGCGCTGGTGTCCAGGCTGCGCAGGGTGCTGCCGGACGGCGTGATCGAGGCCGATTCCGGCGGCTACCGGCTGGCCGTGCCGCGCGAGGCGGTGGACGTGTGCCGCTTCGAGCAGCTGATCGCCCAGGCCCGCGCCGCCGTGCCCGCCGCCCGCGCCGACCTGCTGCGCAGTGCCCTGGAGCTGTGGCGCGGCGCCCCCATGGCCGACATCGTGATGCAGGACAGCGACACGTTCGACGCCGTGGTCACCAGGCTCGACGACCTCCACGTCGCCGCGCTCGGCGACCGCATCGACGCCGACCTGCGGCTCGGCCGGGGCGCGGAGCTGGTCAACGAGCTGACCGGGCTGGTGGCCGCGTACCCGCTGCGCGAGGGGTTCGTGGCGGCGCTGATGCGGGCGCTGGCCGAGGCGGGCCGCGGCAACGAGGCGCTGACCCTCTACCAGCGCACCCGCGAGCGGCTGGCCGACGAGCTGGGCGCCGACCCGTCGGCCGAGCTGTCGGAGCTGCACACCGCGCTGCTCCGCGGCGAGGTGGGGGAGCGGACGGACAACCGCAGGACCAACCTGCGCGCCGAGCTGACGAGCTTCGTCGGCCGGCACGACGACGTCTCCGCGGTCGCCGATCTGGCCGCCAGATACCGCCTGGTCACCCTGACGGGGGCGGGCGGCTCCGGCAAGACGCGGCTGGCCACCGAGACCGCCCGTACGATGCTCCCCGAGCTGCCCGACGGCGCCTGGCTGGTCGAGCTGGCCCCGGTCCGGGCCGGCGGCGAGCTGGCGCAGGCCGCCCTGACCACGATCGGCCTGCGTGACCAGGGCATGCTCGGCGGCGGGCGCGGCGGCGACCCGATGGACCGGCTCATCACCGCCATCCGGGACCGCTCGATCCTGCTCATCCTGGACAACTGCGAGCACGTCATCGAGGCCGCCGCGGCGTTCGCGGACCGGCTGCTGGGCGAGTGCCGCGGCCTGCGCGTCCTGGCCACGAGCCGCGAGCCGCTCGGCATCACCGGTGAGGTGTTGTGGCAGGTCGAGCCGCTCACGCTGCCCGCCGATGGCTCCTCGCCCGCCGAGAGCGGGTCCTCGCCCGCGGTGCGGCTGCTGCGCGACCGCGCGGACCTGGTGCGCAAGGACATCGGCTCCGACGCCGCCACCCTCGCGGCCATGACGCGGATCTGCCGGGCGCTCGACGGCAACCCGCTGGCGATCGAACTGGCCGCGGCCAGGCTGCGCACCATGTCGGTCGACCAGCTCGCCCGCCGTCTCGACGACCGGTTCCGCCTGCTGAACAGCGGCAGCCGTACGGCGCTCGCCCGGCACCGGACGTTGCGCGCGGTCGTCGACTGGAGCTGGGACCTGCTGAGCGAGGCCGAGCGCGGCGTGCTGCGCCGGTTCTCGGTGTTCTCCGGCGGTGCGAGCCTGGAGGCGGCCGAACGCGTGTGCGGCGACGAGGCGGACGGTGAGCTGGTCTTCGACGTGCTGACCGCGCTGACCGAGAAGTCGCTGCTGCTGGCCGACGACGACGGCGCCCCGCGCTACCGGATGCTCAACACCATCAAGGAGTACGCGGCCCAGCGGCTGGAGGAGGCCGGGGAGTCCGAGGCGGCGCGGCGGGCGCACCTGGCCCACTTCACCGAGCTGGCCGAGACCGCCGACCCGCACCTGCGCCGGGCCGAGCAGCTGGAGTGGCTGGCCGTGCTCGACGCCGAGCACGACAACATCATCACGGCCCTGCGCGGGGCGATCGCCGAGGGGTGGGCGTACGAGGCGATGCGGCTGGTCGGGGGCGCCGGCTACTACTGGTTCCTCAGCGGCCACCGGGCCGAGGGCGCCGAGCTGAGCATCGCCGCGTCCGGGCTGAAGGGTGAGGTGCCCGACGAGGTGCGGGCGATGGCGTACCTCATGGTGACCATGTTCGTGACGTCCGGCGTGGGCGGCGACCAGTTCCAGGCGCGGGAGTGGATCCAGGAGGCCCACCGGCTGGCCCTGAGCAGCGGGTCGCGGAAGCCGCTGCTCGGGTTCGCCGCGCTGCTGGAGCGCACGCTGCAGGGCCCGGGGGCGTTCCTGCCGGCGTTCGAGCCGCTGATCGCCGGCGCCGATCCCTGGGTGCGGGCGCAGGGCAGGCTGGCCCGCGGCCGGTTCCGGCTCACGCTCGGCGCCGACGAGACCGACGTCGACCTCGACGCCGAGACCGCGCTCGCCGAGTTCCGCGCGCTGGGCGACCGCATGGGCATCTCCCTGTCGCTGACCTTCCTGGCCGATCGGCTCGCCATGCGCGGCGAGTTCGCCCGTGCCTGCGAGTACTACGAAGAGGGCGCCGTGGCGCTGACCGAGGTGGGCGCGACCGAGGACGTCGTGGGCGTGTGGGCCCGCCAGGCCCAGCTCCACTGGCTGCTCGGCGACGAGCGGGCCAGTGCCTCGGCCATGGCCGAGGCCCAGCGGCACGCCGACGGCATCGTCTGGCCGGACTCCCTCGCCGAGCTGGCGCTCGGGCAGGCGAAGCTGGCGCGCTGGCGCGGCGAGGCGGACCAGGTGCGCGAGCACCTGGCCACCGTTCGGGCGGTGCTGGCGGACGAGGAGATGGTCGCCTCGGTCCGTTCCACGATCATGGACCTGTACGGCTACCTCGCCGACGACGTCGAGCAGGCGCGCGCGTACCGGCGCAAGGCGTTCGACGCGGCCGTGCAGAACATGTTCCCGCCGACCATCGCCGAGGCGCTGGTCGGGATCGCCGACGTCGCGTTGCGCGAAGGCCAGGACGAGCAGGCCGCGCGGCTGATCGCGGCCAGCGAGGCCGTGCGCGGCACGCCGGACCGCTCGCTGCCGGACGCCGCCCGCATCGCCGGGCAGGCGCGCGAGCGCCTCGGCGAGACCGCGTTCGCCGAGGCGGACCTCGACGGCCGCCGCCGCGACTTCCGGGAACTGGCCGAACTCACCCTCGCCCGCTGAACGTCCCACGCGCCCACAATCGATCCGCCGACCTGCCGCGCCCGCCCGTCAAGCTGCCGCTGATGGTGACGTGCCGGTCCGTCCCCTGCCTGAGGGCGGCGAGTTGGCCATCTCCTCGTCGTAGTAAGGGAAGTGCCACTGCTCGGGGGTTTCCACGACACCGTCCAGCGACACGAACAGCTGCGAGACGATGGTGCTCATGCTGTGGCGTCGGTGAAGAACGCGGCGAGCGCGGGGGCGATGGCCTCGGGGGCCACGTTGTGCGGCTGACCGGTGAGGGTGGCCCGGCGGACGTCCGGCAGCAGGTCGGCCACGGCCTGCGCCGTGCTGCTGATCCACGGGATGGTCTCGCCGTCGATCACCAAAGTGGGCGCCGTGACGCCGGTCAGCCGATCGGCGGGCAGGGAGAAGTCGCCGGTGATGGTGGCGTCGTAGATGAGCGTGTGGGCCACGGCCTCCATCGCCGGCCAGCCCGGGAAGTCGCGCATCGGGGCCACGAACTCGGCCGGGATGCCGACCGCGGCGGTGAGGAACAGCTCGCACATGTCGCCCCGGCGGCCCTCGGCCAGCAGCGCCACGAGCTGCTCGCGGTAGTCGGCCGGCACCGGCGTACGGGTGCCGGGCAGGATGTAGGGAACCTCCCACACCGCCAGCCTGTCGACGGCGAGCCCGCGGGCGGCGGCCTCCAGGGCGATGATGCCACCGCCGGAGGTGCCGTACAGGTGCGCCGACCCGCCCGCCGCGGCGATGACGGCCTCGATGTCCTCGAACTCGCGGTCCACCGCGTAGGGGGCGGTGTCACCGCTGTCGCCACGGCCGCGCCGGTCGTAGTTGTAGACGGTCAGGTCCTTGGCCAGCAGCTCGGCCAGGGGCGCGGTCGCGGATCGGTCGTTGGGGCCGGCGCCGATGAGGATCACCGCCGGGCCCTGCCCGATCCGGTCGTAGGCGATCGCGGTGCCGTCCTGCGAGATGACCTTGTCCATGGCGTTTCCCTCGTGTCGGTGTTCGTCGGTTGCATGATCAGAATGCTGCACGTGGCGGCCGTTCCACATCCGTGGTCTCCACCGATTCGCTACTGAGACCTCCGTGACGTCCGCACGTACGTGATGATGTCCGGATGATCGCAAAGGTGTCCCAGCGCGAGGCCGAGGTGCTGGCGGCGGTGGCGGCGCGGCTGTCGAACGCGCAGATCGCGAACAGGTTGCACATCTCCGTCCGCACGGTCGAAAGCCACGTCGCCTCGCTGCTGCGAAAGTACGGCGTGGCCGACCGGCAGGAGCTGGCGCAGCAGGCGGTGCAGGCCGGTGTGGACCGCGACATCCCGGATGGGCCGCACCTCGGGGTTCCCACCCCGATGACCTCGTTCGTCGGGCGCGAACGGGAACACGAGGCGGTCCTGGCGGCATTCGGCGCCTCCCGGCTGGTCACCCTGCTGGGTCCCGGCGGCGCGGGCAAGAGCCGCCTCGCGGCAGAGATCTGCTCCACGTACCCGGCCGGCGGGGCGTTCGTGGATCTGGTTCCCGTACGGGACGGGTTCGTCGCGCAGGCGACGGCCAAGGTGCTCGGGGTCGGTGAGCGCGCCCAGCAGCCGTTGGAGGATGCCGTCGTCGAACGGCTTCGCCGCGATCGGGCGCTGCTCGTCCTCGACAACTGCGAGCATGTGCTGGACACCGCCGCCGGCTTCGCGGAGCGAATGCTGGCAGCCTGTCCGGGCACCCGGATCCTCGTGACGAGCCGCGAGCGCCTCGGCGTGCCCGGCGAACGAACCGTGCCGATCGGCCCGCTGCCTCTGGCCTCCGACGCGGAGGCGCTCTTCCTCGACCGGGCCACCGCGGCCGATCCGGAGTTCGACGCCGACCTGGCCCAGCTGACGGAGATCTGCGCCCGGCTCGACGGGATTCCTCTGGCCATCGAGCTCGCCGCGGCCCGCAGCGCCTCTTTGGGGCTTGCCGGGCTGTTCGTCGCGCTCGACGACGCGCTGAGGCTGCTCACCGGAGGACGGGCAGCCGACCGGCGGCACCGGTCCCTGCGCGCGGTGCTCGAATGGAGTCACGACCTGCTCGACGAGGAGGAGCAGGCGCTGTTCCGACGACTGTCGGTGTTCTGCGGCGGGTTCGACCTGGCCGCCGTGACGGCGCTCGCCGCCGGCCGCCCATCCGGCGCCGTGAGCCATGTGCTGGGGCGGCTCGTCGACAAGAGTCTCGTCGTACGCGCCCCGGGAACGGCGAGCCGATGGCGGCTCCTGCAGACCGTCAGAGCCTTCGTCGAGGACCTGTTACGAGACTCCGGCGAGTACGACGCGGCTCGGGAACTCCATCTGCTGTGGGCCGCCGGTACCGCGACGGCGGTGCGGGAGCGGCTGATCGCCGCCGGACAGAACGGCGCCGGGGCGGCGGCGCCGTTCGAAGACAGCCAGAAGGACGGCGCCGAGGTCTGGCGGCGGGAGTTCGACGAGGTCTCAGACGATCTGCGTGCGGCGCTGGCCGCCGCACCGCCCGGACCGGGTGGTGCGGCGCACCGGCTGGCCCGCTCGCTGGGTCACCTCGCCTTCGCCCGCCGATTCCTGGCCGAGGCCCAAGGCCACTACCGGCAGGCAGCCGAACGAGCGCCCGGTCCCGCCGAAGCGGCCGAAGACCTGCGGCACGCGGCCGACTGCTCCCTGGACAACATCTCCGGGCAATACGCGTTCGACCTGCTGCTCGCCTCGGCGGCGCAGGCCCACGCCGCGGGCGACGAGAACGGCCGCGCGGTCGCGCTGGCCCGTGCGGTGGAGACAGCGGCGAGGTTTCTCGCCTCCTTCCCCGAGGGCATTCCCGGCGAGCGGCTTCGCCGTCATCTCACCGAGGCGGTCGAGGCCGGAGACCCCGGCGACCCGACCGTGGCGGCGGCCCTCGCCGCGGCGGCGGCCTGGACCGAGCGGCCGGGCGCCTTCGACCCGGACCCGGTCCTGGCCGCCCGCGCGCTCGCCGTCGCGCGGACGACGGGCGACGCCGTGCTCATCAGCGCGGGGCTCGACGCGGTGACGACCGCCGCCGTACGGGCCGGCCGGCATCGCGAAGCCCGGCGGTACGCCGAGGAGCGGCTGGCACTGCTGTCGGAGATGGACCGCGACGACCCGCGTTCGGCCATCGAGATCGTGGACACCCTGCACGTGGCCTGCACCGACGCGATCGTCGCGGGAGATCTGCCCGCGGCGATCAGCGCCGGTCGGCTCATGATGGCCGACGACCTCGTCGGGGACCACCCCTACATCTCGGCCAGCAGACTGATCCCCGCGCTCGTCCTCACCGGAGATCTCGGCGCGGCCCTGCGCTACGGCGAACGGATGTGGGAGGGCTGGGAACGAGCCGGCCGGCCGCCGGCCGGATGGCTGCTGCCTTCCGTGTCGGCCATGGCGCTCGCCCATGGACTTCTCGACGACCAGGGCCGTTTCCGGCTCTGGCGTCACAGGGCCGGCGTGGTGGTCGACCACGCGCAGGCCGGGCTGACTTCCTTCGGCGCGTTCGTCGATGCCCGGGCCGCGCTGCAATCCGGGGACCTGAGCGACGCCGCCGCCCTGGTGGAGCGGGCGTTCGGCACGTTCTCGATGGGACGTTACGCGGCGTACGCGCAGGCGGCGGGAGCCGAGCTCGCGGTCGTCGCCGGGCTGCCCGACGCCCCGGACCGGCTCGCGGTCGCGCTGCTGACAGCCGGCGAGAACCACTGGGCCTCGGCATGCCTGGCTCGCGCCGGCGGCAGGCTCCACGCGGACCCGGACGCGCTGGCGGCCTCGGTCGCCCAGTGGGAGGGCATCGACGCTCGGCTGGAACGAGCCCATACCCTCCTGCTGATCCCGCATCGCGCCGAAGAGGGCCGAGCCGCTCTCGACGCACTGATCACGAGTACGGGCAGGAGAACCTTGTAACTCGTCCGCGCGTATCGGGAGTTCGTCCTCTTGACCGACAATCCGGGGTCGATCAGCTCCGCAGCTGGGCGAGCCCGGCAGCGCCAGACGCCCCGGTAGCCGGCTATGGGGCGTTCGTGCCGTCGCGCGCTGCGATGGCCGCGGCCATGAAGTCCTGGAAACGCGCGAACTGTTGCTGATCCATCTTCAGCGGCACCCCGTTGACGATCCGGTCCTTGTACCGGGTACCGATCGTGACCTTGAAGCCGTCACCGTGTGGCTTCGCGTCCACGCCGAGGAACGCCACATGGTATCGCCTGGACTCAGTCAGGCAATGGAAGATTTCGAAGGTCCTCCCGTCCTGCACCAGGATGTACTCACCGATCGCGAACTCCACTGCCATGGCTTCCCGTTCATGCCGCTTGCTGTGTCCGGTCGGACTCGGACGCGCTTCCGGGGAAAACGGTCGGACTTCGAGCCGGCACGACGGGCGGTAGGCCCGACTCGTACCAATCATGAACCGCTACCGCGACCTACCGCAAAGCTACTTGGCGGGTGAGGTCGTCGCAGGGTCCGGCCCGGGGGAGCCGGTTGGCCGGCTCACCCGGGACCGGTGACCGGGATCATCCTCACGCCTTCAGCTTGCCTCCGCCGTCGTCGATGAGGACCGTGCCCGTGGTGAAGGTGTTGCCGATGACGAACACCACTCGGTGTCCACCACGCGGCCGAGGCAGCGGCGACGAAAGTGATCGAGCCATGCTCCGACAGTGCCGTCGCCGCTGCCTTCGCGGTCAGGAAGTGCGGGATCAGCTTGTCTGCAACGGCCTGGCGCAGCGCGTCCGCGGTGATCGCGGAGAGCGGCCCGGCAGCCTGGCCGCGCCCGCTGATGCTGAGCACCACGTTGTCAACCGTACCGATCCGGTCGAGGAAGCCGCGTGTGGCCTGCTCATTCCTGGCGTCCACGACGTAACCCGTGCCACCGGTCTCCCGACCAAGGCGGAGGTGATGCTTGCAGCGCTGACCGCGTTCGTCGAGGCGCCTACAGGCAGCGAGGACCTGCGCACGTTCCTCCTTGGGACCTTCCGGCTGAGCGCGTTCACCTCACGACGACAGCCAGGCAAGCATCGCGGTGACATCGTCGGCGAGTGACTCGTCGGACCGCCGCCGACTGGAAGTGGCAGGGGGTCCGGATTGTCGGTGGCTACCGGCATTGTAGTGCTATGACCGAGACGCCCCCTTTTACCGTCCTCGCTGATGACACGGCCTACGCCGAGGCCGTGCAGCTCGCCGTGGACTCCGCCGCCGCCTACTACGCCGACGGCACCTCCACCCTCGACGACGACGCCTACGACCGGCTGGTGCGCGGCATCCAGGCGTACGAGGAGGCCCATCCCGAGCAGGTGCTGCCGACCTCGCCGACGGGCAAGGTCGCGGGCGGCGCGGTCGTGGGGGACGTGCCGCACACCGTGCCGATGCTCAGCCTGGACAACGTGTTCGGCGCCGAGCAGCTCGCCGACTGGGCCGCCTCGGTCGAGCGCAGGCTCGGCCGTCCGGTCACCGCGTGGAGCGTCGAGCCCAAGCTCGACGGCCTGGCCATCTCGGCCCGCTACCGCGGCGGCCGGCTGGCCCAGCTCGTCACCCGGGGCGACGGCACCGCGGGCGAGGACGTCTCGCACGCCATCGGCACCATCGTCGGCCTGCCCGAGCGGCTGGCCGAGCCGGTCACGGTGGAGCTGCGCGGCGAGGTCATGATGACGACGTCGCAGTTCGAGGAGGCATGCGCCAAGCGCTCGGCGCACGACGGCACCACGTTCGCCAACCCGCGCAGCGCCGCCGCCGGCACGCTGCGCGCCCAGGACCGGCCGTACGTGTGCGAGCTGACGTTCTTCGGCTACGGCGCGCTGCCCGCGCCGGGCGACGACTCCGACCTGGCGGTACGGCTGCGCGAGCTGCCGCACAGCCAGGTCATGGAGTGGGTGGCCGGGCAGGGCGTGCAGACCACGGCCGCCACCGCGGTCGCCGGGATCGTCACCGACACTCTGGAGCGGGTGCAGGAACGCGTCGGCGAGATCGCCGCGGCCCGCGCCGGGCTGCCGTTCGGCATCGACGGCATCGTGATCAAGTGTGACCTGGCCTCCGACCAGGCCGAGGCCGGGTTCAGCTCGCGCGCGCCGCGCTGGGCGACCGCCTACAAGCTGCCCGCCACCGAGAAGATCACCAAGCTGGTCGGCGTGGAGTGGAACACCGGCCGCACCGGGATCATCGCCCCGCGCGCCGTGCTGGAGCCGGTCGAGCTCGACGGCAGCGTCGTCACCTACGCCACGCTGCACAACGTCGCCGACATCACCCGGCGCGGCCTGATGCTGGGCGACAGCGTGGTCGTCTACAAGGCGGGCGACGTGATCCCGCGCGTGGAGTCGCCGGTGGTGCACCTGCGCACCGGCGAGGAGCGGCCGATCCCGATCCCGCAGGTCTGCCCGTCCTGCGGCGACGCCATCGACAGCTCGCAGGAACGGTGGCGGTGCGTGCGCGGGCGGGCCTGCCGGGCGATCGCCTCCATCGTCTACGCCGCCGGACGCGACCAGCTCGACATCGAGGGCCTGGCCGAGAACCGCATCAAGCAGCTGCTGGACGCCGGTCTGATCGCCGACTTCGCCGACCTGTTCTTCCTCACCCGCGAGCAGCTGCTCAGCCTGGACCGCATGGGCGAGACCAGCACCGACAACCTGCTGGCCGCCTTCGAGCAGGTCAAGGGGCGGCCGCTGAGCCGGGTGTTCGCGGCGCTCGGCGTCCGCGGCACCGGCCGGTCGATGAGCCGCCGCATCGCCCGCCACTTCGGTTCGATGGAGGCCATCCGGGCCGCCGACGCCGCGGCGATCCAGGCGGTCGAGGGCATCGGCCCGGAGAAGGCTCCGGTCGTGGTGGCCGAGCTGGTCGAGGTCGGGCCGCTGATCGACAAGCTGGTCCAGGCGGGCGTGAACATGGCCGAGCCGGGCTGGACGCCCCCCGCCGAGCCCGGCTCCCCGGAGACCGGCGGCGGGTCCGGGCTGCCGCTGGCCGGGATGTCGGTCGTGGTGACCGGCGCGATGAGCGGCACGCTGGAGGCGTTGAGCCGCAACGAGATGAACGAGCTGATCGAGCGCGCCGGCGGCAAGGCGTCCTCCAGCGTCTCGGCCAAGACGTCGCTGCTGGTGGCCGGCGAGAAGGCCGGCTCCAAGCGGGCCAAGGCCGAGAGCCTGGGAGTGCGCATCGTGACGCCGGAGGAGCTCGCCGAACTTGTCAGCTCCTTTCTGTAGCTCTTCATGAGCCGAAGCAGGTTCCGTGGAGGCGCACTGCCGCCACGGAACCTGCTTCGGCTCGTGGTAACGGCTGAGTGCCGTGCTCAGAACTTGCGGTCGCGGCCGGCCTCGGCTCCGCAGCTGGGCGCGGCTACCTGTCCCGGCCGCGCGATCGGCTACCTGCTCACCCACCAGCGATCCGACGGCGGATTCGGCCCCGCGGTCTTCGTCCTGACCGCCCTGGGAGACCTCCACCACGACCGCGCCCTGCGACACCAAAGGCGTAGACACCGCCGTGCCATGCGGGACCCTACGCACGTCGGACGGTGAGTGTCCTGCACAGGCAACTGACGGAACGGGCGTCAACGGCCGACCGCGGACGGCAGCTGCGATGACAGCCCATGATCATCGCTATCGCCGATCTCTGCACCCAGACTCCTCAGGGCCACCCCAACACCTCGGCGGCCTGACCAACCAGTTCGCGCATCAGGGGACCCACCCCGAGCGGCAGTTGACGACCCGTTCGCCGAGCCGGCGATCCTGAGCCCGGTAATCAGGGCAGGTTCGAGCGCTGTCGCCGGCCACGAAGCCTCTCCAGTGCGGCCGCAACCTCATTGACCTGCTCAGGCTTCCGGGTGCTCCACTCGGAGACCTCGTTGAACCATCGGTTCCAGACCGCGCCCACAGCCTCGGCTGTGATCTCTTCCTCGCCGCACACCAGAGCGGTCAGATCATGCACTTCAGGGCCGTACTCGTCCTTGGGAGCCCCCATGCCCAACAGACCTTCGGGGTCGTACTGATTGATCAGCACACGGACAGCAGCGGCTATCTGATCATCCCTCATGCCTCCAGCATGCCCCGGCACCTCCGGGCCTTCCCCTTACTTGCCGAACATGCCTGGCAGTCCTTCAAGCAGCTGACCGTTATCACCCGCGGCGGCCCGAGCACCCCACCTACAGGGCGAGCTGCGCCGCGAGATCCACGAGGGCCGCAGGTGGTGGAGAACTGGAACTCCGCCAACACCGACCTGTTCCACGGCAGCGCCGGCACCATCCCCGGCAGCGACAAGGCTTCCGCGCGGGTGATGCGCCGCTCCATGGCGGTCTCGGCCACCACGTAGGCGCGGGCGAGCTCGGGCAGGGTCAGGCCGCCGACCACGCGCAGGGTCAGCGACGCGGGTCTGCATCGCCGGCGCCGGGTGGCAGCAGGTGAAGATCAGCCGGAGCCGGTCGATGGCCTTGCGGTTGGCGGCGGTGGTCAGCCAGGCGCCGGGGTTGGGGGTATACCGTCGGCCGGCCACCGCTGCTCACAGGAACGGCCGCACCTCGATCTTCCGATCGCAGACCTTCGATGCCTCGGCGGCGAGCTTGAGCGCCACATCCAGATCGGGGGCCTCCCACACCCAGATGCCGGCGAGATACTCCTTCGACTCCACGAAAGGCCCATCGCTGAACACCGCCTGCTCGCCCCGGTTGTCGATGACCGTGGCCGCGTCGGTGTCGGCGAGTCCGCCCGAGAAGACCCAGTAGCCCTCGGCGATCAGCCGTTCGTTGAACGCGCTGATGGCGGGCCGTCTGTCCGTGCTGCCAGGATCGCTCTTGTCATCGATCACGGAAACCAGGTACCGCATTTGAAGATCAACTCCTGTGACGTCAAGACAGCGTGGTCCGGTGGCCAGGGACTTCAGACCGTCGCATACCGCGGGCGCCCAGCCGGCCGGTAGACCTGGATCGACACACCCTTGGTGTCGACCCGCGATTCGACCAGGTCGAGCGCAAGATCCGGGCCCGCGTCGGGGAACAACCGCGCGCCCTGGCCGACGACCACCGGGACGGTGATCAGAGTCATTTCGTCGACCAGGTCGTTCTCCAGCAGCCACTGGATCAGGATGCCACTGCCGTGCACCTGCAGCTCACCCCCGGGCCTGGCCTTCAGCTCACTGATGGCCGCCGCGAGGTCACCGCGGAGAACGGTCGTGTCCCGCCAACGCGGGGCGGTGAGCGTGGTCGAGGCAACGTACTTGGGCGCCTCGTTCAAGGCCACGCCGATGGGATGTGCACGCATCTGGTCGATTGCCCCCAGGAGCCGGTGAACAGCTCATACGTGCGCCGGCCGAACAGGAACGCCTCGGCGCGCTGAAATGCCTGCGTGATGAACGACCTGGTCTCGTCGTCACCCTTCCCCCGGGCCCATCCGCCGCGCTCGAATCCGTTCCCGCGGTCATCCGACGCGGCGCCGTTTCCCTGCATCACTCCGTCGATGGTGACCTGAGTCATGGTCGTCAGCTTCATGTCGTGGTCCCTTCGCCTTGGCGCCGTCCCCCTGCGGGGGGCCTCACCCCTGCTACGAACGCCACCGCCCCGATCCGACACCGCCTCCCGGATTTCTTTGCAGAATTTCCGGTACGCCGGTCGTCAGCGAGCCGACACACCAACGCGGACACCAGCGGCTAACGCTCCGCACCCATCGCCCAGATCTTTCTCGACGGAATTCGGCCCCGATCCCGATGGCAACACGGGCCCCAGCTGCTCTACTGGCCACCAGGCCAAGGACCTCCACTCTCACGACGTCCCCGGAGGAGGCGCGATCAGTACCCTGGCGAGGTGACGATGGACGCCGCCATGTCGAGGGCCACGAGTGGCGCAGTCGACCCTCCGCTGATCCCTCTGCCAGAACACATCGCGGAGCTGCTGTCCGACGTGGGAAGCCCGCTGCGACTGGTGGCCCACCTGCGGGCCGTGCACGATGTCGGGTACCAACTGGTCGCCTGGTTGGAGAAGCACCGTCCCTCCTTGATCTTCGACCGTGAGGCGGTGCTGTTCGGGGCCGCGACGCACGACGTAGGAAAGGCCGTCCATCTCGGCGAGCTCTCCGGCCCTGGGTCGGCGCATGAGGAAGCGGGGCAAGCCCTTCTGCTCGGCCGCGGCGTCAACCCGGAGCACGCCCGCTTCGCCGCGACGCACGCATCCTGGACGCGGCAGGATGCCGGCCTGGAAGACCTTCTTGTCAGCCTCGCCGACAAGGTCTGGAAGAACAAACGCGTCCCGGACCTGGAGGACCTCATCGTGGCCCGCCTGTCCGAGGCCACCGGCCGAGCAACGTGGGAGGAGTTCATCGCGCTCGACGAGATCCTCTCTCACATCGGCGAGCGAGCCGACGAACGACTGGCGTTCCAGGCATCCTTCCCGATCCACAGCTGAAAGCCGGCGACACACCATGACGATGAACTCCGGCACCTCCGGTCGGATACCTCGGATCCCGCCGAGGCCAGAGCTTCCCGATCTCGCTGCTGCCCGCAGGCTCGGCCCCGCGGAGACCGTCGAGGCGCGCTGGCAGCAGTTGCTGCTCGTCTGGCGCTGGCATCACGAGCGGCATGAAGCCCTGCACCCCGGCAACGCCTACCCGGGCATCGTGGCTCTGATCGAGGCTGCCGGCGCGGAACCGAAACTCCGGCAGCTCTATCCCTTCACCAGCCATTTCACGATGCTGTTCAGCAGCTGCACGAGTTACCCGTGGTCGGTCCAGGCGCCGTCGATCGAACCGCTACGTGACGGCCGGTTTCGTGTCCGTCGTCCTCGAAGCTCCGAAGCCATCGGGGTCACCCACACCGCGGGCATCGCAGTGGCCCTCGCCGGCCCGTTCGGCTCGTGAGGTCCTGGAGACGTTCACCTGCCCGGCTTCGGAGCGCTTGCTGATCGAACCATCGTCTACCGGGACGTCTTCAAGAACGATCCAGAAGACTGGCCGTTCAACCCGCCCGTCGTGGACCTCTTCGGCCCAGAACTGAAGGACCAGGAGATCAGCAGCGAAGACTTCGAGACGGCCTGGCAGCGCGCCCGCAGGGAGAACCGTGAGCTTTGATGACCAGCCCGGCGCCTCACAAGCGCGGAGGTACAGCGCGGCCGATATCACCGTGCTCGAGTTCGACGCCGCCGTCCTCGAACGGCCGGGCATGTACTTCGGGGTAGAACTGGACGACCCCAGGCTGCCGGCCTTGTTGCTGTCGGCTGTGACGCGGCACGCACTGCACCCAGCACCGCGAGTCGCCGGAAATCACTGGCTGACCTCGGAGATCGTTGTCCTCGGAGACCTCTGCTTCACCGTGGCCATCGACCAGCGGCACTCGTGGTCAGCCTCCCCGCCCCTCGGCTACTTCGACTCCCTACTCGGCCCCGAGTGGTGGCTCTTGGCAGCCATCGCAACCCTCTGCACATCGACAACGGTCGAAATGTGGAACAACGGCCGAGGTTTCCGCCAAGAACTCGCCGGCCTGCGCCCTCTCAGCCCCGTGCAGAGAGTCGACCCGCGGGCCGGAAGCGGGACTCGCATCACCTTCACCATCGACGCCCGCAACCTCCCGCCCAGCGCTGCCTTTCCCGCCGACCTCGGCACCATCGACGCCCACGGCACGGACTGCACCGCAGCAGACGGACCCGGTCACGTCGTCATCCGCGACGCCAGGCCGGGCAACCAGAGCAGCACCTGCCTGGCCTAGGGATTCACTTCTCGCCCCATGGTGCGGCGATCTCGAGAAGGACCACCCACACCGGGTTGACCACCAGCGATTCGCCCGCCACCCAGCCCGCGGCCCGCCTTGTACGGGACGCGCGCTGGTCGATGAAGCTCCGCCCGGATCACGAGCGGCGGCTTCGTCAGCCTCTGCGGCTGCTCATGTGGCAATCATCGAGAAGACTGCCAGGTCATAAGCCTCGCCCCCGTCCCGCTCAGCGATCCGCACGGTGCCCTCCCGCTGGTATCCGGCTTTCTCGGCCACCCGTAGGGAAGCGGCGTTGTCGATGCGGGAGCGCAACTGAACACGCCGTATCCCACCGTTGACAAGCGCCCACCGTCCGACCGCGCGCGCGGCCTCGGTCGCATAGCCGCGACCTCGCTGACCTGTCTGAATTCCGTAACCGATCTCGGTGCGGCCGACCTCCCAGTCGGTGTCGCGCAACCCGATACTGCCGACGATCTCGCCGGTGGCCTGCTCCACGATCGCCAGGTGTACGCCCTCGCCGTCCAGCCGTCGCCGGTGCACGGTGTCGGTCAGCCACCCGTGCACGTCGGCGACCATCTCCGGGGAGCCGGGGGGCAGCGCCGTTCGATCCCCGGAGGCCACGAAGGCCGCCACAGGCACGGCATCCTGCGGCCCGAACTCACGAATCACCAATCCATCGGCGATGATCTTCACTGGAGGGAACACGGCGTGCAGTTTAAGCCCCTCACCTGACGCGTGATGTGTCGGGTGGCCGACCCGGGAACTCCCACCCTTTGCGTCCCGTCGAGGACTTCGGCGGTGGCCACCTGTGCGAGCTGCGTGATCTGGTGGCCGATGCTCGCGTCTCTAGCGCGGGTCGAGTACGCGCGTCATCCAGATCGAGTTACCGTGTTCGACGTCCTCGTCGATGCGGTCGCTTCGGTGGAAGCCGAGTTTCTCAAGGACGCGGAACGAGGGTGTGTTCCACTCCCGCACAGTGGCCCAGAGGCGGCGACGCCCTGTTCGAATCGCGGCTTCCAGGACCGCTCGGGCGGCTTCTGTCGCATAACCATGGCCGTGAGCTCGTTGTGCCAGCTCGTACGCGATCTCAGGTTCGTCGAACGATCCCTGGCCGACGGTCAATCCGCAATACCCGATGAACTCACCGGTGTCGCGCAGCTCTATGGCCAGCAACCCGAGCCCAGGAGCCGCCGTCAGCGGATTGTCAATGAGCCAGCTGCGGACGTCCTCGACCGTCGGTCGTCCCTCGGCGTCGATCCGCCGGGCCGCCGGCACTCGCGGGTCCCGCTCAAACCACAACCCGCGGAACTCCTCCGCGTCCGACGGCACCCACCGCCGCAACCGCAGCCGCTCGGTCACCAGCTCCGCCGGAAAATCCATATATGTCATCATCTCGACCAACCTAACCCAATGCTGATCAACCTCGGACGGCGACCTTCCAGGTCATCCCAAGGCCGTCCCTCGCCTCGATCCCGAACGGTTCCTTCACAGCACGCCAGACGGTCCAGGGTGAGGCGGCCGCCGCAGGGCGCCCGGAGCGTCCTCGCGGCGCTTTGCGGCGACGCGTCCCTCATTGCGTCAGGAGGTGGGTTCGGACGGTGGTTCAGGGCAGCACTGCAGGCAGGCCGCGCGAGTCGACCTTCGCGACGATCAGCGCCGGGGCGCTGGGCGACGTCTTCACGGTGGCGAGCGCCTGGTCGAGCTCCGCCGCGGTGTCCACGGAGTACGTGGACCGCACGCCCAGAGCGTTGGCGAACTTGACGAAGTCCCATTGGTTGAGCAGGACGTAGGGCTTCGGCGTCACGCCGGGGTTGGTGAAGTAGTCCGAGTCGATGAGGTACTGCTCCAGGCCGTAGATGCCGTTGTCGATGACCACGACGACGGGGTTGCGGTCATAGCGTACGAACGTGGACAGTGCCTGGGCGGTCATGTGGAAGCCGCCGTCGCCGCAGATGACCAGGGGACGCCTGCTCGACCCGAAGGACGCGCCGACGGCAGCGGCCACGGAATGGCCGATGGAGGCCCACACGGCGCTGCTCAGGAACCCGTCGCGGCCTTTGACCGGCAGGTTCGCCGCCGAGGCGCCGCCGAGGAACGTGTCCGGCATCGCCAGCCATGAGGCTTCCAGGGCGACACCGACGCGGTCGAACACCTGGGCGTAGGTCAGCGGGCCGGTGGCGACGGGCGGGGCCGGGTCGACGGCCGCGGAGATGGGAACCGGCGCCTCCTTCGCCGCCTCGGCCACGAGTGCGGTCACCAGGGCGGTGATGTCCGCGTTCTGCTTGCTCCCGTTCTTGATCTTCACCTTGCCGTCGTAGGCGGTGACGATGTGGTCGGTGTTGTCCCGGATGAACGTGGCGTAGCTGCCGGGGAAGACGCAGCCGAGCATCACGATCAGGTCCGCGTCCCGGACCTCGGGGGGCTGGCTGCTCGGCGGGGCGAAGACCCCGACCCAGCCGTCGTCCTGTTCGGACAGCACCGATTTGGCCAGCACCTGGGTCGACCAGCGGACACCGAGCTTGGCGATCAGGGCGGCGACCTTGTCGGCCAGTCCGTAACGCTGGACCTCGACGCCCAGCAGGAGCACGGGTTTCGTGGCGGCGCGCACGAGGCCCACGATCGTGGTGGCGAGCTGCTGCTCCGTGCCCGCCGCCGGATTGGTGACGGGCAGCGCGCCGGCCGGGGGCGTACAGGCCGCCGTCCAGATGGTCCGATCGATCTCGATGTAGACCGGCCGTTTCTTCCTGATCGCCGTCGAGATCGCGCTGTCGACCAGGGCGGGCACGTCGGCGGCCTGCTCGGCGCGGGCGGCGCTCGCGGTGACCAGCCGGTAGGCGTTGAGGTCTCCGTCGGGCTGGCCGGTCGAGTGCGAGAACAGGACGTCCAGGTTCTTCAGGTTGGCCCGGTTCGCGGCGCTCGGGCCGCCGTTCACGACGACGACCGGGCTGCGCTCGACGAACGCGCCGGCGATGGCGTTGATCATGCTGAGCATGCCGACGCCGTTGGCCACCGCGGCGGCGCCGAGGCCCTTCGTACGCGCGTAACCGTCGGCCGCGTATCCCGCTTCGAGGTCGGTGGCCGTCACGACCGGCGTGATGTGGTGCGCGCCCACCGCGTCGAACAGCGGGGCACCATATGCGGCGGGCACACCGAACAGGGTGTCGACCTGTTGCTGGCTCAGCCGCTTGAGTATGTAGTCGGCAACGGTGAAGGGCACGATGACGCTCCTGGGCATGCCCGCCGTACGGCAGATCAGTCGGAAGGGACAGGCGCGGATCGTCCGGCCGCTTGGGACGCCTACCCGCGCGGCCGGCCGGGCGAACGCGCGGGAGCCGTGCCTTGACCTTACTCAGGACGGGTATTTCCGCAGGTCAAGACGTCCATGTGCGGCACGGCCGGACGTCGTCGCCGCCTTGGAAACAGTCGTCCAGAAACCGGTCAAGCGTTGGAGTCCGGGGAAGGGCCGGACGCCTGCACGGGTATGCGTACCGATGGCCAAGCATCTGATCACCGGAGCCCGACATGCTGCTGGACGAGCGTGGAGTGAGCACACCTTCCAACCTGCCCACTCCGGACTTCACCTTCGACCCCCATCAGCCGGGCGCGTGCGTCGCGGGTCTGAGGCCCTACCGCAAGAACTCCTATCGGCTCGGCGGCGAGGAGCTCGGCGACAAGTTCGTCATCCACAACTACGGCCACGGCGGTGGAGGCATCACGCTGAGCTGGGGCTGCGCCGCCGCGGTGCGGGACATGGTCCTCAAACGTCAGGTCGACACCAAGGTCATCGAAAGGGAGATCGCGGTGATCGGCGCGGGCGTCATGGGAATGACCGCCGCGACCCTGCTGCTCGACCTCGGGCTGAACGTCACGATCTATTCCGACCGCAAGCCGGTCGAGACCACGTCGTACAAGGCCGGCGGCCAATGGGCCGCGTCGATCCTGGAGTATTCCAAGGACTTCGCCAAGGTGCAGGAGTTCCAGTACATCCTCGCGACCGCCTACACGATGTTCAAGGCCAGCATCGGCAAGGGCTTCGGCGTGTCCGAGGTCGACAACTACAGCGTCCGCCCCACCTCGGGCATCGACGTCGTGCATGAACTCGTGCCGGGACTGCTGCCGCCGCGCGAATATCTCCCGCGCCTGCCGTTCCAAGGACACACCACCTCCGGATACAGGTACCGGACGTTGCTCGTCGAACCGCCGATCCTCATTCCCAGGCTGGAACGCGACCTGAGGGCGCGCGGCGTCATGTTCGTGAGCCGGAGATTCATCAACAGCACGGACGTGCTCACGTCCCTGACGCAAAAAGTCATCATCAACTGCACTGGCCTCGGCGCGAAGGAATTGTGGAACGACAACAACATGATCTCGTACCGAGGACAGCTCGCGATGTTGCGGCCGCAGGTGAACCTGGAATACCTGTACGGGCAGAGCGGGTACATGTTCCCGCGCCATGACCGCGTCGTCATCGGGGGCACCGTCGAGGAGAACGACCACGAGGTGTTCGATCCCGACAAATGCAAAGACCTGGTGGATTACATGGCCGGCGTGTTCGGCCAGGGGCCCGCGGTGCCGATGCCGGACTTCCACGTTCACCATCCGCGCAACGAGCGCATGGTCGATCCGAGACTGTCGATCGCCCATGACGCCGAGCACTGAACGCGGGAATGTCAGCAACCACAGGAAGTGACGAGGCGTCAATGACTCAGACAGTTCAGGGATTCAGCGTCCAGGCCAAGTGTCTCGCCCAGGACGGCAAGCCGTGGCAGCTGCCCGGACCGGACGACACAGCAGAGAAGGGGGAGAGAGTGACCCTGTACATCACTGCCCGCCTTCTCAACTCGTCGCAGCCCTCCACGGACCTGGCGATGATCGACTGCGAAATGCTCCGCGGATTCACGCCAGTTACGGATTCGCTCGACGCCCTCGTCGCAGGCGGCCTCGTCACCTTGTACGACATTGATGAGACAGATCAGTTGAACCAGCGACTGGAGCTCTACCTCAAGGAAGTCGGAAGCACTCCTACCGAGATCGCCTTCGAGATCGAGTGCAGACACGCGGTCCGCGACCTGAACCCATCGACGATCGAACTCTCCGACTCCTACGACGCCGACAGCGGCGTTACCACCACGTATCCCACGGTCAAAGAATGACGAGCCAGTCGCTGACGGCAGCGATGGGGATGGCGGCTTCGTAGCGGACAGCACCGGCGCCGCGCCGCCTTCGGCAGTCCCGCGTACGACAACTCGGACGCCGCCCTGACCGCCACGTGCAGGACCGATGGAGGCGACGCCGTACGGGGTGCCGCCGGAACACGCCTACGCCACGCCCGACAGCGGCTGGGCCGTCTCGTCGTGGACAACACCAACCGGCATTGAACGCTGGGCGTCGTGGTTCGGGTGGCGGCAAGGGCCGCGCCCACCGCAGGTGATGAGCCCGGTCGGCGCTGACGCTGCCCGAGGGGCCCAGGAAGGTCTGGTCGTCACCCCTCCATCGGACGCTTCGCGGTGACGGTCGCCGGCCCCCAGCCCCTGGAGGCAGCCCCACGTGGGCGAGCTGGTCCAGAAGGGTGTCCGTGAGGTGTTCGGTGAGAAAGCCGAGGATGAGGGCGGCGCGGTCGGTGCTTGCGACAGCCCGCCCGAGGTGCAGGACGAGCTGGACCCCGCCGTCTTGGCGGCCATGGTCGCCCCCTTTTCGGCAAGGGCGCGGGCAGTCCTCGGGACCGCTCTTTCGTCTTGGCCATCCCACCCCGAGCGGCGCGCAACGCCAACGGAAGAGCCCCCGAGCCTCGTCCGCGACGTGGTGTCCGGGTCCGCGCCGAGCTCCCGGATCGTTTCCTAGGGCGCGGACATGGAGGGCAACCTCGGCCCGGCACCTTCCGGATCAACACCAGCTTCGCGGACGGGTTCGCCGGCTGCTGGTGAATCCACCCGAGGACCGACCCGACCGGTCCTGGACGCACAACCCCCGACCGGTCCTGGACGCACAACCCCCGGGCGGTCCGGTCCGACGGCCCCGTGGCGTCAGACCGGACCCGGTCCGCCGGATTCCCGGCGGATGCGGACTACCCCCAGCACGGACCCTGGGCGCCGTTGACCCAGTCGATCTTGATGACCGTCACCGGCAGAGGGTAGGTCTCGTGTCCCGCCCCGACGTCACCGTCCTCGGCGCGGTGAACGCACATCGACCCGCTCTGGCCGACCGAATTGACGTACGAGACCACGACGTGGTCCTCGGTGTCGGGCCAGCCGTAGTTGAAGAAGGACCGGACGTTCTTGTACGGGCTGAAGAGCACCCCGATGGCCGACCAGTCTTCGCCCCGGCCGATGCTGATCTTCGTTGCTTCCGAGATGACCTCTGTCGAATACATGCAGAAATCTCCCCGCCCGCAGCCATACATGCGATCGGGAAGGCTTGCCGCGCTCGCGGGTGACGCGAACGCCAGCCCGGCAAGGGAGATGGCAGCGACAGCAGCCGGGATGAATCTTCTCAGCATGAGATCTCCTCGTCAGTGGTCCGAGCAAGCCCGAAGGCCGTGAAACGCCTGCCCGTCGCGCAGGTGGCGGCAGGCAGGGGCCCAGTCTTGGTGGCTGACGGATTGACTGGAACCCCGATTCGCCACGCCACACAAACTTGATCGCGGTACTGGTGGGGCGGAGCCAGTTCATCTCCTCGGGCCCAGGGCTGTCACCCGGTTCCGGCCTCGGCAGGAACACGCAGCTCAGCGCCCCTGCCTGTCGTCCACTTGTTCTCGGTTGTTGCCTTGTCCACGCCATCGGGACGCGGTATCCGATCTTGTGCAGACATGGGACGCCGAACTGGCCCACCCCCACACCCTCCATCCCGGGAGTCGAGTCCCACGATGCGTTCCACGTAGGCGGCGACCGTGATGTTGTCCGGGCAGAAGGCGAAGTGCTCAGTCGCGACGTGAAGAGCCTCCTGAAGCGTCGCAGGCGGAGAGGCGACGCTCACGTACAGGTCGGCGAAGCCGACGACCACCGCGCCGAACCGGTCCTTCCAACTGCGTACGACGGCGGCGAGCTCACCGGTGTCGTCGGTGTGTTCGCCGGGCCCGTCCATCAGCTGCGGATGTCGCCGGGAGAGCCGCGTGGTCACCCGGCGAGGTCGCGCGGTAATGGTCGCAGCCGCCGGAATTGAGGGAACCGCCGATCTGAGTGCCCAAGGAGAAGGGGCGGCCGATAACGAACCGTCCATCAATCGGACAGCCTCGATGCCGCGCTTCACCGGTCACCACATCCGCACCGCAGAAAGAGAAAGCCATGACGCTTGCCATGGGGCCGGAGACGAATGTTCGTGAGAAAATCGGGTCGTGGAGCGGCCTGGATGTGTTGCTGTCATCGGGGTGGGCGTTCTCGGAGCCTGTGTGGGCTGGAATTTGGCACGGCACGGCGTCAAGGTGGTCTTCGTCGATGCGGGCCGGCCGGGTGAAGGGGTCACCGACTGGTCGTTCTCGTGGGTCAACGCCAGTGCCAAGACCGCGAGCAGGTCCTACTTCGACCTGAACGTCGCGAGCATGGCGGCGTACCGCGAGCTTGCCGAGATCATCGGGCCGGACCCATGGTGGCACCCCGACGGCCACCTGCGCTGGGCGGACGACCCCGCGACGGAGGCGAGCCTCCTGGAAACGGCCGGGCTGCTGGCCGGCTGGGGCTACCGGGCCGAGGTACGCACGGGAGCCGAGGCACGCCGCCTCGAACCCGCGCTCACGGTGTCCGACGAGGTTCCGGTCGTGTTCTTTCCCGACGAAGCCTGGGTGCACGGACGCCATCTCGTCGGCCGCCTGGTCGGCCAGGCCGTCGCGGCCGGCGCCGAGCACCGGTTCGGCGCCACGGTCCATGACATCGGCACCGCCGCCGACGGGAGCGTACGGACCGTCGCCCTGTCCGACGGCAGCCGTCTCGACGTCGACGTGGTCGTGAACGCCGCGGGACCCGGCGCCGCCCACGTCGCCGGGCTCGTCGCGCGGCACTTGCCGATGCGCCGGGAGCCCGGCCTCGTCACCCGGATCGAGTGTGCTCAGGTGCCGATCCGCCGGGCCATGCACGCGCCCCGCGTCGCGATCCGTCCTGACGGAGACGCTTCGGTGGTCCTCCACAGCCGCGAGGTCGACGCGCTCATCGACACCGGCGAAGATCCGGCGGCGCTCGAACGGCTGCTCCACGAGTCGGCGCGGCACGTCGTTCCCAGGTTCGAGGACTCCCGCGTCGTCGGGACACGGGTGGTCGACCGACCCATCCCGGGCGACGGATACCCCTCGGTGGGAGCGGTGCCGTCCGTGCCGGGCTACTACGAGGCCGTCTCCCACAGCGGCATCACGCTCGGGCCGGTGATCGGCCGGCTGCTGGCGTCGGAGATCGTCAGCGGGAGCAGGGACGAGACGCTCGCCGAGTTCCGCCCGGAACGGTTCTCCCATGACAACCGGGCAAGTTGACGGTACGACCTCTTCCGCAGCCGGTCTCAGCCTCCCGAGGGCACACCACCACGAACGCCCTTCGCCGAGCACCTGAGCCAGAAGCCCCCGCACGGTTTCGCCAGCTGCACCGACCTGTGGACCTTGCGATGGTCTTCTGGGGCTTAGAGCTGATCTCTGTTGTGCCTCGATCTCTCGCCGTAGTCGAGCGGGGGGAGCGCGGGTGACCGAGCCGAAGAAGACCGGCTCCAAGCGGGCCAATGCCGAGAGCCAGGGAGCGCGCATCAGTTCGCCGAGCTCGCCGTAACTGCACGGGCCGCACCCGGCCGCCCTGAGTCGGGCCCTCACTCGCGGCGGCGGCGGCGGGGCGGGAGGTCGGGGCCGCCCTTGTGCAGCCGGGCGTTGATCTGGCCGGCCTCCTCCGCCGTGATCACACCGTGCGGCAGCTCCACGCCCAGCGCCGTGGCCAGGTCACGCTGGCGGACGTCCACCAGGCTCTCCACCAGGGTCGCGTACGCGTGGGCATGGCGCCGGCCGGCCGCCCAGCCGCCGGTCACCAGGCCCGCCGCGACCACGGCGCCGGGCCACCAGGCGCAGCCGAGGAGCGCGTACAGCAGGCCCCAGCTCACGGTGAGCGCGGCGGTGTCGAGCGCCGCGCGGGCCTCGCGTACGGGCACGCGCTGGTGATCCTCCAGCAGCGACCACAACCGGGGCCACACCAGGGAGACCCGCAGTCCGTGGTACTCGGCCCGCACCCGCTCCTCCAGCAGCGCGAGCCGACGCCCGGGCCAGGTGAGCCTGCGCCCGCGCCGTTCCAGCAGCCACAACCGCTCGACCGCGCCCACCGCCAGCCGGGCCAGGCCCGCCGCCACGGCGGCGGCCAGCACCGCGACGACCCCCACCGTCACCAGCGCCACCGGATCGAGGCCGATCCGGGTCAGGTCGGCACGGGTGCGCCGGACGAGCAGGCCCAGATCGAGGGCGTGGGCATGGCCGAGGGTGACCGCGCACCAGGCCGCCGCCGCGAAGCAGAGGCCGAGCGGCCAGGCCGGGGACAGCCAGCGTTCGGTGGCCTTCTTGCCGACCTCGGTGAGCAGCCCGTCGAGCACGGCGGTCACGACTCCGTGAAACGCATGGGCCGCCGGCGCAGGTCGCAGACGGGGGGCCGGTTCGCGGCGTCGCGACCCGACCGGCGGGGGCACCAGCCGTCGGGGCAGACGTACACGCCGCGCAGCTCGGGCCCGGCGGCGCCGAACAGCAGATACGGCTGCGGATCTCCGCGCCACTCGTCGGCCTCCTCGGCCTCGTCGGCCGTGGCGGGGTCGAGCAGCGTCAGCACGTCGCGGGCCGTGCCGCCCTCGTCGAGCACGGTCAGCGCGTCGGCCAGGGCCGCCAACCAGCCGCCGGCGGCGGCGTCCCGCCGCAGGGAGGGAAGTTCGGCGCAGAGGTACGCCCGCGCCTCGTCCTCGGTCATGGCCACATCGTCCACGATGGACGGCCCTCTCCGGTATCCCGAGATTCCTCCGGCCGCTCTGAGCGGACATGGAACCCGACCCGGACGAGCTGCTGGCCCGCTTCGAACGCGAGGACGACCTCGAAGCCCTCGACCAGGCGGTGGACCTGTACGCCCGGCAGGGCGGCACGCCGTACGGCAGGGCGTTGCTGATGCGCCACGGCCGCACCGGCGCCCGGGACGACCTGGACCAGGCCGTCGCCGCCTGCCTGACCGCGCTGGAGAATCCTCCCGCGGATGCGCGGGAACGACTCACGGGCCTGATCGCCGCGGCTGACGCGCTGGTCGCGAAGTGGGACCTCACCGCCGCCCCGGCCGACATCGACGCCGCGATCGTCCGGTACCGGCAGGCGGCCGACCTCGCGCCCGGCTCCGCCGCGGCGCTGTCGAAGCTGGGGCTGACCGTCGCCAGACGCCGCATGATGGGCGGGGGAGAGCCCGGCGACCTCGCCGACGCGCTGGAGCTGTGCCGCCGGGCGGTCGCCCTGGGCCGTCCCGACGGAGACTCCGACCTGGACCGGGCGGCGGATCTGAACAGGCTGTCGGTGGTGCTGAGCGTGCGGGCGACGGAGGCCGGGGAGCCGGAGCTCGCCCGGACGGCGATCGCGACCATGGACGAGGCGATCGCGCTCCTGCCCCACACAGGGCTGCACCGCCGGCGGTACGAGATCGGCCGGTTGACGATCGTCGGCAACCACTACGCCATGCTGGAACGCCCCGAGGACCTCGACGACCTGCTCACCGGCTGGGCCGCCCTGGCGGACGACCTGCCCGCGGACCTGCCCGCCCGCCGCTTCGCCGTGCTCCAGCACGGTTTGGCGCTGTATGCCCGGTTCGGCGCCACCCGGCTGCCCGCCGACCGGGACGCCGCGATCACCGTCCTGCGCCGGGCCCTCGGCGACCCGCGCCCGGGGTTGCCCGCGCTCGACCGGTTCGCGGACCAGGTGCTGCGCAACCTGCTGTGGAGCCGCATCTCCCAGGGGGCGCGTCTGGAGGACGTCGACGAGCTCGCCGCCCGCGTCCGCGCCCTCCTGCGGGACCGGCCCGACGACCAGGAACTGCGCGAGGAGTTGCAGGCGACGAGCACCGCCCGTTTCTCCGTCACCGGCGACCAGGCCGACCTGGGCTCGGGCGAGGACCTGCAGGACGAGGTGAGCCGGGCCACGGCCAGGGTCATGAGGGCGATCACCGCCGATCCGGACGAGCTGGAGGCGGCCATCGCCCAGGCCGACCGGGCCCTGACCACGCCCGGTCACGACGAGGACCGGCTCCACCTGCTGCGCTTCACCCTCACCGGAGCCCTGTACGCCCGCTACGCGGCGCGCGGCGACCGCCGGGACCTCGACCGCTCCGCGGACATGCTCGCCGACCTGACCCGGACCGACCTTCCGGTCACCGGCCACCTGAAGGTGCAGCTGGCTCTCGTCCGGTGCGCCGTCCACGACCTGACCGGCGAGCGGGCCGTCCTCGACGACGCGCTCGGCCTCGTCGCGGAGGCGGACGCGCTCATCCCGTCCGGCCACGACGACCGCAGGCTCGTCGAGCACGTCCGGGGCATGACGATGTCGCGCCTGCACCGCCAGGACGGCGATCCGGCCCACCTGAAGGCGGCCGTGGACGCGTACCGGGCGGCGCTCGACGCGACGCCCGCGAACCATCCCAACCGCAGCGTGCTCGAGTCGGAGCTCAGCATCGTGCTGCAGGACGGCGCCGCCCACTCCGCCGGCGCCGGCGCCGACGCCGCCCTCGACCTGGCCCGCCGGGCCGCACGCTCGGCGCCGCCCGGCGAGCGGCGCTTCAACGCGCAACTGGCGCTGGGCCGGGCGCTGGCCCAGAACTCCCGGCTCGCCGCCGACCCCGGCACGCTCGACGAGGCGATCTCCGCCCTGCGCCGGGCCCTGCCCGAGTTGCCGGACGGGCACCCCAACCGGGCCTTCGCCCTGAACGTGCTGTCGCAGGCCCTCACCGCGCGGGCCGAGTCGACCGGGTCCCCGGCCGCCCTGGACGCGGCGATCGCGGCGGGCGAGGAGGCGCTGCGCCTGCCGGTGCGCGGATCCGTCCGGGCGAACGCCATGCTCAACCTGGCCGAGGCGTGGCGCATCCGCGCCCAGCGCACCGGCGACCGCGCCGACGTCGAGTCGGCCGCGCGGACCCTCACGCAGGCGCTCGACGAGCTGCCCGAGGGCCACCCGCAACGGCCGCCCTGCCAGACCCAGCTGGCCATCGTGCTGTCGCAGCGGTACACGATGCTCGGCGAGGTCGCCGACCTCGACAGGTCCGTCGACCTCGCCCGCTCCGCGCTGGCCGCGCTGCCGTCACGCTCTCCGCTCACGGGCCCCGCGCTCCAGGCGCTCAGCGGCGGCCTGTGGAAGCGGGCCGACCACCGCGGCGACAGGGGGGACCTCGACGAGGCGGCCGAGACGATCGAACGGGCCCTGGCCGCTCCCACCGCCGACCTGACGCAACGGGCGCCGATGTTGTACCACAAGGCGGGCGTGCTGCGCCGCCGCGCCGACGTGCGCGGCCGGCCCGGCGACCTCGACGAGGCGATCGCGGCCGGCCGCGAGGCCCTGGCGATGCTCCCACCCGGCCACGCCTTCCGGCCCGTCCTCACCAAGGGCCTGTCGCTGCTGTACGTCAGCCGCTACGACGACCACCCCGGCGACCTGGAGGAGATCGTCCGCCTGGGCCGGGAAGGGCTGGCCGCCACGTCCAGGGACGACCCGTCGTGGGCCGGTCAGCAGCACGTGGTGGGCCACGGCCGGCTGCTGCGCTTCTGGCGTACGGACCGGATGCGCGACCTGCGCGCCGCCATCCGGCACCTGGAGGCGTCGGTGGACGCGACCCCGCCCGACGACCCCCTGCTGGCCGCCCGCGCCTCCCAGCTCGGCCTGGCCCTGAACGAGAGGTACGAACGCCGCCGCCGCAGCCGCGACCGCGACCGCGCCATGGCCGCCTTCCGGCTCTCCGCCGGCGTCACCTCGCAGGACTCCCTGGCCCGGCTGGAGAACACCCGCATGTACGCCGGCTACAACCTGCACCACGGCCACCCGGTCGAGGCCCTGGAGCAGTACCGGGTGTGCGTGCAGGAGCTGCTGCCGCTCGCGGCCTGGCGCGGGCTCGACCGGGGCTCGCAGGAGTACCAGCTCAGGCAGGCGGCGGGGCTGGCCACGGAGGCGGCCGCCGCGGCACTGGTCGCGGGAGCGCCGAGGGCCGCCGTCCAGCTGCTCGAACAGGGACGCAGCGTGTTGTGGGCCCAGCTGCTCCAGACCAGGAGCGACCGGAGCGAGCTGCGTGCCCGTCATCCCGGGCTCGCCGCCGAGTTCGACGAGGTGAGCGCCGTCCTGGACAGGCCGTCGGCCGGCGAGTCACTGCGACCCGACGAACTCGGCTTGATCGGACGTCCCGACCGGCGGCTCGAAGCCGACCTGCGGCGCCGGGCGACGGCCCGCTTCACCGAGCTGGGCGACCGGATCAGGGAGCTGCCGGGCTTCGGGTCGTTCCTCCGGCCACCTGACTTCACGGCCCTGCGTGCGGCCGCCGACCGCGGTCCCGTCGTCCTGGTCAACGTGGACCGGCGGCGCTGCGACGCGTTGCTCCTCACCTCCGGCGGGCTGCGCGTGCTGCCGCTGCCGCGGCTGAGCCGTGAGGAGGCCGCCGGGCGGGCTCGGGAGTTCCGCCGCACGCTCGGAGCGGCGCACGGCGGCATGGCGGCGCGCATCTCCGCCGCCCAGACCGTGCTGGCCACCCTGGAATGGTTGTGGGACGCCGTCACCGGCCCCGTGCTGCACGAGCTCGACCTGCCCGCGGCCTCGGACGGAGACCCGCCCAGGCTCTGGTGGTGCCCCACCGGGCCGCTGGCGGGCCTGCCGTTGCACGCCGCCGGACGGCACCGTGACGGCGGCCCGTGGGCGGGCGACCACGTCGTGTCCTCCTACACGCCGACCCTTCAGGCTCTGCTCCGCGCCAGGGCCATGCCGTCGGCGCCGCCGTCCGCGCCGGTCCTGGTGGCCGCGCTGGCCGCCACCTCGCGTCCTGACCGGCAGTACGCGAACCTGCCCCAGGTCCCCGCCGAGGTACGGGCCATCCGCGCCGCCCTGGGCCCACGGGCGGTCGTGATCGAGGACTCGGCCGCCACCCGGCGCGCCGTGCTCGACGCCATCCCCGCCTACCGGCGGGTCCACTTCGCCTGCCACGGCGACCAGGACGACGCCGCCCCCTCCGCCAGCCGCCTGGCGCTGCACGACGCCGACCTGACCGTGCTCGACCTGACCACGGTCGGCGTGGACGGGGGCGATCTGGCCTTCCTGTCGGCCTGCGAGACCGCGCAGGGCGACGCCGCGCTCACCGACGAGGCCATCCACCTGGCCGCGGCGTTCCAGCTCGCGGGCTACCGCAACGTGATCGGTACCCTGTGGTCGATGTACGACGCCTCGGCCGCCGAGGTGGCCGCGGACGTGTACGCCGTCCTCGCCGCGGGCGCCGCCGACCCCGCGGTGGCGCTGCACCGGGCCGTCACCCGGCTGCGCGGCACCGCCCGCTTCGGCAGCCCGATGTTCTGGGCGCCGTACGTGCATATCGGCGTGTGACCGCGACCGGCGGTCGGCCAGGGGGGCGGTCAGGGCGGGCAGTCGGGGGGCATCCGGAACACGCCGAACTCCAGGCGCAGCGAGTCGTCGGCGGGCAGGGCGATGGCCCGTGCCGACAGGTCGGACATCCAGCAGGCGGGCAGGAGGAAGTACCGCTGGTTGGAGTTGATCAGCAGGCGCAGGCCGGTGTAGCGGAAGCGGTACATCGCGCCGGGGTCGGGCAGGGCGGTCTCGGTGATGCCCGGCCCCTGCAGGTTCAGGCGCCGGGCCGCGTAGACCACCGTGCTCGGCAGCCTGCGCATGTCGGCCAGCGTCCGGTCGGCCTCCCGCTCCCCGCGTGACTGCGCGAAGAGGGTGATCCCCCACAGCAGCAGGAACAGCAGGAGCGCCGTGCAGAGCGTGCGCCGGACGAGCTGGTCGGCGGCGGAGGGCGTGAGAGCCGGATCGAGCCGCTGCCGCAGGGAGGAGCCGTAGACCAGCAGGAAGACGCCCAGGCCCAGGCAGAGGGGCATGGCGTAGGGCGGCAGCGGCCGCCATCCGGCCAGGCTCGCGATGCCCGCCGCAGCCCCTGCCACCCCGAGGACGGCCATGACCCTGACCGCCCACCTGGCGAAGGCACGATGCCGCTGGGCGGACCGGGTCAGCCACGCGTGCGCCGGCTGCGCGACCAGGGCCGTCACCAGCACGAGGATCAGCGGCTCGGCCGCCAGCGTGACGCTGCGCAGCGCGTAGTCCTGCAGGGACAGGCCCAGCATGCTCTGGTCCACGCCGAGGCGGGCGTACATGGTGTTGGTACGGACCGCCCCGAAGTACACCATGATGGCGGCGATGAAGGTGGTCGGCGTCACCACGTGGGCGAGGATCCGCCACAGGCGGGACACGTCCTGGCCGGTGCCGCCGACGTCGTCCGGGGGTTCGGCGGCGGGCGGTGGGGCGGTCACGAGGGGCCCGGCGCCGGGCCGGTCTCCTCCGGCGGCGGCTCGGAGTGGTCGCCGGGCGGCTCGGTCCCGCCGCCGGTGTCCGGGGGCTCGCCGGGCGGCTCGGTGCCGGGCTCTCCGGAGGACGGCTCGCCCGGCTCCGACGGCTGCGAGGGCCCGGACGTGAGCTCGGACGACGGCTCGGACGACGGCTGCGTGGAGCCGGGCGAGGCGGTGAGCGTCGCGCACTCCGGCAGGGTCCCGGTGCCGGACACCACCGCGCACGCGTTCCTGAGGTAGCCGTCCGGGACCTGGCCGCCCTCCCGCTTGATGCGGGCGATGACCTGCCGGACCCTGTCGCGATCGCCCAGCGCGGCGGCGCTCTCCAGTTCCGCCTGGTCGATCATGGCGAACAACGGCGCGCGCATCTGCGGGGGAATCTTCTTCCGGTGACGGTTCGCGGCGTCGGCCCGCTTGATCGACTCGTCCCATTTCCCGCTGTTCGCCTTGATCACCGCGCCGCAGGCGTTGGCCACCGCCTTCTGGCTGTCGGAGCTGCCGGGGTCGGCGGCCACCTCGTCGATCTTCTGCGCCGCCGGTCCGGCGAAGTCCCGGTCCTGGAGGATCTTCTGGCAGTCCAGGCCCACCTGCGCGGTGGGGTCGGGGAGGTCGCCGGCGTCGTCGGGGACGATCGGGGCGTCCGGCGTGATGACGGGCCGGGCCTGCCTGGGCACGCCGGGCCCGGCCTCGCCCGCCCCGGAGCCGTCCGGACCGCCGTCGCCGCAACCGCCGGTCAGCGCCACGGCGGCGAGCAGCGCCACGGCCGCCCGCCAGGACATCCCCACCGTTCCCCCGAATGCTCCACGACCTATCGGAAACAGGTCATACCGCCGCCAGGGGGACGCCACTCCCGGACGACCCGAAGCTGGGGAATCCTTTGTCCTGCGGGATCGGCGCGGTAGGCGGCCGGGCCGGTGGTTCCGGCCCGGCCGGGTGCGTCAGCCGGGCGGCACCGCGCCGTTCTTGGAGACGGGCACGGCGAGCTGCGAGGCGCCGGTGAGCCGCAGCTCCTCGGCGGGCAGGTTCGCCAGCACCGGGTTCAGGTGCTTCAGCGTCAGCGACACGATGGGGGTCGCCGGGCTGACGACGTCGAACTTCTCCAGGTCGACCCAGCGGACGAGGGCGAACACGTCCGCGGGGATCTGGTCGCCGCTCTTCTGCACCGGGACGCAGAGCTGACGGGCGGCGGCCACCTGCACGGTCCTGGGCGGGATCTGGTTGACCAGGACGGGGTTGAGCTGGGTGAGGTTCAGCGCCTTGTTCATCGACGGGTTCGGCGTGTGCGCGTAGCACAGCAGGTCGATGTGCGAGACGACGTTGAGGACGTCCGGCGGCGGGACGACGCCGTTCTTGCTGACCGGCACGCACAGCTGCTGGGGCGAGACCAGCGTGACGCTGAGGCCCGGCAGGCCCTGCAGGACGGGGTTGAGGTGACGCAGCGACAGGGGCAGGCTGATCTGCGGGCCGGTCACCCGGTAGCAGGACAGGTCGACGTACCTGATGAAGTTGAGCACGGTCGCCGGCGGGATGACGTTGTTCTTGGCCACCGGCACGCAGAGCTGCTCACGCGGGCCGAGCGTGACCTGCACGGGCGGCTGGTTGGCGAGCACCGGGTTGATGTGCCGCAGCGACAGCGCGACGGCCGGCGGCTGGTACGTCGTGGTCTTGAAGCAGTCGAGGTCGAGGTTCGACACGAACTCCTTGGCCGTCGGCAGCGCCATGGCCCCGGCGGGGGTCGCGACGAGGAAGGCGGCGGCGAACACGGCCAGACCAGCGGATAAGAGACGTCTTACCGCGGTCAAGGCGTGACGGTGGGGGGCGGGTCTTCCGTTCATCCATCCTCCTGGGCGGTGATGTGCCTTGACTGTGCGCCCGCGCGACCTGGCCGACAAGGTGGGTGGCCGCTGTTTGACAGGCGCCTGTCAGCAGGCCCCGCGGCGTTCATGTGATCTTCGGGTGGCGGCTCCGGGGGCGTCCCGTCCAGGGCGGGTGCGCGTCACCCGGCTGCGGTGGAGTGGCGCGCATGTACCGCAAAGCTCTCCCCGCTCTCATGGCGGTCGCGTCGCTGCTGGTCACGTCCCCGGCCACGGCGGCCACCGGGACCACGGCGTCCCCGGACACCGTGGACGTGGCCCCCGGCGTGACGCTGACGCAGCTCACGCTCGGCGCGAAGAACGACGACGACTTCTGGACCGTGCACGTCTACCTGCCCGCCACGATCGACGGCCCGCTGAACCGGGCGGCCACGGCGCTGGGCCCACGGGAGATCGCCGACCGGGTCGCCGCGACGTTGCGCGAGAAGGGTTTCGAGCCCCGCGTCGAGCAGGTGGACCTGCCCGCCTTCGCCGACCGGCCGGCGGGCGTGCTCGGCTGGGTCGTGCGCGTCGGCCGGTACGCGACCGCCACCGACGCCGCCGCCGGCCTGGCCCGCATCAAGGCGGCCGGCCTGACCGGCGGCACCCGCTACACCGCCCAGGACGGCACCGACGCCGGGGCGCCGCAGCGCGTCCACGTGCTGCGCGTGGACTTCCGCCGCTTCCGCGGCACGGTGGACACCGACTTCGGCCCCACGCTGAGCGGCATGGAGACGCTGACCGACCTCATGGCCTCGACCGGCGCCGTGGCGGGCGTCAACGCCCAGTGGTTCCTCAACAGCTCGCCCACCGGCCTGTACGTCAAGGACGGCAGGCTGATCGGCAGCGCCACCCAGGGACGCGGCGGCATCAGGATCACGCAGGGCGGCCGCCGGCTGGAGGCCGACGCCTACACCGCCCACGTGACGCTGCGCGCGGGCCGCGACACCATCGAGATCGACGGCGTGAACCGCCTGCCCGGCGAGATCTGGAACTGCGGCGGCGTCGGCGGCGACCTGCCCACCGAGAAGCCTCAGCACGACTTCAAGTGCACCGACCCCAGCGAACTGGTGCGGTTCACCCCCGAGTGGGGCACCCCGCCGTCCGGCGCGGGCGCCGAGGTCGTTCTGGACGCCCGCGGCAGGGTGCTGGCGGTGAACGGCACGCGCGGCGCGGCCGTGCCGGCGGGCGGCTCGACCGTCCAGGCGATCGGCGACAGCGCCGACTGGCTGCTCGCGCACGCCGCCGTGGGGGCCAGGCTGACCGTCACCGAGCGGGTCGAGGACAGCCGGGGCCGCCGCGTCCCGCTCACCCCGGACACCACCATCCTGCAGGTCGGCCCGACGCTCGTCCGGGACGGGCGGGTGTCGGTCGACGCCGCCGCCGACGGCGTCATCCGCGACGGCGCCGACCAGACGTTCACCTACAACTGGACCGTCCGCGCCAACCCGCGCTCGATGGTCGGGCTGGACGACCGTGGCCGCCTGCTGCTGGTGGTCGTCGACGGCCGCCAGGACGGCTACAGCGAGGGCCTCGGCATCGCCCGGGCCGCCGAGCTGATGCGGGGCCTGGGCGCGGTGGAGGCCATGAACCTCGACGGCGGCGGCTCCAGCGTGATGGCGACGGCGCGGAGCGGCATCGTCAACCGTCCCTCCGACGCCACCGGGCAGCGCGCGCTGGGCAACGTGCTGCTGGTCCGGCCGGGTCGGTGAGCGTCCGCCGGCCGGACAGGCCGTGGCCCGTCCCGTACTCCCCGGGGTGGGCCACGGCCGTTCTCACGACAGGGTGACGGTCCCGACCAGCACCCGGTGGTCGGAGCACAGGCCGCCCGGGTTGCCGGTGCACGTGGTCGCGGGGGCGAGCGAGTCGGCCGAGTAGGCGCCGCTGATCCGGTCGTCCCTGGCGAAGATCATGTCGAGCTTCGTCCCCGAGCCGCAGGGGCCCTTGCCGTCCGGCGTGCTGACGGTCAGCTCGCCGTAGCCGGGGCAGTTGCCCGTGTCGGCGTCGTCGAGCTCGTGGTAGCGGCCGGTGTTGCCGCGGTTGTTGGGGGTGTTCACGGTGGGGGAGTAGTAGCCGTTCAGGCGGGCGGCGTCGGGCGGGAGGTTGAAGTCGCCCGCGACGACCACGGTGTCACCGGCCGCGTGGTACGCCTCCAGCCTGGTCAGCACGGCGTCGAGCTGGGCGGCGCGGTAGGCGTCCACGTACGTGGTGTGCGTGACGCAGAACCGCAGGGCGGGGCGGGACTGCAGGGGGGCGCAGATCATCTTCCGCTGCTCGGTCTTGCCGTCGTCGGGCAGGGTGATCCGCTCGGCGGCCCCCAGTGGCTGCTTGCTGAACAGGGCGTTGCCGTACTCGCCACCGCCGCACGGCCCGCCCGTCCGGGCGGGGTAGGTGGCGACGAACCGGGCGAAGTTGCCCTGGTCAGCGGGCCAGCCGGCCTCCCGCAGGCCGGTGACCAGCGCCTGGTACTGGCTCGCGCACAGCTCGTTGAACGAGACGAGGGTCGCGCCCCGCGCCACGATCGAGCCCACGGCGGCCCGGACCATGCCGTTGCCGGTCGAGCCGTGGTTCAGCGTGTTGCCGGCCGCGTTCCAGTGCCAGACGGTGACGGGCGTGGCGGCTCGGGCCGCGCCGGGCACGGCCGAGACGGCCAGAACCGACGAGACGATCACGGCGGCCAGGCGCCTGGGAAACCACACGGGCTCGCTCCCCGAAGTAGATGATCAGTGACGTACAGCGGACCAGAGCCGGGTCCGCCGCGTCAACGCCCCGCCGGCGTCAGCCGCGCTCGGGCCAGCCGGACTCCAGGAGGTCGAAGACGGCGTCGAGGGCGGCGCGCGGGTCGGGCTCGGCGCCGGCCAGCTCGGGGATCTCCAGCACGTAGCGGGCCAGCGCGCGCACGGTCATGTCGGCGGGGTCGCGCCCGGTCTCGGCCGCGATCGCCTCGGCCAGCGGGCCCTCGGCGGCGATCCAGAGCCGGCGCGAGTACTCCCGCAGGGCGGGCGTGCCCACGATCAGGTCGCGTTTGCGCCGCTGCTCGGGCGGCAGGTCGCCGGCGAACGGCCCCCGCTCGGCCAGGCAGCGCCGCAGGGCCGCCAGCACGCTCTGCCCGGCAGGCCGCTCGCGGACCGCGGCGGCCAGCCAGACGTGCCGCTCGTCGCCGTCGTCGAAGATCAGCGCGTCTTTGCCGTCGGGCACGTGCGCGAACAAGGTGGCGATGGAGACGTCGGCCTCGTCGGCGACCCGGGCGACGGTGACGCCGTCGTAGCCGTGCTCGGCGAACAGCCGCACCGCGGCCTCGGCCAGGGCCTTGCGGGTCTGCGCCTTCTTGCGTTCGCGGCGTCCTGTCGTCATGCTCCCATCGTAGCAAAAACTAGAATGATTCTGAATTCATAGTGACTACAGAAACGAGCTTCCGTGTCCTCCCACACCGCGCCCTGGGACGTCAGGCGCCTGCCGTCCGCCCGGGGCAGGCACTTCCTGGTCACCGGCGGCAATGCCGGCATCGGCTACTTCGTGGCCGAGCAGCTCGCCGGCACCGGCGCCACCGTGATCCTGGGCAGCCGCGACCCCGCCAGGGCGGAGACCGCCGCGCTCTCCATCCGCAGCCGGGTCCCCGGTGCTTGCGTCCGGCACGTGCCGCTCGACCTGGCCGATCTCGCCTCGGTCGAGGCCGTCGTCGCGGCGCTGCGGCTGCCGAGCCTGGACGCCGTCGTGTGCAACGCCGGCGTGCTGCTCGACCACCCGCCGCGGCGCGAGACGAAGGACGGCCACGAGCTGATGTTCGCCACCAACCATCTCGGCCACTTCGCGCTGGTCGCGCACCTGGCGCCGCTGCTGGCCGCCGCCCCCGCCGCCCGCGTCGTGACCACCGGCAGCCTCACCGCCAGGTCCGAGACCCTGGACCTGGACGACCTGCAGAGCCTCGGCGACATCCGCCCCAAGCGGGTGTACGCGCGCTCGAAGCTGGCGCAGATGCTCTTCGGCTTCGAGCTGGACCGCCGCCTGCGCGCCGCGGGGGCCACCACGGCGAGCGTGGTCACCCATCCCGGCGGCGCGCTCGACTCCCTGACGCCCTCGCGGCCGGTCAGCCCGCGCACCGCCGGCGAGCGGCTGCGCGGCCTGCCCGCCGGGCTGCTGCTGCAGGGCAAGGAGGCCGCGGCGTGGCCGGCGGTGCGGGCCGTGCTGGATCCGTCCGTACGCGGGGGTGAGCTGTGGGGGCCCAGGGTGCTGGGGATGCGCGGCCTGCCGGCCCGCGAGCCGGTGCGCGGGCACATGGCCGACGCCGAGCTCGCGGCCCGTCTGTGGGCCGCGAGCACCGCCCTGACCGGGCTCGACCCCTTCGCGCCCGGCCGCACGCCTTCCGGGTGACCGGCGGGCCGTGGTGCTACGCTTCGACGATCGTGCCCGGACAAGGGCTCAACGACGGCTCAACACAGGCTCAACGCCCCGATCGCCATGCTCAGGGCAGTCCCACCCGTTCAAGGGCAAGGGCGGCCGGAGGAGATGCGATGACGGGCATCATGGACAAGGCCAGACCGGCTCTGGCCGGAGAGCTGGAGAGCCTGTGCGGCCGGTGGTCCGAGCGCACGGGGATCACCGTGGAGATCTGGGCGCTGCCCGCCGGTCCGGTGGCGGCGCCGTTGCGGCGGGCCGTGCTGGCGGTCGCGGAAGAGGCGCTGGGCAACGTCGAGGCCCACAGCGGCGCGAGCACCGCCTCGCTCGCCGTCACCGCCGGGGCCCAGGGCCTGCGCCTGACGATCAGCGACAACGGCCGCGGCTTCGCCGCCACGGCCCCGGGCGGCGGCGTCGGCCGGATGCGCGAGGCGTTCGCCGCGCTGGGCGGGCGCCTGTCGGTGCGCGGCGTGCCCGGTGAGGGCACGACCGTCAGCGGCACCGTCCCGGCCTAGGCCCGCTCGCCGGGGCTGACGAACTCGGGCTGGTCGAGCACGCGCAGCCAGCTCCCGTCGGGCTGGCGCCGCACGACCTGGGCGCGGGCGCCCGTGCCGTCCTTGGGCGGGGTCGAGGTGAGGGCGAGGTCGCCGCTGACCAGCGTCGGCAGCGGCTGCTCCGGCTCGAAGTGCGGGCGGCCGGCCAGCACCTTCTCCCACAACTCCTGGATGGCGGCCCGTCCGACGGTACGGCTGCCGGGCGGGTAGGCCAGTACGGCGTCCTCCTCGTAGAGCGCGGCGACGCCGGCCGCGTCGCCGGCGTTGGAACGCTCGACGAACAGGCGGGTGATGTCCTCGGGCTGCATGGCCTTCTTGTATGCGGTCATGGTGCCAGCCTGCCGACTGTCGGAGCAGAAGTCCAACAGATGCTTGCTATAGCCATTAGAATCTACGGTTATGGAACTGAGGCAGCTGGAGTACTTCGTCGCGGTGGCCGAGGAGCGCAGCTTCACCCGTGCGGCCGAGCGGGTGCACATCAGCCAGTCGGGCGTCAGCGCCCAGATCCGGCAGCTCGAACGCGAGCTCGGGGCCGAGCTGTTCGACCGCTCGGCCCGGGTGGCCACGCTCACCGTCGCGGGCAAGGCGGCGCTCGAGCACGCCCGCGCCGCGCTGGCCGCCGCCGGCGCGGTGGGCCAGGCGGTGGGCGAGGTGACCGACCTCATCCGCGGCACGCTGACGGTCGGCATGGTGCTCGGCTGCACGGTCACACCCCTGTTCGACGCGCTGGCCGCCTTCCGCCGGGCGCATCCGGGCGTGGAGCTGTCCCTGCTGGAGGACAACTCCGACAAGCTGGTCGAGGGCGTCCGCGGCGGCGCGCTCGACCTGGCGCTCATCGGCGTCGCGAACGCCGTCCCCGAGGGCTTGGAGGCGTTGACGATCGTCAACGAGCGGCTGGTCGCGGCCGTCCCGCCGGAGCACCCGCTGGCCGGGCGGGGGCGGATCGCCCTGCGTGACCTGCGCGAGCACCCGATCGTGTGCATGCCGCGCGGCACGGGGCTGCGGGCCGTGTTCGACGAGGCGTGCGCGGCCCAGGGGCTGCGGCCGCCGATCGCGCTGCAGGCCGGCGCCGCCGACGCCATCGCCGGCCTGGCCGTCCGCGGCCTCGGGGTGGCGATCCTCAGCGAGTCGATGGCCGCGCTCCACCGCGACCGGCTCACCGCGCTGCCCATCGACGACGTGCGGACACCCGCGCTGCTCGCCCTGGTCTGGCGGGAGGGCGGCGGCCCGGCGGTGCGGGCGCTGCTGCCGCACGCCCGCCGCGCGTTCGCCGGCGGTCCCGATGGCCGTCAGCCTCCCCTTGACACGGCGGTCCGTCAAGGGGAGGCTGACAGCATGACGACACGCAGCAGGAGACCCCGGGAGATGACACCCGTCGAGCAGCTGGCGACGAGGTGTTCGTTCTGCGGCACGCCACACGAGGAGGCCAGGAAGGTCGTCGCCGGGCCCGGCGTCTACATCTGCGACGCCTGCGTCGACCTGAGCCAACAGATCGTCCACGCCGAGCTCCGCAAGCCGCCGGCCAGCGACGCCGGGCGCGTCCACTGGGGCCCCGCCCCGGACGACAAGTACGTGACCGGCATGTCCGACGACGACGTGCTGGCCTCCCTGCCCCGCCAGGTGCTCACCCTTGAGCAGGCCGAGCGCGACCTGCGCGCCTGGGTGGCCATCCTGCGCGCCCGCAACGTGACGTGGGCCAGGATCGGCGAGGCCCTCGGCATCACCCGCCAGGCGGCGTGGGACCGGTTCGCGGCCGACGCCGAATCCCGATGACGGCCCCAAAACTGCAATCCACTTCAATTTTGCAGTAGAGTCCTGGCATGACCGAAGGGCTTCGCGAGCGCAAGAAGCGCAAGACCCGCCGGCACCTCTCCGACGTGGCGATCGGGCTGTTCGTCGACCGCGGCTTCGACCAGGTCACGATCGCCGAGATCGCCGCGGCGGCGGAGGTGTCGGTGAACACGCTCTACAACTACTTCACCGCCAAGGAAGATCTCGTGCTGCCGCCCGAGGAGGCCTCGCCGCAGCGGCTCGCCGACATCGTGCGCGAGCGCGCGCCGGGCGTGTCGGCGGTGCGGGCGGTGCTGGCCCGCCTGCGCGAGGAGGTGCGCGGACGCGAGCGCAGCCTGGGGCTGACGGCCGGGTTCGGCCAGGTGCTGGAGATGATGCTGGCCGCTCCCACGCTGCGGGCGCGCCTGGAGGAGCTGGGCCGCCAGATGACCGACGCGCTCGCCGACGCGCTGGCCGCGGAGACGGGGGCCGAGCCGGGCGATCCGCTGCCGCGGGCCGTCGCCTGGCAGATCGGCTGCCTGCACTCGCTGGTCTACGCCGAGGTCGGCAGGCGGGTGGCCGCCGGGGAGGGGCCCGACGCCATCGCCGAGGCCGTGCTGGAGCTGCTGGACGTGACCGAGGGGCTGCTCGGCGAGCCGTTGCTGATCTATGCCGTACGGGAGGGCTGAGCGTTGTTCCGGGTGACCATCCGCGGGAAGTTCGACGGCATCGACGAGGAGGGACGGGCCGCGGTGCTGGCGGCGCACGACACGGCGTTCACCGAGGCGGGCACGTTCACCCACGACGGGACCGTGTCGGCGTTCACCTTCCGCTGCCAGGTGCCCGCCGGGCCGGACGACGGGGAGCACGACGCCACCGGGCGGGCGGTCGCGGCGCTGGAGGCGTACGGGGTGCCGTACCAGGTGCTGCAGGTCGCGGTAACCGACATGCGGGACATCAGGATCCGCAGGAAGGGTCGTCGCTGATCCCATATCTGGGATATGGTCCCGAATATGAGACACGAGCTGGACGAGCGGCTGGCCGGTCGGCTCGCCGAGTTGCGGGTCGAGCGCGACTGGTCGCTCGACGAGCTGGCGCGGCGGGCCGGGATCAGCCGTTCGACGTTGTCCCGGCTGGAGCGCGGTGAGATCAGCCCCACCGCCGCCCTGCTCAACAAGCTCTGCGCGGTCTACGGGCGCACGATGTCGCGCCTGCTGGCCGAGGTGGAGCCGGAGCCGGCGCAGGTGGTGCGGGCGGCGTCCCAGGCGGTGTGGCGGGACGAGAGCTCGGGCTTCGAGCGACGTTCGGTCTCGCCGCCGCATCCCGGGCTGCGCGGCGAGGTCGTCGAGGGGCGGCTGCGGCCGGGCGCGGACATCTCCTACGACGAGCCGCCGGTCCCCGGGCTCGAACAGCACGTCTGGGTGCTGGAAGGCGTCGTGGAGATCACCACCGACGGCCGCGCCCACCGGCTTGAGGCGGGCGACTGCCTGCGGTTCCGCCTGTGGGGGCGGTCGCGGTTCCGCTGCCCGGGGCCCTCGCCCGCCCGTTACGCCCTGCTCGTCGTCCTGCCCTGAGCGCAGCCCGGACAGAAGGAGCCCTCTCGTGCACACCGTCACCCGCATGTCCGCGCAGGAGTTCGCGGGCAGCGTCGAGGAGCTGGCCGTGCTGCTGGCCGACGCCGTCGACGGCGGCGCCTCGGTCGGCTTCCTCAAGCCGTTCGGCCCGGCCGAGGCGGCGGCCTGGTGGCGGGAGCAGGCGGCGGCGGTGGCCGAGGGCGGCATGGCGGTGTGGGGCTGCCGTGACGCCGACGGCTTCCTGGCCGGCACGGTCAGCCTGGTGCCGGCCCGCAAGCCCAATTCGTGGCACCGGGCCGAGCTGGTCAAGCTCCTGGTGCACCGTCAGGCGCGCGGGCGCGGCCTGTCCCGCCTCCTGCTGGCCGCCGCCGAGGACGGCGCCGTCGCGGCCGGGGCCGGCCTGCTGGTGCTGGACACCGAGACCGGCAGCGCCGCCGAGCACGTCTACCTCACCGGCGGCTGGACCCGCTACGGCGTCGTGCCCGGCTACGCCGGCGCCCCCGACGGAACGCTGCTCGACTGCAGCTTCTTCTACAAGCGCCTCACGGTCGAGCCCCCGGCGGGCGGCTCGCGGCGGGGGCCCGCCTAGAATGGGCTTCGGATCTTCATCGGGGGGTTGACGTGCCGTCCTGGGCAGAGCAGGCGATCTTCTGGCACGTCTACCCGCTGGGCTTCCTGGGCGCCGAGCGCGCCGCCGTGCCGCGGGTCACCCACCGGCTCGCGGGCCTGACGCCGTGGCTCGACCACGCCGCCGCGCTGGGCGCCGACGGGCTGCAGCTCGGCCCGATCTTCGCCGCCGAGACCCACGGCTACGACACCCTCGACCACTTCCGCGTCGATCCGCGCCTGGGCGACGACGGCGACTTCGACGCGCTGGTGTCGGCCGCCCACGAGCGCGGGCTGCGGGTGCTCCTCGACGGCGTCTTCAACCACGTGGGCCAGGGTTTCCCGCGCTTCCAGCAGGCGCTGCGCGAGGGGCCGGGCTCGGCGGCCGCGCGCTGGTTCCGGCTGCGCTGGCCCGCCGGCGGCGGCGCGCCCGCGCACGACGACTTCGAGGGGCACCAGTCGCTCGTCGCGCTCGATCACGCCGAACCGGCCGTCGCCGAGCACGTCGCGGCGGTGATGGCCCACTGGCTCGACCGCGGCGCCGACGGCTGGCGGCTGGACGCCGCCTACGCCGTGCCGCCGGAGTTCTGGGCGCGGGTGCTGCCCGAGGTGCGCCGCGGGCGGCCCGAGGCGTACGTGGTGGGGGAGGTCATCCACGGCGACTACGCCGCGTTCGTGGCCGAGACCGGCGTGGACGCGGTCACCCAGTACGAGCTGTGGAAGGCGATCTGGAGCTCGCTCAACGACCGCAACGCCTTCGAGCTGGCCTGGGCGCTCAAGCGCCACACCGCCTTCGCCGAGTCCTTCGTGCCGATGACGTTCGTCGGCAACCACGACGTCACCCGCCTGGCCAGCCGTCTTGCCGACGAGCGCCACCTGCCGCACGCCCTGGCCGTGCTGATGACGGTCGCCGGCACGCCCTCGCTGTACGCCGGCGACGAGTACGCCCTGCGCGGCGTCAAGGAGGAGCGCGAGGGCGGCGACGACGCCGTGCGCCCGACCTTCCCCGCCTCCCCGCTGGAGATGCCGCCGGCCGGCCTGCCGGTCCTCGACCTGCACCGGCGGCTCGTCGCGGTGCGCCGCCGCCACCGGTGGCTGCCCCGCGCCCACACCACCGACCTGGTCCTGTCCAACCAGCTCTACGCCTACGAGAGCCGCTCCGGCGGCGACGCGCTGGCCGTCGCGCTGAGTACCTCCGACGAGCCGTCGCAGGTCACGCTGCCCTTCTCCGGGAGCCTGGCCGCCGGCGACAGCGTCCTGGACGGCTCGCTGCTGACCCTGCCCCCGCACGGCTGGGCCGTGGTCGAACCCTGAACAGAGCGACCTACCTGTAATCACTACGAACAGTAGCGCTCTGGCAACGTTCCGCTACGAGTTCTTCGGGCATCAATATCGCGACAAAGCCGACGCGGTCGCCCATAGGGCGAAGCAGCCTGCCGAAGCGGGCCCGTCGTGCGTCCCCCGCGAGAGGAATGCCTTCTCATGCCCATGACCCGGCTCCCCCCTGTCCTGTGCGCCGCCGCGCTGGCGGCCGCCACCCTGACGGCCCCCGCGCTGGCGGCCGGCCCCAGCACGGACGCCGCCGCCTGCATCCGCAACCTGGCCAAGAACCACACCTACAAGGACGGCTCCCGCACCTACACCACCGACGGCGCCGGACGGCCCGCCCAGGCCCTGGCCCCCCGGCTGGCCAGGAAGGCGGCCGCGCGCAGCGGGTGCGAGGCCACCGTCGGCAACTGGGGCGGCAGCGGCGACTGGCAGGGCGGCCATCTCATCGCCTCCTCCTTCTCCGGCGCCAGCCTGCGCTACAACCTCGTCCCGATGCGCGGCAGGCAGATCAACCAGGGCCTGATGCTCCGCGTCGAGAACGGCGCCCGCGCCTGCCTGGAGGCCAAGGGCGGCGCGGTGGCCGACTACCGCGTCCAGGTGCACTACCCCGACGGCACGACGGTGATCCCCGACCGCATCCACGTCTCCATGGCGGCGACGATCTCCGGGGTGTCCCGGCGGGTCACGGTGACCTTCCCGAACACCACCCTGTCGGCCCGCGAGCTGGACTCCTGGCACACGAAGATCGCCAACGCGTTCCGGACGGCGCACTGCATGAGCGCCTCTGACAAGGCGTAGCCACCGGCGTTGTGGGAACCCTGCATGCGGGACGGACCCGTTCTGGTGTGGGATCGTCCTCATGACGAACGCAGGAAGACAGCGGCGGTTCCCCACCGGCGACCTGGCCAGGATCGCGGTGTTCGCCGCGCTGATCGCGGTGCTGGGCGCGCCGGGCGCGGTCAACGTTTTCGGCAACGCGGTGCCGATCACTCTCCAGACGCTCGGCGTCATGCTGGCCGGGGCCATTCTCGGCAGCCGGCGGGGGGCGCTGGCGGTGGTCGTGCTGCTGGTGCTGGTCGCGGCCGGGCTGCCGCTGCTGGCGGGCGGGCGCGGCGGGCTCGGCGTGTTCACCGCCGCCTCCGCCGGGTTCCTGCTCGGCTGGGTTCCCGGCGCCGCGGTCACCGGGCTGCTGGTGGAGCGGGCGGGCCGGACGCCGAGCGTCCTGCGGCTGCTGGTGGCGTGCGCGGTGGGCGGGATCGGGGTGGTCTACCTGGTCGGCGTGCCGGTGCAGGCGCTGGTCACCGGGCTGCCGCTGACCAAGGCACTGGCCCTCAGCGCCGTGTTCCTGCCGGGCGACGCGCTCAAGGCGGTGGTGGCCGCGCTGGTGGCCAGGGGCACGCAGCGCGCCTATCCCGACGCCGTTCCGGCCGTCCACCGCGAACGGGTGCGCTGATGCCGGTCGCCGAGCACGTCCTGCGGCACGCCGCCGACAGCCCGTCCCGGGTCGCGCTGCGCGGTCCGGGCGGCTCGCTGACCTACGGTGAGCTGGCCGGACGCGTTCAGGGCGGCGCGCGGCATCTTCGCGGGCGCGGCGAGCTGGCCGCCATCGCCCTGCATGACCCGGTCGAGCTGCTGACCGCCGTGCTGGCGGCCGATCTGGCGGGCGTGACGCCGCTGGTGGGCGACCCGGCCTGGAGCCCGGAGCGGTGGGCGCGGGTGGCCGGGGCGGCCGGCGCCGACCTGCGGGTCGACGAGCCGCTGCGGTCCGCGCCGGGCGCCCCGCTCGTGCCCGAGCCCCGTCCCGGCGACCGGGCGTGGGCGTGCTTCACCTCGGGCAGCACGGGCCGGCCGCGCGCGGTCGCGCGCACCCGCGCGTCCTGGACGCGTTCCTTCCCGCACCTGACCGAGCTGGCCGGCATCGGCCCGGCCGACGTCGTCCTGGTGCCCGGCCCGCTGGTCTCCTCCCTGTACGCCTTCGCCGCCGTGCACACGCTGGCCGTCGGCGCGACCGCGGTGGTGCCGGGCGGGCGGCCCACGGCGGCGTCGCTGCGCGCGGCGACCGCGATCCACCTGGTGCCCCACCGGCTGCCCGAGGTGCTGGAGCAGGCTCCCGGCCTGCGTACGGCCGTCGTCGGCGGCGCGGCACTGAGCGGGCGGGCGCGGGAACTGGCCCGACGGGCGGGGGTGCGGGTGATGTCCTACTACGGCGCGACCGAGCTGTCGTTCGTGGCCTTCGACGCCGACGGGGGCGGGCTGCGCGCCTTCCCGGAGGTCGAGATCGAGGTCAGGGCCCAGCCGGGGCGCACACTGGGCGAGGTGTGGGCGCGCTCGCCGTGGCTGGCCGAAGGCTATCTGGGCGGCGCGAGGGGTCCGCTGCGCCGCGACGGCGCGGGCTGGATGACGGTCGGCGACCTGGCCGAGCCGTACCGGGCCGGGCAGGTGCTGCGGGTGCGCGGGCGCGGCGACGGCGCGATCCAGACCGGCGGCGCGACCGTCGTGCCCGAGGACGTCGAGGCGGTGCTGCGGAACGTGCCGGGTGTGGGGGACATCGTGGTGATCGGCTCGCCGCACCCGTCGCTCGGCTCGGTGGTGACCGCGGTGGTCGAGGGCGCCTCGCCGCCGCCGCGCGCGCTGCTGGAGGCCGTCGCGCGCAGCGGGCTGGACGTGGCGCAGCGGCCCCGCCGCTGGTACGCCGTCCCTGCCCTGCCGCGTACCGGGTCGGGCAAGCCGGCGCGCGGCCTGGTGGCCGACCGGCTGGCCGGCGGCGACCCCGAGCTGCGGCGGCTGGTCTGACGTGGGCGGGCGACCCGTCATCGTGGCGGCCCGCCGTACGCCCATCGGCACGGCCGGGCACGCCTTCAAGGACGTGACCGTCGACCGGCTGGCCGCCCCCGTGATCGAGGCGGTGGCCGCCGAGGCCGGCCGGCCGGTGGACGACGTGGTGCTCGGCAACTGCATGGGCCCCGGCGGGAACGTGGCCCGGGTCGCGGCGCTGGCCGCCGGGCTCGGTCACGGCGTGCCCGGCCTGACCGTCGACCGGCAGTGCGGCAGCGGGCTGGCCGCGATCCTGGTGGCCGGGCAGGCGGTGGCGTCGGGGGAGATGGACCTGGTGATCGCCGGGGGAGCCGAGAGCGCCTCGACCGCGCCGCTGCGCACGCCGCGGGGCGCGGACCGCCCCTACGACCGGGCGCCCTTCGCCCCCGAGGGCCATCCCGACCCCGACATGGGCCCGGCCGCCGAGGCCCTGGCCGGCGCGTACGGCATCAGCCGCGACCGCCAGGACGACTACGCCCGCCTCAGCCACGCCAAGGCGCTGGCCGCCCGCGCGGCGGGCGCCTTCGACCAGGAGGTCGTGCCGGTCGGCGGCCGGGCGGAGGACCAGCGTCCCAGGGCGCTGCGGGCGGCCTCGCTGGCCCGGTTGCCCGCGGCGTTCGTGCCGGGCGGTACAGTGACCGCCGGTAATTCCTCCCCGGTCAGCGACGGCGCGGCCGCCGTGGCGCTGGCGCCCGAGCGGGCCGGCCTGCCGGGGTTGCGGCTGTTGGCCGGGTCCGTCGTCGGGTGCGATCCGGCGCTGCCCGGGTGGGGGCCGGTGCCCGCGGTCCGCCGGGTGCTGGCACGTGCGGGGGTGGACATGGGACGGGTGGCCGCGGTGGAGATCGTGGAGGCGTTCGCGGCGCAGGTGCTGGCCGTCACCGACGCGCTCGGCCTCGACCCGCTGGACGCCGACCGTGAGCGGGTGTGCACCGGCGGCGGCGCGCTGGCGCTCGGCCATCCGTGGGGCGCGACCGGCGCGGTGGTGGTGACCAGGCTCTTCTCCAGGCTGGTGCGGGCCGGGGCGCCCGCGGGCACGCTGGGGCTGGCGGCCGCGGCGGTGGGCGGCGGGCTGGGCGTGGCCGCGCTGTTCGAGGTGGTCGCATGATCGAGTTCGCCGACGTGCACGTCCGGCTGGGCGCCCGCGACGTGCTGCGCGGCGTCACCGCGAGCCTGGCCGAGCGCCGGGTGGGCGTGGTCGGCGCGAACGGCTCGGGCAAGAGCACGCTGGCCCGGCTGATCAACGGCCTGGCGCTGCCGACCTCGGGCGAGGTCACCGTGCTCGGCCTGGACACCCGGCGTCAGGCCGCGCGGATCAGGCGGCGGGTGGGGTTCCTGTTCACCGACCCCGACGCGCAGATCGTCATGCCGACCGTGGCCGAGGACGTCGCCTTCTCCCTGCGCCGCAAGGGCCTGCCGCGCGAGGAGGTCGAGCGCCGGGTGCACGACGTGCTGGCCCGGCACGGCCTGGGCGGGCACGCCGACCATCCGGCCCACCACCTGTCCGGCGGCCAGAAGCAGTTGCTGGCGCTGTGCGCGGTCATGGTGCTCGAACCCGACATCCTGGTCATGGACGAGCCCACGACGCTGCTCGACCTGCGCCATTCGCGGCAGGTGGCCGAGTTGTTGCGGGAGATGCCGCAGCAGGTGGTGGCGGTGACGCACGACCTGCCGTTGCTGGCCGGGTTCGACCGGGTGCTGGTGCTGGACGAGGGCCGGGTGGTCGCCGACGGCACGCCGGCCGAGGCGATCGGCCACTACACCAAGCTGATGGCGTGAACGGGCTCACCGGGGCGTACGTGCCGGGCGGCTCGTGGCTGCACCGGCTGCCGGCCGGGGTCAAGCTGGCGGGGCTGGCGGTGTCGTGCACGGCGCTGGTGCTGGTGCGGCCGCCGGTGGCGCTGGCGGGGGCGGCGGTCGTGGTGGCGGCGCTGTACGCGTCGGCGCGGGTGGGGGGACGCGCGGCGTGGGCGCAGGTCCGGCCGGTGCGCTGGTTCGCGGTCATGCTGTTCGTGCTGCAACTGGTGTTCGCGGACCTGGACGCGGCGGTGTCCTCGACGTTGCGGGTGGTGCTGGCCGTGGCGCTGGCGGGGCTGGTGACGCTGACCACGCGGACGGCGGACATGCTGGCGGCGCTGGAGCGCGTCCTGTCGCCGGTCAGGTTCGTGGGGCTGGACCCGTTCCGGCTGTCGTTGCTGCTCTCGCTCACTGTGCGCAGCGTGCCGGTGGTGGCGTCGCTGGCGGTGCGGATCAGGGAGGCGCAGCGGGCGCGAGGGGTCGAGCGCAGCGTGCGGGCCTTCGCGGTGCCGCTGGTGGTGGGGGCTCTGCGGCACGCGGACGCGCTGGGCGAGGCGTTGTCGGCCCGTGGGCTCGACGACTGACCCGCACAACATCACAAAGCGGACATAAGGCAGTTACAACTTACGCCTCCACTTTTGGTCAAATATAGCCTTCTTGCGTAAATAAACGACAAAACGGACGTCGATCGTTCGTTGCGCAAGGAGTCCTTCCCCCGTGCTGCCCACAAGAGCGCTGCTCGCCGCCTGCCTGCTGGTCCCCCTTCCCGCCGTCCTGCAGGGGACGGCGCACGCGGCCGCGTACTGCTCGATTCCCGACACGCCCGCCCTCACCGCCCAGGAGTCGGGGCCGCGTGAGGGCTACCTGGCCGGATCGGGCAGCGACGCCTTCGTGGACTGGGTCTACCCCAGCCCGCGCCCGGCGGCCAAGGAGCCGACGGCGGCCCAGCGCCGCGACTACGCCGGCTTCCCCAACCTCACCGCGATCGACGTGGTCCGGCCCGACGGCACGCCCGGCCAGAAGCTGATCGCCACCTGGTCCACCAATGTGGACGCGGTCATGGCCCAGACCAGCGGCATGGCCGTCTCCGACGACGGCGGCCTGACCTTCGGCCCGGCCCGCACCACCCCGCTGCGCGAGGCGCCGGTGCAGTTGCACGACGGCCGCCTGTTCGGCACCGCCTACTACCTGGCGAAGGTCGACGCCCACACCAACGAGCTGGACGTGCACACCTCCACCGACCTCGGCCAGACCTGGGACACCGCCAAGGCCACCTTCACCAGCCCGGACGAGCTGGTCGGCGGCGGCGTGGCGCACGGCGTGCCGATCCAGCTGGCCGACGGGACGGTCCTGGTGACCGTCTACGCCCGCTACACCGCCACCGGCGGGAAGAACCAGGCCGAGCTGTACGCCAGCGCCGACGGCGGCCGGACCTTCGCCCGCCGCGGCGTCATCGCCCGTCCGGCCGGCGAGGCGACGTACAACGAGACGGCCGTCGAGCAGACCGCCGACGGCAGCCTGCTGGCGGTCATGCGCAAGGACGGCGGCACCTACTCCACGCTGGCCTGGAGCCGCTCGACCGACGAGGGCCGCACCTGGTCGGCGGTGCGCGACCTGCAGCTGTCCGGCCAGAGCTGCACGGTGCGCGGCGTGGCCCCGCGCCTGCTGCTCATGCCCAACGGCGTGCTGGTGCTCAGCTCGGGCCGCCCGGACAGCTGGCTGGCGATCTCCCCCGACGGCCGCGGCGACTCCTGGACGCAGCAGCGCGTGACCTACCACAACCGCGACGGCGTCTACGACACGCACGGCTCGTCCGGCTACACCGCGCTGGCCGCCGTCGGCGCCAACCGGCTGGTCCAGCTCTTCGACAACTGCAAGCTGCCCGGCGTCAGGGCCGACGGCACGCTGAACGAGACCGCCTGCCCGGCGAGCGGCAGGTTCGAGAACGGCGGCTGGTACGCCGTCAAGCGCCGCCACCTGGACGTCCTGGCCCCCGGCGCGGGCCGGATCGACCTGGCCGCCAAGCAGCGAGCCGGCGAGCTGACCGTCGAGACGAACATGACCTGGGCCGACGCCCGGCGGCCGCGGGTGCGCCCCGACGGCGCCTTCGACGGCAGCACCGCGTACTGGTCCGGCGCCGTCTCCCAGGGGCCCGGCGAGTACGTCCTGCACCTGGACCGCGAGCAGACCTTCAACCGGATCGGCCTCAGCCTGCGCCCCGGGCACCCGGCCTCGGCCACTGTCTACGTCTCCAAGGACGGCGCCGACTGGGGCCGTCCGGTGGCCACGGTCACCGGACGCACCGACTACGCGCTGCGCCACCAGCCGGTGAACGCCACCGGCCGGCACGTCAAGATCGTCGTCGAGGCCACGCCGGGCTGCGACGCCGAGATCGGCCCGAGCTGCGCGATGCTCAACGAGGTCGAGCTCCACTCCACGACCGACACCTTCGACAACGACCCGATCTGGTTGCGCCCGCGCGGCTACCAGAGCCTGTCGGCGGCGTGGGTGTCGCCGTACGAGGTGGGCGCCGACCGGGCGCTGACCCTGTCCGACAGGTCCACCACCCTCATGGCCAAGGCCGCCCGCAGCACGACCGCGAGCGCGCGCAAGACCCTGGAGTTCCGCTACAAGCCGGTCAGCGTGACCAACTCCTTCCTGTTCACGGTGACCAGCGGGACGACGTCGGCCTACCACCTGAGCATCAGCAGGGCGGGCGCGGTCAGCCGCTACGACGCCGCCACCAAGAAGTGGACGACCCTGGCCGCCGCCGGGACGGTCGGCGAGGGCTGGACCAGGATCCGCCTGGAGGCCACCACCTCGGCCGCCACCCTGTACGCCGGTGACCGGCAGATCGCCACGCTGCCCCGTACGGCCGCCGTGACCTCGATGGACGGCTACGCCTTCAGCAGCGCGGGCACCGCTCCGACCGGCGACGAGGCGCTGTTCGACGACGTGCGGTTCGAGGACCGCTGACCTCGCGTGGCGGCGCGGGAGCGTGCCCGCGCCGCCACCTTGGCCTGCCTTGCGCCGCCTCGACGGGCCGTGCCTATGATCGCGCCATGCCTCCCCTGACACTTCCCCGCCAGCACGCCCGTACGGCCCGCTTCACCTACGGCGTCCCGCGGAACTTCACGATCTCCCCGGACGGCGCGCGGGTGATCTTCCTGCGGTCGTCCTCGGGCGAGGACCCGGTGCACCGGCTGTGGTCGTTCACCGTGGCCACGGGGGAGGAGCGCCTGCTGGCCGAGCCGGGCGCGCCCGTGCCCGGCGCGCGGATGCCGGAGGCCGAGCGCGCCCGCCGGGAGCGCACCCGCGAGCACGCCTCCGGCATCGTCGCCTACGCCACCGACGCGGCCGTCACCAAGGCCGTCTACGCGGTCGACGGCGCGCTGCACACCGTCGACCTGCTGACCGGCGAGGTGACCCCGCTCGGCCTGACCGGCTCCGACCCGCGACTTGACCCCACCGGCGAGCACGTCGCGTTCGTCTCCGGCGGGGCGCTGCACGTCGGCGAGCGGCCGCTGCTGGTTCCCGACGGCACCGACGTGACGTGGGGGCTGCCCGAGCACGTGGCGGGCGAGTCGATGGGCCGTCACCGCGGCTACTGGTGGGCGCCCGACGGCACCCGCCTGCTGGCCGCCCGGGTGGACAACGCGGCGGTGCAGAAGTGGTGCCTGGCCGAGCCGGCCGACCCCGGCCGGCCGCCGCGGACCGTGGCCTACCCGCCGGCCGGCACGGCCAACGCCGACGTGTCGTTGTGGCTGGTCACGCTGGAGGGCCGGCGCACCCGGGTGGTGTGGGACCGGGCGGCCTTCGAGTACGTGGCGGCGGTGTCGTGGACCGGGCAGGGCCTGCTGGTGCTGGTGCAGAGCCGCGACCAGCGCACCACCCGCGTCCTGGAGGTCGATCCGGCCACCGGGGCGACCACGCCGGTGCGTGAGGACACCGACGACGCCTGGCTGGAGCTGGTGCCCGGCGTGCCGTCGCGCACGGCCGCGGGCGAGCTGGTCTGGACGGTCGACCGCGACGACACCCGCCGCCTGATGGTGGGCCAGGACGTGGTGACCCCGCCCGGCCTGCAGGTGCTGGCGGTGCTGGCCGTCGACGGCGACACCGTGCTCCTCCAGTGCTGCGAGGAGCCCACCGAACGGCACCTGTGCACCTGGTCCAGGGCCGAGGGCCTGGTCAGGGTGACCGCCGAGCCCGGCGTGCACACCGGCACGCGGGCCGGCGGGGCGACGGTCGTGGTGCGCCGCTCCCTTGAGAAGCACGGGGTGCGGGTGGCCGTGGGCGGCCGGGTGATCGCCTCCCACGGCGCGGTCCCGGTGCTGCGGCCGCGGGTGGAGCTGGTGGCGCTGGGCAAGCGCGACCTGCGTACGGCGATCCTGTTCCCGTCCGGGCACGTGCCGGGGTCGGGGCGGTTGCCGGTGTTGTTGTCGCCGTACGCCGGGCCGATGGCGGCACGGGTGCTGCGCGGCCTGGACGGCTTCGCCATCGAGCAGTGGTTCGCCGACCAGGGCTTCGCCGTGCTGGTGACCGACGGCCGGGGCACGCCGGGCCGGGGGCCGGCCTGGGAGCGCGCGGTCCGGTTCGACAAGCTGAGCGCCGCGCTGGAGGACCAGGCCGACGCGCTGCAGGCCGCCGCCGCCCGCCACCCCGACCTGGATCTGGGCCGGGTGGCGATCCGCGGCTGGTCCTACGGCGGTTACCTGTCGGCGGCGGCGGTGCTGCGTCATCCCGACGTCTTCCACGTGGCCGTCGCGGGCGCCCCGGTGACCGATCCCCGCCTGTACGACACCCATTGGCAGGAGCGCTACCTGGGCCACCCCGACGAGCATCCCGAGGCCTACGACCGCTGCTCGCTGCCGGCCGACGCGCCCAGCCTCTCCCGTCCGCTGATGCTGGTGCACGGCCTGGCCGACGACAACGTCTTCGCCGCCCACACGCTGCGCCTGTCGGCGGCGCTGCTGGCCGCGGGCCGTCCGCACACGGTGCTGCCGCTGAGCGGCGTGACGCACATGGCCCCTCAGGAGGACGTGGCCGAGAACCTGCTGCTGCTGGAGCTGGACTTCATCCGCCACCACCTATCCCAGGTTTGACTTATATAAGTCGAGCCTGAAACACTGAGGTCGTGCACGCGTTCGACGTCCTCGGGGATCCGGTCCGCCGCCGGATCCTGGAGCTGCTGGCCGGCGGCGAGCAGAGCTCCGGCGAGGTCACCGCAGTCATCCAGCGAGAGTTCGGCGTCTCACAGCCAGCGGTCTCCCAGCACCTGAAGGTGCTGCGCGACAACGGGTTCGCCAGCGTGCGGGCCGAGGGCACGCGACGGCTCTACGCCGTGGAGCCCGCGCCGCTGCGGGAGGTCGACCTCTGGCTCGACCGTTTCCGCGGCTTCTGGGAGCAGCGCCTCGACGCGCTGGCCACCGAGCTGGCGCGGGGCAGAAGAAAGAAGCACGATGGACAGCCTTGACGAGATATCCCGGATCAGGCGCGAGCTGAAGGACGGCGAGCGCAAGACCGTGACACTGACCCGCCACTACGACGCGGAGGTGGAGGACGTCTGGGACGCCTGCACCGACGGTGAGCGCATAGCCCGCTGGTTCATGCCGGTCTCCGGCGATCTGCGGCTGGGGGGCACGTACCAGCTGGAGGGCAACGCGGGCGGGGAGATCCTCGCCTGCGAGCCGCCCTCCTACCTCAGGGTGAGCTGGTTGTTCGGGCCCGACCCCGGCTTCTCCGAGGTCGAGGTGCGCCTGTCGGCCGAGGGCGGGGGCACCCTGTTCGAGCTGAGCCACACCGCCGAGGTGCCGCCGGAGATGTGGGGCAGGTTCGGGCCCGGGGCGGTCGGCGTGGGCTGGGACCTCGGGCTTCTGGGCCTGGGGCTGCACCTTTCCGGGCTGCCCCTGCCCGACAAGACCGGCTTCGAGCTGACCGGCGACGGCCGCCGCTACATCACGGCCAGCAGCCGGGCGTGGGGCACGGCCTTCGAGGAGGCCGGGGCGCCGCCCGAGGCCGCCGCCGCCGCGGTCGCCGCCACCACCGCCTTCTACCTACCGACGGAGGACCAGTCATGACCCAGAAGACCACGACGTTCCTGATGTTCCAGAACCGCGACGCCGAGGAGGCGATGAACTTCTACGTGTCGCTGTTCGAGGACTCCAAGGTGGTGGCCGTCTCCCATTACGGCCCGGAGGGGCCGGGGCCCGAGGGCACCGTCACGCACGCCACGTTCACCCTGGCCGGCCAGGAGTACATGTGCATCGACAGCAGCGAGCGGCACGCGTTCGGCTTCACCCCCTCGATGTCGATCTGGGTCGCGTGCGACACCGAGGAGGAGATCGACCGGCTCTACGCGGCGCTGGTGGAGGGCGGCCAGCCGCTGATGCCGATCGGCTCCTACGGCTTCAGCACCAGGTTCGGCTGGGTCAACGACCGGTTCGGCGTCTCCTGGCAGCTCAACCTGGCCTGAGGGCCGTTCCGAGCGGAGGTCAGACCAGGCTCTGGCCTCCGTCGACGGTGAGCACGGTGCCGGTCGCGAAGTTGTTGGCCATGAGGAACAGCGCGGCCGAGGCCGCCTCCTGCGCGGTGCCGAACCGGCCGAGCGGCGTGTTCCGGCCGGCCGCGGCGACCGCCTCCGCCCCGTCGAGGCCGAGGCTGCCGCGCGAGAGCGGGGTGTCCACGACGCCGTACCTGACGGCGTTGACGCGCAGCCGCATCGGGGCGAGCTCGACGGCCAGGGTCCTGGTGAGCCCTTCGACGGCGCCGAGGATCGCGATGGCAGCGGCCGCTCCGGGGACGGGCCGCTGGAGGTAGAGGCCGGAGCTGAAGGTGACCGAGCCGCCGGGGGGCATGAGGCGGGCGGCGGCGCGGGCGGCGGCGTAGGCGCCCCAGAACCGGCCGTCCACGGCCTGGCGGAGCCGGTCGACGGGGGTGTCCAGGAACGGGCCGCCGGCCAGGCCGCCCGCGGTGACCAGCAGGTGGTCGACGGGGCCGCCGGCCTCGTCCAGCACGCGCTCCAGGTCGCGCTCGTCGGTGCCGTCACCGGCGATGCCCGTCACGGTGGCGCCGGGGGTGCACACCTGCTCCACGGCCGCGGCCAGGCGGTCGCGGTCGCGGGCCACCAGCGTCACGCGCGCCCCGGCGGAGGCCAGCAGCGCGCCGGCCGCGAGCCCGATGCCGGAGCTGCCGCCGACGACCACGACGGTACGGCCGGCCAGCGCGGCGGGCAGGGGCAGGCTCACCGGGACGGGGGCAAGGGTGTTCACGGTCATGATCGGTCTCCTCAGAAATAAACCATACAGTTGGTTTACGAGAACCCTGGCGCGCTTCCGCCAAAATGTCAACCGGATGGTTTAATTGCCGCCATGAGCTACGACGCGGAGGCGACCAGGCGGCGCATCCTGACGGCCGCCACGGCCGAGTACGCCGAGCACGGCCTGGCCGGTGCCAGGATCGACCGCATCGCGACCGCCGCCCAGGCCAACAAGCAGGCCATCTACCTCTACTTCGGCGGCAAGGAGAAGCTGTTCGGCACGGTGGTGCGCAACAAGCTCGACGAGATCTGCCACGCGGTGAGCCTCGACCCGCGCACCCTTCCCGAGGCCGTCGGCGTGCTGTTCGACTGGTACCAGGAGCATCCGGAGCTGGTCCGGTTGCTGATGTGGGAGGCGCTGGAGGTCGGCGAGGCGCCGGTCGAGGGGGAGCGCGAGCGCAGGGAGTCCTACGTCGAGCACGTCGAGGGCCTGACGGCGGCCGGCATGCGCGACCGCGCGACGGCCCAGGACTGGCTGTTCACCGTGCTGGGTCTGGTGGCGTGGAACTTCGCCGCCCCGCAGATGCGCCGGCTCATCCTCGACGAGCCCGACGCGGGCCGGGCGCTGGCCCGTCGCCGTGCGGCGGTCGTGGCGGCGGCGCGGGCGCTGGCGGCGGCGCACGTCCCGGCCGACGCCGTCTGAGGGCTGTGGCGAGTAGGGTGAGTAAGTGTTCACCCACCCTCTCGTGAAGGGCACGACATGAGGCTCGTCATCTTCGGGGCGACCGGCCGAACGGGGCTGGAGCTCGTCCGGCAGGCGCTCGACCTGGGCCACGAGGTCACCGCCGTCGTCCGCGACCCCGCCCGGTTGCCGGCCGGGCTGCGCGACCGCGTCGAGACCGTGACCGCCGATCTGGCCGACTCTCAGGCCGTCGCCCCGGCGATCAAGGGCAGGGACGCCGTCCTGATCGCGCTCGGCCCGCGCGGGCGCGGCCCGACGACCGTGCACACGACCGGCATGCGCTCGATCCTCCAGGCGATGGCGCGGGTCTCGGCCCGGCGGGTGCTGCTGGTGAGCGCCGCGGGCATGGTCGCCGACGCGGGCGACGGCCTGTTCACCCGGTACGTGCTCAAGCCCCTCATCCTGCGGCCGCTGCTGAAGAACTCCTACACCGACCTGGCCGAGTCCGAGCGCCTGCTGCGCGCCTCGGGCCTGGAGTGGACGATCGTGCGCCCCTCCCGCCTGCTCGACGGCGGGCCCACCGGCCGTTACCGCACGGCCGTGGACCTCAACCTGCGCGGCGGGCGCTCCACCACCCGCGCCGACCTGGCCGACTGCATGCTGAAGCTGGCCGGCGACCCCGCCTCCGCGGGGCACGTCGTCTCGGTGGCCGGCTAGGGGCGGGCCGCGATCGAGGCGAGGAAGTCGTCGAGCAGGGCGGTCTGGACGTCCTCGGGGAAGCGGCCGGGGTCGAACAACGCCTGGACGACGAGCCCGTGCGTGAAGGCCACCGCCCCGGCCGCCAGCTGTTCCGGGTCGGCCTGCGGGGGCAGTTCGCCGAGGTCGCGGGCGGTCTCCAGGTGCGCGCGCAGCGCCGAGCGCAGCCGGGTGTAGCGGGCGGCCTGGCCGGCGCCGAGATCGTCGTCGGCCAGGGCCAGATCCCATGAGCTGACCCAGATGCGGTTGCGGGCGACGTCGGCGGGCCCCAGGGGCAGGATGTCGAGCAGCGCGGCCCGCAGCGCGGCCAGGCCGGCGGCCGGCGGCTCGCGGCGGGGACGGGCGGCGGTGCGCTTCTCCAGCAGGTCGAGCGCGTGCCCGACCAGGGCCCGCTTGGTGGGGAAGTAGTGCATGAGCAGGCCGGTCGACACGCCCATGGCGGCGGCGACGGCGCGCAGCGTCAGCCCGCCGAACCCCTTGTCGGCCAGCACCTGCCAGACCGCCTGCGAGACGTCTTCACGGCGGGCTTCACGGTCTCCTGCGGCGGGCGGCATGCTGCTACCTTACATACCGAACGCTCGTTACGTACCTTGGGACGGTGTCCGTGTTCGCAGTTCCGCTCGGCGACGAGGCCGAGCTCCGCCCGCTGGAGCCCTGGCGGGCCCAGGAGTTCCTCGATCACATCGACCGCGCCCGCCCGTCGGTGGACCCGTGGATCCCGTGGGCCTCGCGCAGCACCGACCTGGCCTCGGCCACGGCCGTCCTGCAGCGCTACGCCGACGACCAGGCCGCCGACGGCGCCCGCATCTACGGGATCTGGCTGGCCGGCACGCTGGTCGGCGGCGTGATGTTCACCCGTTTCGAGGCGGTGTCGGGGGTGTGCGAGATCGGCTGCTGGCTGGAGCCGGCCGGCGAGGGCCGGGGGCTGGTGACCCGGGCCTGCCGGCTGCTGATCGACTGGGCGTTCGCCGAGCGCGGCATGGCGCGCGTGGAGTGGTGGGTCTCGCCGGGCAACACGCGCAGCGTCGGGGTCGCGCGCCGGCTCGGCATGACCCGCGACGGCGTGCTGCGCGAGCGTTTCCCCCACCGGGGCGAGCGGCACGACAGCGAGGTCTGGTCGCTGCTGGCCGGCGACGCGCCCGCCTCCGGCGTCAAGGCCGAGCTCGACCGGCTGATGGCGGCCTTCCTGGACGCCTTCACCAACACCGGCGGGCGCCGCCCGGACGTCGGCGCCGTCCGGGGGCTGTTCGTCCCGCAGGCGATGATCGTCAACAACACCGGGTCCGAGCCCGTGGTCCACGACCTGGACGGTTTCGTCGAGCCCCGGCAGCGGATGCTCACCGACGGGACGCTGACGGAGTTTCGCGAGTGGGAGGTGGCCGAGCGCACCGAGATCTTCGGGTCGGTCGCCCAGCGGTTCAGCGACTACCGCAAGTCCGGCGTCCGGGACGGCGTGCGGTTCGAGGGCGCGGGCCGCAAGACCACCCAGTTCGTCCGGACGCCCGCCGGATGGCGGATGAGCTCGATGGCCTGGGACGACGAGTAGCGGGCGGGTCAGACATCCCTGGACGTTGAGTGTCAAGCGGTGAGGTCGTAGTCGTGGTGTGACCAGGCGGTTGCTTGGTCGTAGTGGCTGTGGGTTTTGA
>NZ_JBEXYU010000020.1:0-194998 GCF_040631115.1 Nonomuraea sp. NPDC005692 | reverse complement strand
GGGGGTGCATTTCTACACGCGGGGCAAGGTCGTGACCTCGCGCTGGCTGGACCCGTCCCACGGCGGCGTGAACCTGGGCTTCCCCACGAACGGGTGACCCCGCGCCCGCCCTCCTCACAGGATCGACTCGAAGCCTGTGCGGCCGTTGCATGAGGGCGGGATGATCGGGTAGGCAGGGCGGCATGTCACTTTCGCGCTGTGCGGGCTGGTTGCTGGCCGGACGCTACCGGCTGCTGTCCGAACTGGGCCGCGGTGGCATGGGCCGGGTCTGGCGGGCCCACGACGAGCTGCTCGACCGGCAGGTCGCGGTCAAGGAGGTCACCCTCGGGCACACGCTGGGGGCCGAGCGGGAGCGGCTGCTCGGGCGGACGATGCGGGAGGCGCGGCTGGCCGCCCGGCTGAGCCACCCGCACATCGCCGCCGTCTACGACGTGGTGGTGGCCGACGAGCGGCCGTGGATCGTGCTCCAGCTCGTGCCCTCGCGCAGCCTCGCCGACGTGATCGCCGAACGCGGGCCGCTGTCCCCGCCCGACGCCGCGCGCCTCGGGCTGCAGGTGCTGGAGGCGCTGAGCGCGGCGCACGCCGACGGCATCGTGCACCGCGACGTCAAGCCCGGCAACATCCTGCTGAACGGCGACCGGCACGCCCTGCTCACCGACTTCGGCCTGGCCACCACCCTCGACGACCAGGCCAACATCACCCAGTCGGGCATGGTGGTGGGCACGCCCGCCTACATCGCCCCGGAACGCCTGCGCGGCGGCCACGCGACCCCGCAGGCCGACCTGTGGTCCCTCGGCGCCACCCTGTACGCGGCCGTCGAAGGCCAGTCGCCCTTCCCGCACAGCGGCCACCTGGCGGCCCTGACGGCGGTGCTCACCTCCGAGCCCGCGCCGTTCCACCTGGCCGGGCCGCTCGCGCCGGTCATCGCCGGTCTCCTGGCGAAGGACCCCGCCCGCCGGATCGACGGCGAGGAGGCCCGGCGGCGCCTGACCCGGGTGGCCGCGCTGCGCGACGAGGAACCCCACGACACCGCCGCCATCCCTTTGGCCGCCTCGCTGCCCAACACCGGCGACCTCCTTCCCCCCACCCTCTTCCCGCCCACCCCGGCCCCGGAGGTCTCCCTCCCCGCCCCGGCCCCCGTCCCCGCCGCGCGCGCCGACATCCCGTCGGAGGCCCCCGGCCCGCAAGCCGTTCCCGTGCCGCGCGCCCCCGCCCCGGACGCCAGGCGGCGGATCCCGGGGTGGGACCGCGTGGGACGCAGGACCAGCGAGCGGAACCACGCGGTGCGCCGGACCATGCCTGGCGCCGCGCGAGGGCTGCGCGCGCACCGCGAGCTGCTGCCGTTCTCGGTGTCGATCCCGCAGCCGAGCAGGCCGCAGCGCTGGCGGCAGCTCACCGCCCTGGCCGCGCTCGTCACCAGCGTGCTGCTCACGACGTCCTGGAACGGCGACGGCGGCGGGCCCGCCACCCCCCGCACCCCCTCCTACGCCGACCCGGCGCCGAACCAGGCCCCCGAGCACGCGGGCATCATGCACGCCGTCGCCGCCTCGCGCGACCGCACCCCGGAGGACGCTTCCGACCGCGCGGCCGAGCAGAGCGGCTCCCGCCGCCGTCCGCCCGCCCAGCCGCTGGCGCAGCCACCGGCCCAGCCGCCCGCCGTGACCGGCGCCAGGTCGGGCGCCACTTCCGCGGCCACTTCCGGCAAGGGCCGCAAGGTCGGCCATCAGGGCGCCAAGGCCAAACACGGCAAGGGCCGCGCCCGCGGCCACACCAAACACTAGGAACCCCGCGCCCCTGCTGCGGAGGCGTCAGGCGAGGGGGAGGCGGAGGACGAAGCGGGCGCCCTTGGGGGAGTCCTCGATGGTCAGCGTGCCGTGGTGCGCCGTCGCGATCTCGCGGGCGATCGGCAGCCCGAGGCCGGTGCCGCCGGCGTCGCGGTTGCGGGAGTCGTCCAGGCGGGTGAAGCGCTGGAAGACGAGCTCGCGCTGGGCCGGTTCGATGCCTCCGCCGTCGTCCAGGACCTCCAGCACGGCCCGGCCCTCCTCCTCCCGGACCGTCACGGTGACCTGCGTCTCGGCGTGCCGCTCGGCGTTGTCCAGCAGGTTCGTCAGCAGACGGGTGAGCTGCAGCCGGTCGCCCATGACGACCACGCCCTCGTCAGGGCCGGTGACCACGCGCTTGGCCCGCGGCCTGGCGGTCTCGGCGGCGACCAGCTCGCCCAGGTCCACCGGCTCGCGGTCGCTCGGGGCCCCGGCGTCCAGCTTGGTCAGCGTGAGCAGGTCGGTGACGATGGCCTGCAGCCGGTCGAGGCTGGCCAGCACCTGGGTGCTGGTCTCCCGCCAGTCGGTCTCCTCCGGATGCAGCATGGCCTCCTCGATCTGCGCGCGCATGGCGGTGATCGGGCTGCGCAGGTCGTGCGAGGCGTCCCCGGCGAACCTGCGCTGCTGCTCCATCGCGGCCTCCAGGCGCGCCCGCGCGGTCTCCAGCCGTTCCAGCGTCTGGTTGGCGGTCTCGGCCAGGGCTCTGATCTCGTCGTCGGTGTCCGGGACGGGCACCCGCAGGCCGCCGCCGTCCGCGGTGATCTCGGCGAGCCGTTTGGTGATGCTGCTGACGGGGGCGAGCGTCCTGGCCACGACCCGCGACACCCCGAAGAAGGTCAGCCCGACCAGCAGCGCCGACACCACGATCTGGAACAGCACGACCTGCGGGCTGACGAACCAGGGGACCGCGGGGTCGAAGGCGTAGATGATCCAGGTGCCCTCGGGCTGGAAGGCGCGCAGGGCGACCACGAGCTCGCACCGGTCGGGGAAGGCCGGCAGGTCGCAGCTCCTGCTGACGTAGTTGGCCTGGTCGCGGGGGATCTGGGCCGTCTGGCGGGGGGCGTCGGCCAGGTTGGGCGTCCAGGCGACGGCCCGTCCGGCCGGGTCGACGACCTGGATGCCGTCGAGGCCGAGGGGTTCCAGCACCTGGGGCAACTGGTTGCGCTTGACCATGAGGAGCACGCGCAGGGCTCGCCCGGACACGTCGCTGGCGCGCACGTCGGCGACGTCGTCGTGGATGCCGAACATGACGAAGCCGCTGACGACGACGTTCAGCAGCAACATGGCGATGCCGGCGAGCAGTGCCAGCCGCGTACGCAGCGACCGGCGCAACCGTGTTCTCACCCGTCTCCCCCCGGGATCAGCAGAACACGGCTGGTGCGCCAGGCCCTAACTTAGGGAGATTCCTCGATAAATACGGTTACGCCGGGACGAGTCACCCCCGCTGCTACTCCTCCACCGCCTTCAGCACGGCGTCCGCGATCGACCGCGGGTCGACCCCGAAGTGCCTGCGCACGGCCTCCCGGGTGTCGGAGAGCCCGAACCCGTCGGTGCCGAGCGAGGTCCACGGCCGGTCGATCCACGGCCTGATCTGGTCGGGCACGGCCCGCATCCAGTCGCTGACCGCGATCACCGGCCCCTCGGTCCCGGCCAGCGCCTGCCGCAGGTACGGCACCCCGGTCGCCGACATGGCCTCGCGCCGCAGCTCGCTCCACGAGGTGACCGACCAGACGTCCACGCCCAGCCCGTACTCCTCGGCCAGCAGCCGCTGGGCCTCCAGCGCCCAGTGGATCGCGGTGCCGCTGGCCAGCAGGTGCGCGGCCCCGCCGCCGGCGGAGTAGCGGTAGATGCCCTTGACGATGCCCTCCTCGACGCCCTCGGGCATCGCGGGCTGGGGCAGCGGCTCGTTGTAGAGGGTCAGGTAGTAGAACACGTCCTCGGCGGCCTCGCCGTACATGCGCCTGAGCCCGTCGCGGACGATGACGCCGACCTCGTAGGCGAAGGCCGGGTCGTAGGCCAGGCAGGCGGGGTTGGCCGAGGCCAGGAGCTGGGAGTGGCCGTCGGCGTGCTGCAGGCCCTCGCCCGTCATGGTGGTGCGGCCGGCGGTCGCGCCGATCAGGAACCCGCGGCCGAGCTGGTCGGCCAGGGCCCACATCTGGTCGCCGGTCCGCTGCCAGCCGAACATCGAGTAGAAGATGTAGAACGGCACCATCGGCTCGCCGTGGGTGGCGTAGCTGGTGGCCGCCGCGGTGAAGGAGGCCATCGACCCGGCCTCGGTGATGCCCTCGATGAGGATCTGCCCGTCCACCGCCTCCTTGTACGCCAGCAGCAGCTCCCGGTCGACGGACTCGTACCGCTGGCCGAGCGGCGAGTAGATCTTCGCCGTGGGGAACAGCGACTCCATGCCGAACGTCCTGGCCTCGTCGGGCACGATCGGCACCCAGCGCCGCCCGGTCTCCGGCTCCTTCATCAGGTCCTTGACCAGCCGGACGAACGCCATCGTGGTGGCCACCTGCTGCGTCGAGCCCTTGGCCAGGGCCGCGAACGGCCGCTCGCCCGGCTGTGGCAGCGGCCGGCCGGCGACCGTGCGGTGGGGGATCGGGCCGCCCAGCTCCCGCCGGCGCTCGGCGACGTACCTGGCCTCGGCCGAGTCGGCCCCCGGGTGCAGGTACGGCGGCAGCTCCCCGGCCAGCGCCGAGTCGGGGACGGGCAGGCCGAGCCGGTCGCGCATGACGCGGAACTCGTCGAGGGTGAGCTTCTTCATCTGGTGGTTGGCGTTGCGCGCCTCGACGCCCGCGCCCAGCGTCCAGCCCTTGACCGTCTGGACGAGGACCACCGTGGGCGCGCCCCGGTTCTGGAGCGCCCGGTGGTAGGCGGCGTACACCTTGCGCGGCTCGTGCCCGGCCCGCGAGCCGCCGACGATGCGCCGCAGGTCGTCGTCGGTGTGGGGCACGTCGAGCCCCTGGAACAGGTGCTGCCTGATGTAGGCGCCGTCGGCGGCGGCGAACGTCTGGAACTGGCCGTCCGGCACCTCGCCGAGCCTGGCCACGAGCTCGTCGGAGCCGAGCAGGCCGTCCCACTCGGCGCCCCACAGCGCCTTGACGACGTGCCAGCCCGCGCCCCTGAAGACGCTCTCCAGCTCCTGCACGATCCGGGTGTTGCCGCGTACCGGGCCGTCGAGCCGCTGGAGGTTACAGTTGATCACGAAGGTGAGGTTGTCCAGCCCCTCCCTGGCGGCCAGCGTCAGCGCCGCCGTGGACTCCGGCTCGTCCATCTCGCCGTCGCCCAGGAAGGCCCAGACATGGCTGTGCGAGGTGTCCTTGATGCCGCGGTTGTGCAGGTAGCGGTTGAAGCGCGCCTGGTAGACCGCGTTGAGCGGGCCGATGCCCATCGACACGGTCGGGAACTGCCAGAAGCCCGACATCGCCCTGGGATGCGGGTACGACGGCAGCCCGCCCTGCGTCTCGCGCCGGAACAGGTCGAGCTGCTCCTCGCTCAGACGCCCTTCGAGGAACGCCCGCGCGTAGATGCCGGGGGAGGCGTGCCCCTGGAAGAAGACCTGGTCGTCCGTGCCGTGGAAGAAGTGGTTGAAGCCGACCTCGTACAGCCAGGCGGCCGAGGCGTAGGTGGCCAGGTGGCCGCCGAGGCCGAGCTTGCTGCCCCGGCTGACCATGACGGCGGCGTTCCACCGGTCGTAGGCCGCGACGCGTTCTTCGAGCTCCAGGTCGCCGGGGTAGGCGGGCTCCTCGGCGGTGGGCACCGTGTTGAGATAGCGCGTGCTCGTGGCGAGCCTGCGCAGCAGGTAATCGGCCCGATCAGGACCGGCCGCCCGCCGGACCGCCTCAAGCGATTCGAGCCATTCGGCGGTCTCCTGAGGATCCAGATCTTTCTCCATGCTTCCATTAAACACCATATGATCGATCATCCGATGAAAGGATTATCTGTGGAGCCCGTGGTGCGGCCGCCGTTGCGCGAAGAGATCAGGAAAGTGCTGCTCGACGGCCTGATCAGCGGCCGGTGGGAGCCCGGCGAGCGTATCGTCGAGCGCCGCCTGGCCGCCGAGCTCCAGGTCAGCCAGGCCCCCGTACGCGAGGCGCTGCGCGAGCTGGAGGCGCTCCGGCTGGTCGAGTCGGCGCCCAACCGCGGCGCCCGGGTCCGCGGCTTCACCCTCGACGACCTGCGCGAGGTCTACCAGGTCAGGGCCGGCCTGGAGGAGACCGCCACCCGCCTCGGCCGGCCGCCGGCGGCGGCGCTGCGCGCCCACGTGGGCCGCCTGCACGCCGCCGCGGCCGCCGGCTCCCTCGACGACCAGGTGCGCCACGGCGTCGCCTTCCACCGGGAGATCGTGGCGGCCTCGGGCAACGCGCTGCTGGTGTCGGTGTGGGAGTCGCTCGGCGTCGAGGTCTGGACGCACGTGTCGATCCGGCTGTTCAGGATGCGGCCGCACGAGAACGCGGCCGACCACGAACCACTGGTGGAGGCGTTCGAGCGGGACGACCCGCGGGTCGGCCGCCTGCTCCACGACCACGTCCTGGCCTACGCGCCCGACTGACCCGACAGCCCGTCCCTTGCCGCCGTACGCCGGTCAGGCGCGCCGCGCGGCGGGCTCGGCCCGCGGGGCGCGAAGGCCGGCGGCGGCGACGGCGACCAGCGCGCACAGGCCCAGCATCGTCAGCCACACCCCCTGGTACGCCCCGACCGCCCCGAGCCGGTCGCCCGACAGCACCAGCACCAGCGCCGAGACGCCGATGACGGCCCCGACGGCCCGCGAGGTCACCGACAGGGCGGTGCCGGTGGCCAGCCGCGCGGGCGGGATCTCGGCCACCGCCGCGCCGCTCAGCGACGTGATCAGCACGGCCACCGCGACCCCCGACAGCACCACGGCGGGCAGCACCACCGTCAGGTACGCCGGCCCGCCCCCCGTCGCGAACGCCAGGTACGCCGTGGACAGGGCCAGCAGCGCCACCCCGCACAGGGCGAGCAGGCGATGGCCGGTCCTGGCGGCCAGCCGCCCGGCGAGCGGCGCGGTCAGCACCTGGGCGAGCGCGCCCGGCGTGACGGCGAGCCCCGCGGCGGCCACGGAGTACCCCCAGATCCCGGTCAGGAACAGGATGTTGGCCAGCGGCAGCGCGAACATCACCAGCCCGACCAGGAACATCGCGAGGTTGGCCCGCTGCGTGCCGCGCGCCCGCAGCGCGCCCAGGTCCACGATCGGAGCGGGATGCGTGCGCGCCCGCCGGACGAACAGCACGGCCACGACGACGCCCGCGACCAGCGCCGCGATCGTGCCGGGGCTGCCCGGCCCCCACGCGTCGCTCTGCACGATCGCCAGCGAGGGCAGCCCGATGGCCCCCACCAGCAGCAGCAGCCCGGCGATGTCCGGCAGCCTGGACGTGGCCGCCTCGCCCGCCGCTCCGGGCACGATCCGCCAGGCGCCCGCCAGCACGGCCGCCCCGACCGGCAGGTGCAGGAAGAACACCGTCCGCCAGTCCCAGACGCCGACCAGCATGCCGCCGAGCGAGGGCCCCGACGCCGTCGCCACCGACTGCGCCGCGCTCCACAGCCCGATCGCCGTGCCCCGGCGTTCCGGCGGGTAGTACGGCAGGATCAGCGCGAGCGTCAGCGGCGTGATCACCCCGCCGCCCACGCCCTGCACGACCCGGGCGGCGATCAGCGCACCCGCCGACGGCGCCACCGCGCACAGGGCGGCGCCGATCACGAACACCGCGAGGCCGGTCAGGAACACCCGCCGCGCGCCGAACCGGTCGGCCAGGCCGCCCGCCGGCAGCAGCGCCGCGGTGAACACGATCGCGTAGCCGTTGAACACCCACGACAGCTCGGGCAGGCTGCTGCCCGGGAAGCTGCGCAGGATGTCGGGGAAGGCGATGTTCGCGAGCTGCACGTCGATCGCGCCGAGGAAGGCGCTCCCGCACAGGACGGCGAGCGGGAGCGCTCGTGAACCGGCCACCTCAGTCCGACGCCGCGCCGAACCGTTCCCGCAGCTCGACCTTGCGGATCTTGCCGGTGACGGTCCGCGGCATCTCCTCGACGATCTCCAGGCGCTCGGGCCAGAACCAGTCGTTCACACCGGCCTCCTTGAGGTAGGCGCGCAGCTCCTCCAGCGTGGGCGGCTCGCCCGACGGCGTGACGACGGCGCACACCAGCTCGACCAGCGCCGGGTCCGGGATGCCGATGAGGGCGATGTCGCGGATCGCCGGATGCCGGCCGAGCAGCGCCTCGATGTCGCTGACCGGCAGCTTGAGGCACATGTTGGCGATGATGACGTCCTTGGTCCTGCCGGAGATGCGCACGCCGCCGTAGCCGTCGTCGCGGGCCAGGTCGCCGGTGTCGAACCAGCCGTCCGGGGTGATCGACTTGGCGTAGATCTCGTCGCGCAGGTAGTAGCCGAGGCACTGGGCCGCGCCGCGTACCTGGAGCGCGCCGATCTCGCCCTTCTCGACCGGCCTGTTCTCCTCGTCGACGATGCGCACCTCCATGCCGGAGATGACCGTGCCGTCGCTCTCGCCGGCCCGCTCGGGCGGGTCCTGCGGGCGGGTCATGGTGACGCCGCCGTTCTCGGTCATGCCCCACAGCGCGTACACGCGCACGCCGAGCGTCTCGGTGACCCGTTCCACCAGGTGCGGGGGGACGGGGGCCGAGCCGGAGACGAAGACGCTCAGGCTGGGCAGCTTGCGCGGCCGGGCCGCCTGCTCCTCGCTGATCTCCCGGGCGAACGGCGGCGAGCCGTAGTACATGGTGACGTCGTGGTCGGACATCAGGTCGAGGTAGACGCCTGGATCCCAGGCGTCGGCCGTGACCGCGGTGCCGCCCAGCGTCAGCGCCGTCAGGTACGCCATCACCAGGCCGACGTAGTGCATCGACGTCTGGGCCGTCATGATGACCAGGCTCGGGTCCAGCCCGAACGCCTCCCCGTAGCCCTTGATGTCGGCGTACAGGGTGTTCTGGCTGTGCAGCGCGCCCTTGGGCTCGCCGGTCGTGCCCGAGGTGAACAGGATGAGGAACGGGTCGTCGGGGCCCAGCTCGCGGCCCTCGATGTCGGCCGGGTCGCCCGGTTCCGGGGTGAGCAGCAGCTCGTCGAAGTCGAGCGAGCCGGGCGGGCCGCCGCCGCCGACGACGATCACGTGCTCCAGGCTCGGGATCTCCCGCGCCAGGGTCATCCCCGTCTCCGCCGTGTCCAGGTGGCCGATCCGGCTCGTGGTGACGAACAGCTTCGCCTCGGTCAGCCGGATCATGAAGTCCAGCTCGCGGTGCCGGTAGATGGGCATCTGCGGGGCGATGCGCGCGCCGATCCTCATGCACGCCAGCGCGAGGGGCAGCGTCTCCCTGCGGTTGGGGAGCTGGATGGCGACGAAGTCGCCCGGCCGCACGCCCAGCCGGACCAGGCCGTGCGCGATGCGGTCGGTCATCGCGCCCAGCTCGGCGTACGTGACGACGTCGGTGACACCGTCGGCGACGCGCCGGCTGATCAGTGCTGCCTTGTCGGGAGACGCAGTCATGTTGCGGCGTAAGTCGTCCAGAAAGGTCTCGTCGCGCCACCAACCGTTGCGCCGGTATTCCTGGCTCGTGTCCGGCACGGTCACCGCCTTTCGTCGTTCTCGTTCTACTCGATTGCTAGGAAGTGGGAAATACTGTGTTTTCCCCGGCAGGGGTGACCAGGTAGAACAGTCCCGGCAGATGCACCGCGACGCCCTCGTACACCTCCGCGCAGACGGCCACGCCCGGCCGGGCGAACGTGCCGGGCGGCGGCTCGGCCACCCGGATCACCGAGCGGCGCGCGTCCAGCAGCCTGGCCGCCACGGAGATGTCGCCGACCAGGGCGTCCCCGGGGGCGACCCACCGGTTGCGGCTGACCTTCATGCCGTTGCCCTCGGCCAGCTCGGCCAGCAGCCCGCCCCGGCCGATCAGCCGGTGGTAGTAGTCGCGCGGGTTGACGATCATCGCATGCGGGGTCGCGCCCGACTGCTCGACCTCGTCGCAGGCCGACAGCACGCCGTGGACGTAGTCGTCGTACGGCAGGCGGGCGATCTCCGGATGGCCGAGCAGGGCGGTGGTCAGGGCCAGGTTCTCGGCCGTGGCCAGCCGGACCAGGAGTCGGTAGTCGAGGAAGGTGGCCAGGGCGTCCGGGTCCGCGGCCAGGCCGTCGGGGATCTGCACCCACGCCTGGATCGGATGCACCTTGGCCTCCGACATGCCGAACCTGAAGGCCGCCTCGCGCCGCACGTCCGAGTCGCGAACGGTCCGCCGCTCCTCCTCGCCGGGCGGCGACTCCGTCCAGAACCGGGCCCGGTCGCCCTCGACGGGGACGACCCTGAGCAGGTTGCGCACGGTCAGGCGGGGCCGGTCCTTGGTCGGCTCGTGCGCCTCGGTGATGGTGTAGTCGAAGGTCACTTCCGCGTGGGCGGGGTCCTCGGCGTAGGCCCGCGCGAACAGCCGGCCCGGTGACTCTGACATGGATACTCCCTATTCGTCCTGGACGAGGCGCTGGTAGAAGGGGAGATGGTGGTCGTAGAAGGCCCGCAGGGCGGGATGGTTGTCCACGGTCGCGGCGTAGACGTTGCCGCGGTCCTCGAACCCGGCGCTGCCGCTCGCGTCCAGGTGCCAGCGGCGGGTCCGTCCCCACTCCGGGCGGTCACCGGCGGCCCAGGTGAGCGAGCCGGGCAGGAAGGGCAGGCCGGTGTAGGCGCAGAACTCCTCGACGACCGCCGCCGGCTCGCGGATCAGCCGTTCGGTGCGGATCACCAGCGGCCGCCGGCCGGTGGCCTCCCGGACCAGCTCGTGCAGCAGGAACAGCCGCTCGTAGCCGATCTCGTCGCAGGTCACCGCCGGCTTGATCGCGTAGTGCGAGGCGATGGTCGGCCGCGGGTCGCGCACGATGAACGTGTGGACGATCCCCGCCAGGTCCTCCGGATGCTTGAACAGGTGCGGGTACTCGTAGTCGAGCACCTCCTTGACGAACACCGGCCGCGCCCGCGCCAGCTCGGCCAGCCGCACCAGCAGGTCCTTCTCCGAGCGGGCCGTCACCTGGCCGCCGTCCGGCGACGGCAGCGTCAGCGAGCCCTCCTCGGTCAACGCCAGGAACGGCTCGTGCAGCACGGCCACGTCGCCCCGCTCGATCATCATGCGCAGGAACGCGGTCGAGGCCGAGCGCGAGTGCGCCCACATGGCGACCAGCGGCCGGCTCACCCCGACCACCACGCCGGCACCCGGTCCCAGCGGTGCCGCCGCAGCTCGCTCAGCAGGCCGGGGTCGAGCGGCCGCCCGTCGGAGACGCCGAGGTTGGCCCGCACGTGCGCCGGCCTGCGCATCCCCGGGATCACCGTGCTGACCGCCGGGTGGTGCAGGACGAACCGCAGCGCGACCTCCGGCAGCGAGAGCCCCTCCGGGAGCGCCGCCTTGAGCCGTTCGGCCCGCTCGACGCTCGGCCCCAGGTTCTCCGGCCCGAAGTACGTGCTGCGCCAGTCCTCCGGCGGCCACGTGCTGTCCGCGGTCAGTGTGCCGGTGAGGGTGCCCTCGTCGAACGGCACGCGGGCGATGATGCCCACGCCCTCGCGCAGCGCCCGGTCGAACAGCTCGTCCTCGGGCGCCTGGTCGAAGATGTTGTAGATCACCTGGATGACGTCGATCAGGCCGGTGTCGAGCGCGGCGAGGCAGTTGGCCGGCTCCCACCGGTTGACGCTGATGCCGACCGCGTCGATCAGGCCCTCGCTCTTGAGGTCCCTGATCGCCTCCTGCCACCGCTCGTCACGGGCCCAGCGGTCCTCCCAGGTGTGGAACTGCATGAGGTCGATGCGTGAGACGCCCAGGTTGTCCAGGCTGCGGTGGGTGTACTCGCGGATGTGCTCGGCGGGGTAGGCGTCGTCGAGGGTGTCGTCCGGTCCAGGGGGCCATTCGCGGTTCTTCGGTGGGATCTTCGTGGCCACGTACAGCCGGTGGCCGGAGTGGCGGCGCAGCAGCGCGCCGAGCAGCTGCTCGCTGACGCCGCGGCCGTAGACCCAGGCGGTGTCGAAGAAGGTGCAGCCCAGTTCGACGGCCTCGTCGAGGCACCGGGGGGCGACGTCGTAGTCCCAGCCGGTGAAGCCGCCGGGGCCGCCGCCGATGCCCCACATGCCGTATCCGACCTCGCTGACCTCCCAGCCGAGGTTTCCCATCTTGCGGTAGCGCATTCCTGACCTTTCCTGATCAACCGGTGGGCACCCGCTGCCCGGCCGTGGCCGCCAGCCGGGCGTGATAGGCGGCGATCGGGCCGTCGAGGGTGCCCTCGCCGAGCCGCCATCGCTGTTCGAGCCTGTGGCACTCGTCCTTGCGGAACAGCGCGGGGTTGTCGGTGAGCAGCCCGCCGAACGCCCGGCGCAGCTCCTCCTCGTCCGCCGCGGCGGGCAGCAGGGAGGCGAGCGTGATCAGCTCGCGGTCCCCGCTCGCCCGGCCGGTCTCGCGGACGAGCCGCGCGAAGTCGCCGCACGGGATCGGCGTGACCGGCACGCCCGCCCGGGCCGGCACGTCGTCGATGCTGACGCTCTCGGCGCGGAAGACGTGCAGCGTCCGGCCCCAGACCTCGGGGTCGGCCACGGCCGCCCCGACCCGCGCGGCGACGTAGTCGACCGGGGTGTAGTCGGTGCGCGTGGCGACGTCGGGACGCACGCCGAGCCGCAGGAACGCCGACAGCAGCAGGTGGGTGAAGGCGACCGGGTTCGGATAGCCGTTGTCGGCGCTCGGCATGATCTCGCCCAGCCGCAGCACGGTCACCAGCGCGCCCCGGCGCCGGGCCTCGGCCAGGTAGCGCTCGGCGATCCATTTGGACCGGCTGTAGCCGCCGCCCGGCGGCCTGGCCAGCGCCGGGTCGCAGTCCTCCGGGACGCGCTCGCCCCTGTGGAGCGCCTCCGTCTGCAAGGCGCCCAGCGTCGAGACGTAGTGCAGCGGCACCGGATGGTGGGCCATCGCCAGCCGCACCAGCTCGATCGTGCCGCGCACGTTGGCCTGACGGTGGGCGCGGTAGTCGAACAGGAAGTTCACCATCGCGCCGTTGTGCAGCACCAGGTCGCAGGCTCGGGCCAGATGCTCCCAGGTGGAGCCGTCCAGCCCGAGGCCGGGTAAGGCGAGGTCGCCCGCGTAGCCCTCCAGCCGGTCGGCGAAGCGCGGCTCCCACAACCCCCGCTCGGCGAGCGCCGCCACGACCCGGGCCGTGGCCGCCTCGTCGTCGGCCGCCCGCGCCAGGCAGCAGACCCGCAGCCCGCCGCGGCCCAGCAGCTCGTGCACCAGGCGGCTGCCGACGAACCCGGTGGCCCCGGTGACCAGCACCGTACGCAGCCGCTCCGGCCTGGACGCCCGCCGGATGGGCTCCCCGTCGGGCACCACGGAGTCGCGCGCCATCAGCACCGACTCCTCCTCGATCGCCTCGTGGTCCTGCCGCCGCCGCTCGATCAGCAGGGCCAGCGCGCCGGCCGTCGGGTGGTCGTACAGGTCCTTGACGTCCACGCGCACGCCGGTCTCGGCGGTGATCATGTGGACCACGGACAGGGCCTGGATGGAGTCGCCGCCCGACTCGGCGAAGTGCGTCTCGGCGGTCAGGCCCGGCCAGCCCAGCGCCGAGCGCATCGCCCGCAGCACCTGGTCGCCCAGGCACGCGGTCGGCGCGCTCTCGGCCAGCAGCGCGGTGTCCTCGGCCAGCCGGCCGTCGAGGATCTCCTGGAGCCGGCCGCGGTCCACCTTGCCGTTGTCGTGCAGCGGCATCTCGGCCAGCGGGAAGAAGTAGCGGGGGACGCTGGTCCGCGGCAGCGTGCGGCGCAGCTCGGCGGCCAGCGCGGCCTCGGTCAGGCCCCTGCCGGAGGCGAACAGCGCCAGCGCCTTGACGCCCGCCTGCTCGGCCACCAGGACCTCGGCCTGCAGCACGCCGGGGCAGCGCTGGGCCGCCGCGGCGATCTCGCCCAGCTCGATGCGCACGCCGTGGATCTTGACCTGGAAGTCCTTGCGGCCGGCGAAGAACAGGCGGCCGTCGTCGTCCAGGTGGCCGAGGTCGCCCGTGAGGTAGAGGCGCTCGCCCGGGATCTCGTCCGGGAACGGGTTGCCGACGAACGCCCTGGCCGTCCCGGCCGGGTCGCCCAGGTAGCCCGCGCCCAGGCAGACGCCGCCGATCGCGATCTCGCCGGTCGTGCCGGGCGGGACCGGGCGCAGGTCGTCGTCCACCACGACCGCGTAGCAGTTGTCGATCGGGCGGCCCAGCGGGACCGCGTCGCCGTCGGCCGCCGACACCCGGTGGAAGACCATCCCGATCGACGCCTCGGTCGGGCCGTAGCCGTTGGTCAGGTCGAGGCCGGGCAGCAGGGCCATCAGGCGGTGCACCGCGCGCGGGCTGACCGCCTCGCTGCCGACGACGAGCCGGCGCAGGGACGACAGCGCGGCCAGGGCGGCGGCGTCGCCGTCCACGATGGCGACCAGGGCGTTGAAGACGCTGGAGACGAAGTCGGCGGTGGTGATGCCGTACCGGGCGATCAGGTCGATGGTGTGCCGGAGGTTGAGGAAGTCGCCCTGCACGGGCAGCACGGTGCGCCCGCCGGTGGTCAGCGGCCAGAACAGCTGCCACAGCGCGGAGTCGGAGGTGTGCCTGCTGTTCTGCAGCACGACGTCGTCGCCGGTCGCGGCGAAGTAGCGGGTCATGAAGCGCAGCCGGTTGGCCAGGCCGCCGTGCCGGTTCATCGCGCACTTGGGGGTGCCGGTGGTGCCGGAGGTGAAGTAGCCGTACGCCAGGTCGTCCGGGCCCAGGTCGACCGCCGGGCGTTCGGAGGTCGGGACGATCGTGTCGATCCCGACGGTGACCGCCCGATCGGCCGCGCCCGGCGGCAGCGGTTCGCCGCCCGCGCACAGGATCGGCCCGTCCGGCAGCACGTCCAGCGTGTCGCGCACGCGCTCGACCGGCCACGACGGGTCGAGCGGCACGAACGCCGCGCCCAGCTTCATCAGCGCCAGGTACGCGACCGGCAGTTCCAGCGAGTTGACCAGCAGGGCCGCGACCACGTCGCCCTTGCCCACGCCGTGCCCGGCCAGCGTCGCCGCCAGGCCGTTGACCAGGTCGTCCAGTTGCCTGTAGGTGAGGGTCCTGCCGTCGTAGGTGACCGCCGGCCGCTCGGGGTACCGGTCGGTCTGCTCCTCGATCAACGCCGGGACGGGACGGAACGGGCCGAAGTCGACCGCCCGGCCGGTGAAGCCGCGGGTGTTGCCGGTCATCTCCACCTCTCTGTCAGGAATGTACGAACGGCGACCGGCCCCCTTGCCCCACACGCCCCCGTCGCCTTCCTCATAGGCGTTCCAAGTCGTTCCAGAGCCGGCCCGGCGCGTACGCCGGGTCGGCGGCCCCGCCGATCGCCGCGGCGGCGGCGATCCGGCCCGCCTCGGGCGACGTCTGGACCCCGTAGCCGCCCAGGGCGGCCAGCCAGACGAACCCCGGGTCGTCGGGCGCCGGCCCGATCACCGGCGTCCCGTCGGCCACCTCGCTGCGCAGCCCGGCCCAGGCGTGCCGGACGCTGCGGATCTCCAGCGTCGTGGCCTCCTGGACGCGCCGCACGCCGACGGCGACGTCCAGGTCGTCGGGGCGGGCGTCGCAGGGCGGGACGGGCGTGGCGTCGGCGGGGGAGACCAGCAGCCGCCCGGACTCGGGCTTGAAGTAGAACGTGTCCGCCACGTCGGTGACCATCGGCCAGGACCGGGCGTCCGTCCCCTCGGGCAGGTCCACCAGGAAGGCGGTCCTGCGCAGCGGGCGCAGCCCCACCGGACGCACCCCGGCCAGCCCGGCGACCTCGTCGGCCCACGCCCCGGCCGCGTTGACCAGGGTCGGCGCGGCGTGCTCGCCCGCGTCGGTGACCGCCCGCCAGACGCCGGCCGTGCGCGACAGCGCCCGGACCCGGGCCGAGGTGACCACCTGCCCGCCCCGGGCCTTGATGCCGCGCAGGAAGCCCTGGTGGAGGGCGTCGACGTCGATGTCCATCGCGCCGGGCTTGAGCATCGCCCTGCTGAACCGGCCAGGACGCAGGATCGGGCAGTGCGCCGGGGCCTCGGCGGGGTCGATCTCCACGGCCGGTGCCGGGGCCCGCCGTCCTTCTGCCAGCACCTCGTCGAACAGCTTCTCGCCGCCGTGCGGGCACAGCGCGAGCACGCCGCGCGGGCTCAGCAGCGGGACGTCGGCGAAACCCGGCGGGGGCGCGGCGAGGAAGTGCCTGCTCGCCGCCGTGAGAGCCCGGACGGGCCGGTTGCCGAAGTACTCCGAGAAGAGCGCCGCCGACCGTCCGGTCGAGTGGTGGCCGGTGACCTGCTCGGCTTCGAGCAGGGTCACGGTGCCTGACCCGGCGAGGAAGAACCCCGCGCAGGCGCCCGCGACGCCGCCCCCGATAATGAGAAAATCTCTCACGTCCGTAAACTGATCACATTTCACCGTGTTTCGGCAAACAGTTTGTACGTCCTGACAGAAATGACTTGCCCGAAATGGGTAGTAAGTCAGGTCGTAAATGCTGTAATTCAAGCATTTATATAAACGATCTTGTGATTAGCGGCCTGTCACAGGCTCGGCGGCGGTGTCCGGGCGTCCCGGCGGCGTCAACCCTATGTCAGAAACGGCGCAGGCGTGCGCTCCGAGTGTCAGATCCGGTCGCTGAGCGCGCGCAGCAGGCGTCCGAAACCGGGCGCCGCCAGGCGGGGCGGGACGGCGGCCATCAGCCGCATCAGGGGCTCGCTCTGCATGAGGGTCCTCGGGCCCGACACGGCGAGCAGGTTCGCGGCGACCGCCGAGGCGCGGGCCGCCCGCCGCCTGCGCCGCGCCGAGTACGCGTCCACGACCGCCGCCGGGTCCGGTGCGGCCCGCAGGCAGGCGGTCAGCGCGGCCACGTCCTCGAGTGCCTGGTTGGTGCCGTGCGCCCCGACCGGCGGCATCGCGTGCGCCGCGTCGCCGAGCAGCACGCACCGGCCCGCGCCCCAGCGGCGCGGGACCCGGTGCCGGGCGTGCGGGAACAGCTCGACGTCGCCGTCGGCTAGCGAGTCCAGCACCCGTGCGACCGGTGCGCCCCAGCCGGCGTACCGGCGGCGCAACATCTCCACCGGCTTGTCCGCCGGCGGGTCGGCCGGCGACCAGGACTGCTCGAAGAACCACTGCATGAGCCCGTCGCCCGCGCCCATGAAACCGAAGTCGCCCTGCCGCCCGATCATCAGCGTCGTGGTCGGGCCGGGGTCGAAGGGGGCGGGCGTCAGGCCCTGCCAGATCGCCGCGCCCGTCGGCGTCGCGGGGACGTCGCCCAGCACGAGCGCGCGGACCCGTGAGCGCACGCCGTCGGCGCCGACCAAGAGGTCGGCCTCGTGCTCGGCGCCCGCCGCGGTGCGCACGCGCACGCCGTCGCGGCCGGCCTCCACCTCCCGCACGCCCGCCCCGAACCGGACGGCGCCCGCCGGGAGGCCCGCGGCCAGGAGCCTGATCAGCGAGCCGCGCGGGATCACCCTGGGGGCCGAGCCGAAGCGGGCCGTCAGGGACTCCAGGTCCACCTCCATGATCCGGCGGCCCCGGGCCGTGCGCACGGATAACGTGGACAGCCGTTGGCCGGTGCCGGCCAGGTCCACGCCGAGGTCGCCGACGATCGCCGTCCCGTTGCACCACAGCGTGATCGCGCCGCCGCCGAGGCGCAGCCCGTCCGCCTCCTCCAGCACGACGACCTCGTGGCCGTCCGCGACCAGGCCGCGCGCGACCGCCAGCCCGCTGATCCCTGCCCCCGCCACCAGTACCCGCATGCGACAGCCCCCTCTACGAATCGTAGTACTACACGTTATAGAGGGATATGGCGGGTGTGAAGCGGCCCATCGGTGGTAGCCGAGCCTCGGGAAGCCGACGACTTTGGGGGCAACATGGCCGAGCGCCTGACCGATGAGGACATCGACACCGCCCTGGTGGCGCTGGAGGGCTGGCGGCGGGACGGCGACGCCCTGGTCAAGGACGTGCCGATCACGCCGGACAGCTACGGCTGGCTGAGCGAGGCGGTGCACAACGAGGGCGCCACGCTGGGGCACCAGGCCGAGATCGAGCGCACGGCGGAGGGCATCCGCTTCCGGCTCTCGACCGGCGAGGCCGGCGGGGTCACCGAGCGCGACGTCGAGCTCGCCGCCCACATCGACCAGGTCCTCGACGGCGGCGCCCGCGACCGCGGCTGACCTTCCGGCGGCCCGCGTCGCGACGGAGTTCGCCGCGCGGCCCCCTTTCCGCGACCGATCCGATGTGCAGGACGCACAGGTTGTGCAGGGAGCACATCCTGTGTAGGGTGCATTCGGACAATAGGGGGATTAATGGTGCATTCCGCGCCCAGCCCGCGCTCCGGCGGCGGGATCGTCAGCGTGCTCGCGGTCGCCGGCATCGTCGGCTCGCTCATGCAGACGCTGGTGGTGCCGCTCATCGGCGAGCTGCCGCGGCTGCTGCGGGCCAGTGCCGCCGACACGTCATGGGTGATCACCGTGACGCTGCTGGTCGGCGCGGTCGCCACCCCCGTGATCGGCAAGCTCGGCGACCTCTACGGCAAGCGCACCATGATGCTCGTCTGCTCGGTGCCGCTCATCGCCGGGTCGGTGGTGTGCGCGCTGTCCGGCTCCCTGATCCCCATGATCGCCGGACGTGGCCTCCAGGGGCTGGGCGTCGGCATGATCCCGCTCGGCGTCAGCGCGCTGCGCGACCTGCTGCCGCCCCAGCGGGTCGGCCCGGCCAGCGCGCTGATGAGCTCGTCCATGGGCATCGGCGGCGCGCTCGGGCTGCCGATCTCGGCCGCGGTCGCCGAGTACGCCGACTGGCGGGTGCTGTTCTGGGGCTCGGCCGCGCTGAGCGTGCTGGTCGCGGTGCTGATCTGGCTGCTGGTCCCGGCCACGCCCACCGCCGCCGCCCGGGGCCGGCTCGACCTGGTCGGCGCGCTCGGCCTGGGCGCGGCGCTGGTCTGCCTGCTGCTCGGCGTGTCGAAGGGCGGCGACTGGGGCTGGTCGAGCGGCACCACCCTCGGGCTGCTCGGCGGCGCGGTGGTGCTCGCCCTGCTGTGGGCGCTGTGGGAGCTGCGCGTCCGCGACCCCCTCGTGGACCTGCGCACCACCGCCCGCCCCCAGGTGCTGCTCACCAACGTGGCCTCGATCCTCGTCGGCTTCGCCATGTACGCCCAGTCGCTGGTCCTCATGCAGATCCTGCAGCTGCCCGCGGCGCTCGGCCACGGCCTGGGCCAGTCGATGCTGGCCGCCGGGCTCTGGATGGCGCCGTCCGGGCTGATGATGATGGCGGTCTCCTCGCTCGGCGCCCGCCTGTCGGCCGCCCGCGGCCCCAAGACCAGCCTGTTCGTCGGCGCGCTGGTCATCGCCGCCGGCTACGGGGCCGCGCTCGGCCTGATGGGCTGGAGCTGGGGCCTGATGATCGCCGGTTGCGTCGGCAGCGCGGGGGTCGGCCTGGCGTACGGCGCGATGCCCGCCCTCATCATGGGCGCGGTCCCGAGGAGCGAGACCGCCTCCGCCAACAGCTTCAACACCCTGATGCGCTCCATCGGCACCTCCGTCTGCGCCGCCGTGGTCGGCGTCGTCCTGGCCCAGCTCACCGTGACGGTCGGCGGCCACACGCTGCCCTCGGAGACCGGCTTCCGCACCGCCCTGCTGATCGGCTGCGGCGTGGCGCTGGCCGCCGCGCTGGTCACCCTGACGCTGCCCAAGCCCACGCCCGCCGCCGCGCCGGCCCCGGCGCCCGCCGAGACCCCCGCGCCCGTCCCCATCCCTGAGCCGGTGGCCGGTCCGGTTCCGGCGGCCCTCGACGCCGCCCGGTCCGCCGCCCTCGGCCCCTGGGAGGACGCGTTCCGCTCGCCCGACCCCGCCCCGGAAGGCCGCCACCAACCGCGGCCGGCCCAGCCGGTGGAGACCGGCGTGCTCTCCCTGGCGGAGCGGGACGAGCTGCTCTGGCTGCGCCGCGAGAACGCCGAGCTCCGCCGTGAGCTGGACGTGCTCATGCGGGGCGCCGGCGTGTGGCTCAAGAACCTGGCCGACGACAAGGCGGGCTGACCTGCCGATCCACATGTCCGGCAAATAATGATTTGAACGAGCGAGTACTCACTCATTACGCTCGTCCGCATGACCAGAAGGCGACGGGTGCCCGCCATGGCGCCCGAAGACCGCCGTGCCGCCCTCATCGAGGCCACCATCCCCCTGCTGCGCGCGCACGGCACCGCCGTCAGCACCCGCCAGATCGCCGAGGCCGCGGGCGTGGCCGAGGGCACGATCTTCGGCGTCTTCCCCGACAAGGCCACGCTGCTGCGCGCGGCGCTGATGAGCGTGTTCGACGCCCGCCCGGCCGAGGACGCGCTCACCGCCATCGGCACGACGTCCGACCTGCGGGTCCGGCTGCGTGAGGCGGTGGCGCTGCTGCGGGCCGGCATGACCGCCAACGCCAACCTCTTCACCGCGCCCCGCGAGCTGATGGCCGAGGACACCGAGTTCCGCGAGCGCCTGATGGATCACCGCGCCCGCATCACCGCCGCTCTCGCCGCTCTCGTCGAGCCCGACCGCGACCGCCTGCGCCGCTCGCCCATGGCCACGGCGCACCTGCTGATCATGCTCGTCACGGTCAGCGTCCACCGCGGGTTCGGCCTGTCGGCCGACTTCGGCGACATGGACGACGAGGAGACCGTCTCGGTCCTGCTCGACGGGCTGCTGTTGCCCTCCGCCCGCACCCCCACCACAGAAAGCGTCCGTTGATGCTGCTACGCCTGCTGCGGGTCCAGCTCAGGCCGTACGGGAAGGAGATCACCCTCGTGGTCCTCTTCCAGTTCGTGCAGACACTGGCCACGCTCTATCTCCCCACACTCAACGCCGACATCATCGACCACGGCGTCATCACCGGCGACACCGGCTACATCATGCGCGTCGGGCTGGTGATGCTCGGCGTGACGTTCGTCCAGATCGTCTGCTCGATCGTGGCCGTCTACTACGGCGCCAGGACGTCGATGGCCCTGGGCCGCGACCTGCGCGCCGCGATCTTCCACCGCGTGCAGGGCTTCTCGGCGCAGGAGGTGAACAGGTTCGGGGCGCCGTCGCTGATCACCCGGACCACCAACGACGTGCAGCAGGTGCAGCTGCTCGTGCTGATGACGTTCACGATGATGGTGGCCGCGCCGATCATGTGCGTCGGCGGCATCGTGCTGGCGCTGCGCCAGGACACCACGCTGTCGTCGCTGCTGCTCGTCGTGCTGCCGGTGATGATCGTCATCGTCGGCCTGGTCGTCTGGCGGATGCGCCCGCTGTTCCGCACCATGCAGGAGCGCATCGACCGGATCAACCAGGTGCTGCGCGAGCAGATCACCGGCATCCGGGTCATCCGGGCGTTCGTCCGCGACCGGCACGAGCGCGAGCGCTTCGGCGTGGCCAACGACCGGCTCACCGACGTCTCGCTGCGGGTCGGCCGGCTGATGGCGCTGATGTTCCCCTCGGTCATGCTGGTCGTGAACGTCTCCAGCGTCGCCGTCATCTGGTTCGGCGGCCACCGCATCGCCGACGGCACCATGCAGGTCGGCGCGCTGACCGCGGTCATCTCCTACCTGATGCAGATCCTGATGTCGGTGATGATGGCCATGTTCATGTTCATGATGATCCCGCGCGCCGAGGTCTGCGCCGAGCGCATCGAGGACGTGCTGGGCACCGACCCGTCCGTCCACCCGCCCGCGGACCCCGTCACCCCCGACGGCCACCGGGGCGAGCTGGAGCTGCGGTCCGTCGACTTCCGCTACCCGGGCGCCGAGGACCCGGTGTTGTGCGGGGTGAGCTTCGCCGCGCGGCCGGGCCGGACCACCGCGATCATCGGCAGCACCGGCAGCGGCAAGACCACGCTGCTCAACCTCGTCCCGCGGCTGTTCGACGCGACCGCCGGCGACGTGCTGGTGGACGGCGTCAACGTGCGCGACCTCGACCCGGCGGCGCTGTCCCGCGCGGTCGGCCTGGTCCCGCAGTCGCCCTATTTGTTCTCCGGCACCGTGGCCTCCAACCTGCGCTACGGCCGCCCCGGCGCCACCGACGAGGAGCTGTGGCGGGCCCTGGAGATCGCCCAGGCCCGCGAGTTCGTCGAGGCGATGCCCGGCGGCCTGGACGAGCCGATCTCCCAGGGCGGCACGAACGTCTCCGGCGGCCAGCGCCAGCGCCTGGCCATCGCCAGGACCCTCGTGCACCGGCCCGAGATCTACCTGTTCGACGACTCCTTCTCCGCCCTCGACTACGCCACCGACGCCCGCCTGCGGGCCGCCCTGGCCGAGGAGATCACCGACGCCACGATCGTCATCGTCGCCCAGCGGGTGAACACGATCCGCGACGCCGACCTCATCCTCGTGCTCGACGAGGGACGGGTGGTGGGCAGCGGCGACCACGCCGAGCTCATGGAGTCCTGCCCGACCTACCGCGAGATCGTGCTGTCCCAGCTCACCGAACAGGAGGCCGCGGCATGACCGCCCAGGCTCCCGCGCGCCGCCCGCAGCCCGGCTTCGGACCGGCCAGGATGATGTCCGGGCCGGCCGAGAAGGCGCTCGACTTCGGCGGCACGCTGCGCAAGCTGCTGCGCCTGCTGCGGCCCGAACGCGCGATGCTCGGCGTCGTGCTGGCGCTCGGCACGGCCAGCGTCGCGCTCACCGTCACCGGGCCCAAGATCCTCGGCCACGCCACCGACCTGATCTTCTCCGGCATCATCGGCGCCCGGCTGCCCGCCGGGCTCACCAAGGAGCAGGCCGTGGCGGGCCTGCGCGCCAGGGGCGAGGACAACTTCGCCGACATGGTGGCCTCGATGACCGTCGTGCCCGGCCGGGGCATCGACTTCACCGGCCTGGCCCACGTCCTGGGCTGGGTGCTGGCCATCTACGTGGTGGCGGCGCTGCTCGGCATCGCGCAGTTCCGGCTCACGACGACCATCGTCCAGCGGGCGGCGTCGCGGCTGCGCGAGCGGATCGAGGCCAAGCTGGCGCGGCTGCCGCTCAGCTACTTCGACGGCCAGCCGCGCGGCGAGATCCTCAGCCGCGCCACCAACGACACCGACAACATCGCCCAGACCCTCCAGCAGACCATGAGCCAGCTCATCTCCTCGGTGCTGACCGTCGTGGGCGTGCTGGTGGTGATGTTCTGGATCTCGCCGATCCTGGCGCTCATCGCCCTGGTAACGGTGCCCGTGTCGGTCTACGTCACCACCGTCGTCGGCAAGCGGTCGCAGCCGCAGTTCGTCAAGCAGTGGTCGTCCACCGGCAAGCTCAACGGCCACATCGAGGAGATGTACGGCGGCCACACCCTGGTCAAGGTCTTCGGCCGCCAGCAGGAGGCCGCCGCCACCTTCGAGGAGCACAACCAGGCCCTGTACGCCTCCAGCTTCCGCGCCCAGTTCATCTCCGGCGTCATCCAGCCGGCGATGATGTTCATCGGCAACGTCAACTACGTGCTGGTCGCCGTCGTGGGCGGGTTCAAGGTGGCGTCGGGCTCGATCTCGCTGGGCGACGTGCAGGCGTTCATCCAGTACTCCCGGCAGTTCAGCCAGCCGCTGACCCAGGTGGCCGGCATGGCGAACCTCGTCCAGTCGGGCATCGCCTCGGCCGAGCGGGTCTTCGAGCTGCTGGAGGCGCCCGAGCAGTCGGCCGAGCCGGCCGAGCCCGCCCGTCCCGCCGAGCTGCGGGGGCGCGTGGCGTTCGAGAACGTCTCCTTCCGCTACGCCCCCGACCGGCCGCTGATCGAGGACCTGTCGCTGACCGTGGAGCCCGGCCAGACCGTGGCCATCGTCGGCCCCACGGGAGCGGGCAAGACGACCCTGGTCAACCTCATCATGCGCTTCTACGAGGTGACCGGCGGCCGCATCACCCTCGACGGCGTCGACACGGCCCAGATGTCCAGGGAGGAGCTGCGCGCCGACATCGGCATGGTGCTCCAGGACACCTGGCTGTTCGGCGGCACGATCGCCGAGAACATCGGCTACGGGGCCGAGGGCGCCACCCGTGAGCGCATCGAGGCCGCCGCCCGCGCCGCCCACGTCGACCGCATCGCCCACACGCTGCCCGACGGCTACGACACGGTGATCGACGAGGAGGGCGCCACGGTCAGCGCGGGTGAGAAGCAGCTCATCACGATCGCCCGCGCGTTCCTGTCCGAGCCGGCGATCCTCATCCTGGACGAGGCCACCAGCTCGGTCGACACCCGTACCGAGGTGCTCATCCAGCGGGCGATGAGCTCGCTGCGCGAGGGCCGGACCAGCTTCGTGATCGCCCACCGCCTGTCCACGATCCGCGACGCCAGCCTCATTCTGGTCATGGAGGAGGGCCGTATCGTCGAGCAGGGCACCCACGAAGCCCTCCTCGAGGCGGACGGCGCCTACGCCCGCCTCTACTCCGCCCAGTTCGCCCAGGCCGCCGTCGAGGTGGACTGACCGCCATTCTCCCGGGCCTTCGCTTTTGCCGTCATTGACGGCCGGACTATCTCCTGGTCAGCGGCGTTCTGACCAAAAAGCGAAGTGCCCGGGAGGCCATTCCCGGGCACGTGCTCTCGTTCGTTCTCCGCGTTTCACGGCCCGCCACGGTGAAGGGCGGACCTCTCAGGAACGTTCCGGCTCGTAGTGCAGGCCCACCACGCCGCAGTCGAACGCGCGCGCGCCGACCAGGCGCAGCCGGTGGTAGCCCTCGCCCGCCGGGAACAGCGGCAGCCCGGCCCCGATCGCGACCGGGTTGACGAACAGGTGCAGCTCGTCGATCAGCCCCCGCGAGATCAGCTGCCGGCCGATCGAGGCGCCGCCGGCCACCATCACGTCGCCGCCGGGCTTCGCCTTCAGCTCCTCGACGGTCTCGGCCGGGTCGCCGCCCGCCACGACGGCGTTCTTCCAGGGCGACTCGGCCAGGCTGCGGGAGATGACGACCTTCGGCGTGTTGATCATCTTGTCGATGCCCTCCTCGGTCTCGCCCGCCGGCCGCGACTCCCAGGCCGGGATGAAGCCCTCGGCCAGCTTGCGGCCCAGCACGATGGTGTCGACCGGCTCCCACAGCGCCGCGACGTGGGCGTTGATGTCGTCGGTCCAGGGGAACTTGACCCAGTCCATCTCGCCGTCGGGGCCGCCCACGAAGCCGTCCGTGGTGATCTGGAGCTGCAGCTTGACCTTGCGCATTTGATATGTCCTTCCGGTTCCGCTCTGTGTGGTTCCCAGCGTGCCGGAGCTTACTTACGGTCTGCTTCCGCCGGGCTTAAGGTCGCCCGACGGCTCGCCGCCTGGCCGACAACCAGGACGCCCCCCACAGGATCACGCCGATCACCAGCAGGATCCCGGCGATCTCGTACTGGCCCGCCGGACGCCCGGAGGACCACGGCAGCACCAGGTAGAGGCAGGTGACCGTGCCCAGCACGGGCAGCACGCGGCCCGCGTTGAAGTGCTCGGTGCCGGTGACGTCCCGGCGCAGGACGAGGACCGCCACGTTGACCGCCGCGAAGACGGCGAGCAGCAGCAGTGAGGTCGTGCCGCCCAGCAGCGCCACGACCGGGCTGTCGGGGACCAGCGAGACGAACGTGATGAGGCCGACGGCGATCACCGTGGTGAACAGGATCGCGGCGTGCGGCGTGCGCCGGGTGGCGTGCACCGCCGACAGGAACGGCGGCAGCACGCCCTGCTTGCTCATGCCGTACAGCAGCCGGCTGGCCATCAGCATGTTGATCAGTGCCGAGTTCGCGACCGCGAACATCGAGATGAACGGCAGCAGCGAGGCGATCGGCACGCCAGGAGCCGCCGTCTGCACCACCGTGACCAGCGGCGTCTCGCTGGCGGCGAGCTGCCCGACCGGGACCACGGCGACCGCGCAGATCGACACGAGCACGTAGATCACCCCGGTGATGCCGATGCCCGCGAACATCATGCGCGGGAAGATCCGGGTCGGGTCCTTGGTCTCCTCGGCCATGTTGACGGAGTCCTCGAAGCCGACCATGGCGAAGAAGGCCAGCGAGGTCGCGGCGCTGACGGCCAGGAACACGCCCTTGTCGGCGGGCGTCTCGAAGGCGACGACGCGGGAGAAGTCGGCGTGGCCGCCGGAGATGAAGTACCCGCTGAGCACGATGACCATCAGCAGCCCCGACAGCTCGACCGCGGTGAGCACGACGTTGAGCTTGACGCTCTCGCCGACGCCGCGCAGGTTGACGGCCAGGATCAGCAGCATGAACCCCACGGCGATCAACAGGATGACGCCGTTGCCCGCGTCGAGGCCGAACCCGGTGGCGAGGTTGGCGGCGAAGGCCCGCGAGGCCGCCGACGCCGACGTGATGCCCGAGCACATCACCGCGAAGCACACCAGGAACGTCAGCGCGTGCTTGCCGAACGCCTTGTGCACGTAGAGGGCGGCGCCCGCGGCCTCCGGATACTTGGTGACCAGCTCCAGGTAGGAGCAGGCGGTGATCAGCGCGACGACGAAGGCGATCGTGAAGGGCAGCCAGGCCGCGCCGCCCACCTCGCCGGCGACCTGGCCGGTCAGGGCGTAGATGCCGGTGCCGAGGATGTCGCCGACGATGAACAGCAGCAACAGGCCGGGGCCCATCACCCGCTTCAGGCTGGGTTGGCCGCTGCCGGCCTCGGGCGGGCTGGGGGGACTGATCTGAGCCATGGGGGTGGTCCTTCTCGTCCGTGAGGATGACGGCTACGTCATGTGCGCGACGGCGAGCCCCGGCCGGTCGCCACGCGCCGCCGCGACCACGTGATCTCGACCGTCATCCTGACACTGTACGATCCCCGCTTGTCATCCGTGAACAGGTCGTCACGCTGAGCATCCGTCCCGGTACGCGAACGGCCCGACGGCCGTCCGGCCGCCGCGCCGTCAATGTGCCGCCGGTGTGCGGGGGTAAGGGTTGCAAGTCGGGAGCAATCCCTGCGCAAGGGACAGGTCCTAGCGTCGGGGCGTGTCCAGACGACTGTTTCTCGGCGGCGCCGTCCTCGCAGCGGCCGCCACGCTGACGCTCGGCGTTCCCACCGCCCCCGCGCTCGCCGCCGCCCCCGCGCCCGGCAAGGTGGCGGGCAAGCTGTTCCGCGCGTGGCTGGCCGGCGACCGCGCCGCCGCGGCCGGGGTCGCCACCCCCGCCGCGGTGCGCACGATCTTCGGCTACGCCTACCGCGCGCCCGACCGATTCGACGGCTGCTCGCGCGGCGTGTGCCGGTACGTGCACACCAGCGTGCGCGTGCCCGGCGGCCTCAACGGCATCGCGATGGCCGTGACCGGCTCCAAGGTCACCAAGGTCTACCTGTCCCGGCACGTCGTGCGGCCGTCCGCCGCGGCCGGGCACCTGTTCACCGCCTGGAAGCGCGGCGACCGGTACGCCGCCCTGGAGGTCGGCGCGCAGGACGCGGTGCGGACGCTGTTCCGGGTCAGGTACGACCCGCGCGGCGTCACCCACCACTTCCAGGGCTGCGCCAAGGAGCCGAAGGGCTACGCGTGCGCCTGGTCCTACGAGGGCGGCGCGATGTTCATGCACGTCCGCGGCTCCGAGGCGAGGGGCTACGACGTCCGGTCGATCAGCTACACGGCCGACTGACGGTCAGCCGCCGGCCAGGTCGTTCGCGGCCACGTAGCCGAAGGTCATGGCCGGTCCGATGGTCGAGCCCGAGCCCGCGTAGCTGTGGCCCATGACGGCGCCGCTGGCGTTGCCGGCGGCGTACAGGCCGGGGATCACCGAGCCGTCGGCGCGCAGGACGCGGGCGCGGGCGTCGGTGCGCAGGCCGCCCTTGGTGCCCAGGTCGCCAGGGACGATCTTGAAGGCGTAGAACGGCGGCAGCCAGAGCGGCGCCAGGCACGGGTTCGGCCGGACGTACGGGTCGGCGTAGTAGTGGTCGTAGGCGCTGTCGCCGCGGTGGAAGTCGGCGTCCCGCCCGGCCAGGGCGAAGCCGTTGAAGCGGGTGACCGTGGCGCGCAGGGCGGCCTCCGGCACCCCGATCCTGCGGGCGAGCTGCTCGATCGTCGGGGCCTTGAACACGGCGCCGCTGTCGTACCAGGAGTCGGGGAAGGGCAGCAGCGGGGCGATGTCCTTGAACAGGTACTTGTTGCGGTACTGCTGGTCGATGATCAGCCAGGCGGGGATGTGCGGGTCGGACGGGGTGTTGCGGTCGTACATGACGTGCACGACGTCGCTGTAGGGCGCGGCCTCGTTGACGAAGCGCCGGCCGGCGCCGTTGACGATGACGCAGCCCGGCAGGGTCCGCTCGGCCAGGCAGAAGTACGGCTCGCCGGGCAGCGGGATCACCGGCCCCCACCAGGCGTCGTCCATCAGGTCCAGCGCGCCGCCGGCCTGCTCACCGGCCTCGATGCCGTCGCCGGTGTTCTCCTTGGCGCCGACCGTCCAGCTCGTCCCGATGGGCTGGCGCTGGAACTCGGCCCGCATCGCCGCGCTGTGCTCGAACCCGCCCGAGCCGACGATCACCCCGCGCCTGGCCCTGACCACCCCGGCCGGGGTGACGACGCCCGCGACCCGGCCGCCCTCGACGTGCAGGCCGAGCAGCGGGGTGTTCAGCCACACCGGCACCCCGGCGGCCAGCAGCCCGGCGCGCAGCCCGGCGGCCAGCGCCTGGCCCATCGTCAGCGGCTTCTCGCCGCGCAACGCCGCCTGCGTGCCCCGCAGCAGGCAGGCCGCCGACACCTCCGCGCCCTTCGGGTTGACCAGGGCGAGCGTCAGCCACTTGTAGTCGGCGCTGAAGACGACCATGCCCGCCGGGGTCGCCATGTACGGCGGGTTGAGCCGGGCCAGCTCCGGGCCGAGGAGGTTGCCGTCGAACTGGTCGGGTTCGATGGACCGCCCGCCCGGCATCCCGCCGGGGAACTCGGGGTAGTAGTCGGAGTACCCCTCCATGAACCGGAAGCGCAGCGGGCTGTTGCGCGTCACGAACGAGATCATCTGCGGCCCCGCGTTCAGGAACGCCTGCTGCCGCGCGGCCGGGACGGTGTCGCCCACCACGCGGGCCAGGTACGCGGCGGCCTTGGCGGGCGTGTCCGGCACCCCGGCGGCCAGGATCACCTCGTTGCACGGGATCCAGATGCCCGCCCCCGACCGCGCCGCCGACCCGCCGAACGTCGGCGCCTTCTCCAGCACGACGGTGCTCAGGCCGCGCTTGGCGGCGGTGAGGGCGGCGGTCATCCCGGCGGCCCCCGAGCCGACCACCACCACGTCGTAGTCGGCGTCGGCGTAGGCCGGGTCCTGGCCGAGCGCCGCGCCGGTGACCAGGATCCCGCCCGCGATGAGCAGGGTACGGCGGCTGCGCCCGCGGGGGGTGAGGGCGTCGGAGGCCGGTGAGGCTGGTCGCATCGATGATCCCTTCGACAGGGGAGAGCCGGTCGCCCCCCTCGCCGAAACGAGCATGCGCTTGGTTGGTTACCCTGTCAACGGGCCCGCCGCACGGCCAGATCCTTGACGTGGCCCGACGTGCCGGTCGCCGTCAGGGCGGTGGCGAACAGGATGAGCTGGTTGAGCACCTTCAGGAACAGCAGCATGCCCGCCGCGCCCGCGACCACCCGGTAGGCGGGGTTGGCGGCGGTGAGGTTGACGTAGACCTGGCCGATCGTCTTGAGGATCTCCAGCCCGGCGGTGATGACCAGCGCCGGGCCGATCACGCGGCGCAGCGGCACCCGCAACCGGGGCGGCGCGGTCAGCAGCGCCATGGCCAGCAGCGTGTTCACGCCGAGGCCGAGCGCGATCCCGGCCGCGGTGAGCACCCACTGGGCCGGAAGGGCCGCCACGCCCACGGTGAGCACGGCCAGCCACGTCAGCAGCCGCTCGGCGGCGAAGGCGACGGCGAGCGACAGGGCGAGCAGCAGCCCGAGCCCGGCCATCACGCCCAGGTCGATGAGCTGGCGCAGGAAGAAGCGCCCCGGATACTCATCCAGCCCCCAGATCGCCCTGGTGGCCGAGCGCAGGGTGTCCATCCAGAACAGCCCGGTCATCGGCAGCGCGACGAAGGCCACCGCGCCGGCCGTGCCCCCGGCCTCCCGTAACGCCTGGACGTCGAGGCGCGGGAAGTTCTCGCTCAGGTAGTGCTGGACAGTGGCGAGGACCGTCGGGTCGTCCATGACGTGACCGAGGATGCCGAACGCCAGCAGGGCCAGGGCGAAGGTGGCGAAGAAGGAGTAGTAGGTGAGGGCCGCCGACAACCGGCCGCCGTCGGCCTTGTCGTAGCGCAGCACGGCGCGGGACAGGTGGTCGAGCCAGCCGTGCCGGTCGCGGGCCCGCCGCCAGGCCGCCGCCGGGCCCTTGTCCGGTCCGGTGGCGTTCATGGTGCGGGGTTCCCTTCGCTGACGTCCCGGTGGCCGTACGCCGCCGGGTGCTCACCGTACCGCCCACCGGCCCGGCGGCGCGGTGGAGCCGGGGGAGACGGCGGCGGAGGCGGCCTGCCGGGAGGTCCGCGAGGAGACCGGGTTCGCGCTCGCCGCCCCGGACCTGGCCGGGCCGGTGGCCGTCAACTCGGGGGAGTGGTCGGTGCAGGGACACCGGTTCCACACCGTGCACACGTACTTCTTCGCCCGGGTCCCGGGGACGGAGCTGCCCGAGCCCGCTGACGACGGGCTCGGGCACCGGTGGTGGACGGCGGCCGAGCTCGGCCGCACCGCCGAGCGGGTCTTCCCGCCGGGAGGGGTGTGGCTCCCGCCCGGCGGGCGGCCGCGGCCGACGCGGTCAGCGGAGGTTGAACGCGCGCAGGGTGGTCTGCCTGAGGCGGTTGCCCGCCGCGTCCCACGCCTCCACCTTCAGGCTCACCGCGCCCTTGGTGGCGCGGTAGGCCGGGTACTTCGCACCGGCGGTGTAGCCGCCGTCCCGGCCTCGCCTGAGGTCGGCGGGCTGCCAGGTGGCGCCGTCGTCGGTGCTGGTCCACAGCCGCACGCCCGCGATCGCCGGCATCTTCGCCGCCGACGGCCCGTGGTAGGCCTCCAGCTCGAACGTGTGCCTGCGCCCGGCCGCGACCGTGTTGCCGGCGGACAGGGTGTCACCGAGGTCGTAGCTGACGTAGACCGCGGGGGTGGTGCGGCACTGCTCGACCAGCCCGTCGACGAACCAGGCGTAGCAGTTGGCGCCCGGCCTGAGCTGCTCCTTGGACGGCGGAGCGGTGAACGTCCACTCGATGTCCGACAGGGCGTTCCTGGCCGTCAGCCGGTAGGTGCCCGGCTCCTTGGGCAGCGGGTAACGCGGCAGCGTGTCGAAGCCCGGCAGGGGGGCGTTCGGCAGCTCCTTGCCGTCGCGGTACAGGTGCAGCTCGTACTGGGGCACCAGGTCGCCGAACGAGACGCCGTCGTCACGCCGGTCCCCGACCCCGTTGACCATGGACGGTGTCACCCACAGGTTGCCGTCGTGCACGCAGATCGCGCACGGCACGCCGATCACGAGCTGCTTGAGCGGGGGCGCGTCCGCGGGGCCGCCGAGCGCGTACAGCTTGTCGGAGGCCGTCGAGGCGCCCGGCGTGCTCGGGGTGGCGAACCACTTCTGGACGGTGGTGCCCGGCCGGTCGAACACCTCGTGCCGGTAGCGGGTCTCCTGGACCTCTTCGCCGGGCGCGGAGGAGGCGAGCGCCGACAGGCCCGCCTCGCTCACGACCTCGGGGTCGAGCGGCCAGATCCACTGCGTCCTGCGCTCGGGCAGCGGGACCGACCACTGCAGGATGTTGGTGTTGGTCGTCGTGTAGGAGATGTCGTCGGTCCGCCACGAGGCCCGCCAGTTCATGTACTTCGTGTACGGCCCGGCGTGCACGTCGAGGTCGACCCGGTGGAGCTGGCGCTCGGTCACCTTGTACCGCATCGAGTCAGGGACGCGCCCGTCGGCGGACGGCCGGAACACGTACGAGTACGGCGTGTTCGGCGTGCCCTCGACCCGGACGGTCACCTTGCCCCGGCCGGCCTCCTCGCGGATCTTCAGGCCCTCGGCGTTGGAGACGTAGGCGACGGGGATGTTGACCGGCTGGAACGGGCCGCTGAACGGCTTCTGCGAGATGGGCAGCGGGATCGGGCAGGTGGCGGCCTTCTCGTTGAAGGCCAGGACGCCGGCGGCGCCCGCGTCCCTGATCGGGCCCACCCGCTCGATCTGCAGGCCGCACGCCACTCCGAAGATGCCCTCGGCGGGCTCGGCGTCGATCAGCACGAGCGCGCCGCGCAGGTCCTTGCCCACGAGGTCCTCGGGACGGCCCTTGCCGGCGTCGACCACCCGCAGGTCCTTGGTGCCCTCGAACGGGACGTACCCGGGGTGGATCTCGCCGGAGTCGATCGTGCGGACCCGGGTGACCGGGTGCAGGGTCGTGCGCTTCGGCGTGCGCATGGTCATGGTGACCTCGGGCACGCCCAGCTCCCACTGGCCGGCGAAGCGGAAGCCGCCCTTGGTGACCTTCTTCGTCGGCAGCGCCCACACCTTCTCCCAGCCGCCGAGCGGGCGGCCGGACAGCAGCGTGCCGCCGAAGACCTTGCCGTTGGGCAGGGAGCGCTGGAAGAAGACGTCGTAGGTGTTGTTCAGCGGCTGCGCGGTCTTCGGCGCGCTGAAGCTGACCTCGGTGGCCTTGCGGGCGTCGAGAGTGATCTCCATGTCGCCGGTGACGGTCAGCTCGGGCTCGAACAGCCAGGCCCGGTTGGCGCGGTCGTCGGCGTCCACCCAGTCGAGCACCTGCAGCAGGCTGACGGTGCCGGCCGGGACGCGGCTCACGACCAGGCCCACGTCGTCGATGCGGTTGGGGCCGAGCTCGCCCTTGTTGCCGTCGACGTCCAGGACGCTCATGGCCGACGGGGTGCGCGGCTTGCCGTCCCGGTCGATGGTGTGGATGGTCAGGTCGTACTTGGGGACGTCCCGCACCGCGCCGAGCGGCGTGCTGAGCCGGACGCCGTCCGCCTCGGCCGTCACGGCCCCGCTGTAGGTGCCGACGGGCAGCTCGGCCGGGTCGAGGGTGACGGTGGTGGCGGCGGTGCCGCCGGCGGGGACGGTCAGCGTCGCGTCGGCGAGTACCGGCTTCGCGGCGCCCATCGCCGCCTTCAGCGTGAGCGTGACGGGCTGGTCGCCCAGGTTGCGGTAGGAGATCTCGCCGGTCTTCGGCGCGCTGCCGGTCTCCAGCAGGCCGAAGTCCACGCCGCCGCTCGTCGCGAACACCTGCTGCCTGGTCGCGCGGTCCAGGTCCACCCGGCCGGCGCCCTGCTCGTAGACGGTGAAGCCGTCGTCCTTGGAGGTGGACATCAGGGCGGCCTTGAGCTGCTGGGCCGTCCAGTCCGGGTGCTGCTGCGCCATGATCGCGACCGCGCCGGCCACGTGCGGCGTGGCCATGGAGGTGCCGGAGGCGCCGGTGTAGTGGTCGTCCACGGGGGAGCCCATGGCGGTGCCGGCCGCCCGCGCGGCCACGATGTCCACGCCGGGCGCGGCGATGTCGGGCTTGAGCCCGCCGCCGGGGCGCGGCCCGCGGCTGGAGAACGCGGCGAGCTTGTCGCTCTTGTCCACCGCGGCCACGGTCAGCGCGGCGTCGGCAGCGCCGGGCATGCTGATCGTCTCGGCCTCGTACAGATTGCCCGCGGCGACCACGAACAGCGTGCCGGTCTCGGCGGTCAGGTCGTTCACGGCCTGGCTGAGCGGGTCGGTGCCGTCGCTGGGCGGGCCGCCGAGGCTCATGCTGACGGCCTTCGCGCCGCTGCGCGCGGCCCACTCCATGCCCTCGATGATCCACGACTCCTGGCCGGAGCCGGTGTTGTCGAGCACCTTGCCGACGACGAGCTGCGCGCCCGGGGCGACGCCCTTGAGCTTGCCGCCCGAGGCCGCGCCGGTGCCTGCGATGGTCGAGGCGACGTGGGTGCCGTGCCCGTGCCCGTCCTGGACGGGCTGGTCGGGGACGAACGACTTGCTGTCGGCGATCCTCCCGGCCAGGTCGGGGTGGCCGGTGTCGGCGCCGGTGTCCAGGACGGCGATCTTCACGCCGGTCCCGTCCTGGCCGCGTTCCCACGCCTTGGGGGCGCCGATCTGCGGGACGCTCACGTCCAGGTCGGCCTTGACCTTGGCGTCCAGCCACAGCTTGGCGATGCCGCCGCGCAGCGTGCCGGGTGACTTGGCCAGGCCCTCGCCGGCGGGCCGCCCGCCGCGCACCGCGTCCCAGAACGCGCCCGCCTCGGCCTTGGTGACGTCGAGGGCGGAGGCGTGGATGCTCTCCAGCGTCCGGGTGGGCTCGCTGGCGGGGACGGCGGCGGCCGAGCGCTTGACCGCGGCCTCGGCCTGGTCGCCCGGGTACTGCACGATGACCGGCAGCCGCTTGGCCACGTCGTCGGAGTAGCCGTTCTCGGCCAGGTACTTGACGTCGAACAGCCGCCTGTCCACCAGCCCCGCCTGGACGGCGGAGATCGCGTCGTCCGGCAGCACGAAGACGCCGTCCGGGGTGAACTGGGTGAACAGGTTGATCCGGCGGCCGTCCTGGCGCGTGCCGGGGGCCGGCTCCACGCGGTACCGGCCGGCGGCGGACCGGGTGAGCTGGACCTTGTCACCCGTGATCAGCGTGACGACGACCTTCTGGGCGCGCACCCCGGACAGGGTGACGTCCTTGGCGGCCTGCGCGGGGGCGGCGGGTGCCGTGGGAGCGGCGGGGGAGCCGGGGGCGGGGGTGTCCGGTGTCGCGGCGGTCGCCGGTCCGGCGGTCAGCACGCCGGCGAGCGCGGTGACCGCGGTCAGCAGGACGCCTGTCCGGCGCGCCAGCGGGGGGCGGGGCAGTGCCATGGTGGCCTTTCTGGCGGGGAGGGGTTCGGACGGCGGCGGTGGGCTCGTGGCCCGGAAGGGAGGGAACCGTCCGTGAGGGTGCGGACGGGCTCGTGGCCGTCCTGAAGGGGTCAGACGGGTTCGAAGCCGTCCGGCGGGCGGGGGGGCTCCGGGGTCTCCTCGTGCGGGGAGGGGACGTCGGGGGCCGGGTCGTCCGGGTCCGGCCGGTCGGGGTCTTGGATGGTGTCGGACATGCCGAAAGTGTCGCGGCAGACGTATGGGGAGGGGTATGGGGTGCCCTATGGGGAAAAATCCCCATTTTGGGGTCAGTCGCTGGGGAGGAGGTGGCGGGCCAGCTCCGTCCGCGACCGCGCCCCCACCTTGCGCATGGCCGCACTCACGTGCTTGTCCACCGTCTTCGGCGACAGGAACAGCTCCCTGGCGATCTCCTGGTTGGTCAGCCCCTCGGCCGCCAGCCGGGCCACCTGCTCCTGCCGGGCCGACAGGGCGTGGTCGTTCCCCGCCTGCGCGGGCGCGCTCTGCGCCGCCGGGCGGACGCCCCACCTGCGCCCCAGCCCGGTCGCCCGGTCGAGGTCCCAGCGCGCCCCGAGATCGGCGTACACCGTGACGGCCCGGCCGAGACGGACGGCGGCCTCGGGGTCGTCGAGGGCGAACAGGCAGGCGGCGGCCTGTTCGCTCGCCTGGGCGGCCTCGTACCGTGCCGGGACCGTCTCGAAGGCGTCGGCGGCGGCGGTGAACTCGGCCGCGGCCCGCGCCCACTGCTCGCCGGCGGCCGCCAGCAGGCCACGGGCCTGCGCGAGCGCGGGCCCGGCCAGCGGCGCGTCGCGCCCGGCCAGCCGGGCGGCGTGCCGCGCGACGACGTCGGCGGCCTCCTCGGGACGGCCCGCGACGAGCAGCGCCTCGGTCAGCGCGGGCAGCGCGCGGACCGCCACGGGCCACAACTCGCTCGCCTCCCAGTGGCGGCCCGCCTCGACGGCCGCCTCGATCGCCCGGTCCGGCTCGCCCCGCGCGGCGCTCAGCCTGAGCGACATCGCCAACGGCAGCACGAGGTCGTCGTACTGCCCCCGGGTACGGGCCTCGGCGGCGGCGTCGAGCAGCGACGGCAGCGCGGCCTCCTGACGGCCCTGCACCGCGGCCAGGCAGGCGGTCACGATGTCGAGGAGGATGCGCTCGTGCGGCTCGTCGCCGAAGTGGTCGCGCAGCTCCTGGAGCCTGGCCGGCAGCCCCTGCCAGGAGCCCTCGAAGTAGTCGGCCGCGGCCAGGTTCACCAGGCAGCGCAGTTCCAGCCGCTCGCGCAGGTCGGGCTCGGCGCCGTCCTCGACCGCCGCGGTCAGCAGGCGGCGGCCCCTCTGGTGGTGCCCGCTGAACAGGGCGGCGCCCCCGATGGAGCGGTAGGCGTTGACCTCGCGGCGCAGCAGCCGCCGTCCGCCGGTCTCCCGCAGCAGGTCGTCGGCGAGCGCGGCCCAGCGTGGGTCGCCCATCACCACGAAGATCATCGCGATCTTGCCGAGCACCAGCATCCGCATGGCCGGATCGGCGACCGCGGGCAGGGTCGCGAGCGCCCGCTCCAGCCACGACCTGCTCTCCTCCGGCGGCAGGCCGCTGGGCGGGCGGCCGACCCCGGCCATGGCCCACGCCGCCAGGCCCGGCTCGCCGGCCAGGTCGTCGGCGGCCCGCGCGAAGGCCTCGCCGATGCGGGCGCCGTCGGTGCGGGTGCGCTCCAGGTGCAGCGCGAGCAGCAGGCGCAGGTGGCCGCGGAACGGCGGCGGCACGTCCTGCTCCAGCGCGCCGGTGACCAGGTCGGCGACCGGCGGCGGGCGCAGCAGCTCCAGCGCGGCCCAGCCCAGCTTCACCGTCAGCTCGGCCCGCCGGGCGGCGGGCAGGTCGGTGCCGCGCAGGACGTCCTCCAGCAGGCGGGCGGCCTCGGCGTCGTCACCCAGCCGGGACGCCTGCTCGGCCGCCTCGATCGCGGCCTGCACCCACTGCCCGGCCCGGCCGGCCTGGCGCAGGTGGTGGGCCAGGCGGCCCAGCGGCACCGGGCGCAGCTCGCGTACGGTGTCGGCGGCGGCGGCGTGCAGGGCCTGCCGGCGGCCGAGCGGAATCGCCTCGTAGACCGCCTGCGCCGCCAGCACGTGCCGGAACCCGACCAGGCCGCCGGTGTCGGCGAACAGCCCGGAGCCGAGCACCTCGTCGATCGCCCCGACGTCGGGGCCCGACAGCAGGGCGACGGGCACCGGGAGCTGCAGCACGGCGGCGCGCTCGGCCACCTCCTTGGCGCCGGGGGAGAGCCGGGCCACCCGTTCCTGCACCGAGGCGCGCACGCCGCTCGGCACGTCGAGCTCCTCCAGAGCCCGCCGCGCCCAGCCGCCCTCCCACCGGATCAGCGTGCCGCGGTCGCGCAGCAGCGCCAGCAGCTCCTGCACGGCCAGCGGCAGCCCGGACGCCCGCCCGCACAGGTGCTCGGCGAACTCGGCCGTCACCTCCTCGGCCCCGAGGATCGCCGAGGCCATCACCCGGGTCTGGGCGGCGTCGAGCGGCGGCAGCACCAGGTGCTCGGCCGTGATCGTGTCGGGGGCGCGGGCGGTGATCGCCCGTACCGCCCCGGACGCCTCCTCGCTCCGGTACGTCAGCACCACCCGCAACGTGCCGGGCAGCACGGACATCAGGTACGTCAGGAACTCGACCGTCTGCCCGTCGGCCCAGTGGAGGTCCTCCACGGCCAGGACGGCGGGGCCGAGCGCGGTCAGCACCTCGGCGAGCCCGCGGAAGACCCGGTGCCGCTCGGCCGCCCGGTCGTCGAGCGGCGGCGGCGTCTCCGGCAGCACCCCGGCCAGCTCGGGCAGCAGCTCGCGCAGCGCCCCCGCGACCGGCGACAGCGCCGCGCCGGCCAGCTCGGACGCCCGCCCGCGTAACGCCTCGACGACGGGCCCCAGCGGGAACGGTTCCCTGATCTGCACGCAGGCCCCGCTCAGCACCCGCAGGCCCGCCACCGCGGGACCGCCGAGCAGCTCGGCCGTCAGCCTGGACTTGCCGATGCCGGCCTCGCCCTCGACGACGGCCACGGCGGGCGCCCCGGCGACCAGCGCGACGAGCCGGGCGAGCTCCTTCTCCCGCCCAACCAGAACAGGAGACACCACCCGCCCAGCACGCACCCGCTCATTCAACTGCACACGAAGTCACAGATCAACGTCACACCCCCGCGGCACGTTCGTACCGGGAAGGGGAGGAGGTGGCGGCGGGCCCTGTTCTCCCGGTCCCAGGAGGGAGGAGGTGGCGGCGGGCCCTGAACTTCTGGTCCCGGGGGGAGGTGGCGGGGGCCTTGGGTTTCGGGCTTGGTGGGGGCGCCGGGTGTGGTCAGGCGGGGGTGATGGCGTCGTAGTCGATCAGGAGGTGGCGGGGGCCGCGGAGCACCGGGCTGGGGCGGTACGGCGGCGGGTCGGCGACCAGCCGCGGATTGCGCACCCGGCGCACCAGCTCACCCAGCACGACCTGTGCCTCCAGCCGGGCCAGCGGCGCGCCGAAGCAGTAGTGGACGCCGCCGCCGAACCCCAGGTGCTCGTTGGGCCGGCGGCACGGGTCGAACCGGTCGGGCTCGCGCACGTGGGCCGGGTCGCGGCTGCCCGCCGCCAGCGCCAGCACGACGGGCGAGCCGGCCGGGATGGTCACGCCGCCGACGACCACGTCGTCGAGGGTGACCCGCGAGGAGACGAGCTGCACGGGCGGCTCGAAGCGCAGCAGCTCCTCGACCGTGGTGATGACGAGGTCGGGGTCGGCGCGCAGGCGTTCCAGCAGGATGGGGTCGCGCAGCAGGGTGAGCATGCCGTTGGCGATGAGGTTGATGGTGGTCTCGTGTCCGGCGATGAGCAGCAGCAGGGACGTGGCGACGACCTCCTCCGGCGTCATGCGGCCGTCCGGGCCCTCGTAGGTGACGAACCCGGACAACATGTCGTCGCCCGGCTCCCGCCGCCGCGCCTCGGCCAGCCCGGCGAGGTAGCGTTCCAGGTTCTGCGACACCGCCTGGCGCTCGCGGGCCCGCTCGGCGCGGTCCTCCTCGCCCGGCCCGAGCGTCTCGACGATCTGGTCCGCCCAGGCGTGGAACTGCTGCTCGTCCTCGGCCGGCACGCCGAGCAGCCGGCAGATGACGGCGATCGGCAGCGGGTAGGCGACCTCGTCCACGACGTCGGCCCGGTTCTTGCCGGCCAGGGCGTCGATCAGCTCGGTGGTGGTGGCCAGCATCATCGGGCGCAGCCCGTCCACCACGCCCGGCGAGTGCGGCGGGCCGAAGTGGCGCATGGTCAGGCGGCGCAGCCGGTCGTGCTCCGGCGGGTCGAGCCTGATGAAGGCGGGCGCGTGCTCGGGCTCCTCCGGCGCGTTCGCCAGGTTGCGCCGGTCGGAGCTGAGCCGCGGGTCGTGCAGCAGCTCGACGATCTCCCGGTACGTGCTGACGACGTACGAGCCGTCCGCCAGCCGCGTCACCGGGTTGCGGCGCAGCTCCCCGAGGAACGGGTAGGGGTCGGCGCGGCCGGCCGGGTCGAGGATGCGCTGCATGGCGGCGTCCGAGGTCATGTCCTGCACTCCTGTCTGGGTTCTTCCCGGGTCAGCTCTGCGGCGCGTGCAGCAGCGAGGCGCGCCGCTCGGCCGGGTCGTGGCCGGTCACCACGACCGTCGCCCCCTCGGCCGCGACCAGCCGCTCGGGCACCCGGGCCGGTACGGGCCGCGCCTCCCCCCGCATGTCCATGTGCCGGAAGGCGGGCGGGAAGGGCGTGGCCCGCTCGATCAGCCGCTGGTAGAACTCCAGCCACATGCCCTGGTCGAAGGTGACCGCGGCGGTGATCCGGCCCTTGTAGCCGTAGACGGCGACGAAGCGGCGCTCGTCCGTCGAGCCCTGGGTGACGACGAGCTCGTCGGCGAAGGTGGGCACGCCCACCGACTTGATGTTGACCCCGAACTGGCTGGACCAGAACACCGGCACCGACAGGTGCGGCCAGCGGTGGGTCTGGTCGCTGACCATGTTGTGGGCCGCGATCTCGGCCTGGGTGACGGCGTTCCCCCAGTGCTCCAGCGTCATGAACTGGTACTGGTACAGCGGGTGCGGGAAGCGGGCGATGTCGCCGGCGACGAAGACGTCGTCGGTCACCAGGCCGTTGGTGTCCACGGCGCGGCAGCCGGCGTCGCAGGCCACGCCCCACACGCCGGCGGCCAGCCCCGAGTCGAGCAGCCATTCGACGTTGCGCACCGAGCCGAGCGCGACGACGGCGACCTCGGCCTCGACCGTGCTGCCGTCCGACAGACGGGCGCCGCGCAGCCGCCCGTGCCCGTCGCCCTCCAGCGAGGTGACCGTGGTGTCGCACCGCAGGTCCACGCCGTGCTCGCGGTGGAGCTGGGCGGCGACGTCGCCGATCACGCCGCCGAGGGCGTTGACCAGCGGGGCCGGGCCGCGTTCGACGACCGTCACGGGCAGGTCCAGCTCGCGGCAGACCGAGGCGATCTCGCTGCCGGTGAACCCGGCGCCCAGGATGAGCACCCGGTTGGGGCGGGCGGCCAGCGCCTTCCGCAGGCCGGCGGCGTCCCGCATCGAGCGCAGCGTGTGGACGCCCGCCAGCCGGGCCTCCTCCTCGTGCGGCCAGGGCCGGGCGCGGGTGCCGGTGGCCAGCAGCACCCGGTCGAAGCCCACCTCGCGGCCGTCGGCCAGCAGGACGCGCTTGCCGGCCACGTCCAGGCCGGTCGCCCGGGTGCCCCACAACCATTCGGCCTCGACCTCGCGCAGGTGGGGCAGCATGACGTGGTCGGGCGCCACCTGCCCCATGAGCACCTGCTTGGACAGCGGCGGCCGGTCGTACGGCTCGGCGGGCTCGTCGCCGATCACCGTCAGCGATCCGGTGAAGCCCTCCCGCCTGAGCACGCCGGCGGCCCGCGCCCCGGCCAGGGACGCGCCGACGATGACGATGCGCCCGTCGGTCATCCCGCGCGCCGGCGGGCCGGGCGGCTCGGGCGTGAGCCGGGTGGCCGTCCAGTCGAGGTGGATGGCCTGGACGGGGCAGGCCGCCGCCGCGCGCAGCACGTGCTCGCGCCGCTCGTCGCCGGGGTCGAGGTCGTACAGGAGGGACTCCTCGCGCATGGTGAAGACGTCGGGCGCGAGGAAGGCACACTGCCCGTACCCCTGGCAACGCGTCAGATCGACGACGACTTTCACCGGCCATCCCCCCGTCGAGCGAGCCGCGCGCCCGCTCCCCGGTCGGCGCGCCCGGCCCGGACTGGCCTACCCCCGCCGTCCGCGCCCGTAGCCTGCGCGCGGCGATCCTGCCCTGCTCTTTAGGCGGTACCGACCGCCTGAAGACCGTCCGTCCCGGACCGCCCCGCTCGCCGAGGGGACCCGGTGCCGTAACCGGGCCGTCGAGCAGTCGGTAGGCATTTGTCAGTGATCGCCGATAACGTTCCGCGCAACGTGGCGGCGGGAGATCCGCGCCGCGACACATTCCCATGGCTTGACGGCATGGCTTCATGCCATGGCTGCACGAGAGGCGGCGGCAATTGGGTTGGCTGGCGGCGGGCGACGCGTACGAGGTCGCCCTGATAGAAGGCCGGGTCACGGCCAGGGCCACGGCCGGCCGCTCGGCCGGGCGGCAGCTGAAGACGCTGCCGAAGGCGGTGCGCGAGCACCCCGAGGCGGACCGGCTGCGCCGCTTCGCCGAATGGCTCGACCGGCACGCCGCGTCCTGCGTGGCGCACGTGGACGCCTGGATGGTGTCCTCGCTGCCCGTGCCGACCGAGCTGATCGCCCGGGTGTGGCCGGACGAGGCGTGGCGGACGGCGCTGCGTGACGTGGCGGTCGTCGGCGACGACCCCGACGAGGTGGGCTTCCTGCGCGACGCGACCTCCTCCGGCGAGCTGCGCATGGTCAACCTCGACGGCGAGACCGTCAGGCTCGCCCCGCGCACGGTGACGCTGCCGCACCCGGTGCTCCTGCCCGACCTCGACGACCTGCGCGAGTTCGCCGCCGAGCTGGGCATCACGCAGAAGGTCGAGCAGATCCACCGGGCCATCTGGCGCAAACCCGCCGACCAGGGCGAAGGGGTGCGCCAGGTGAAGGACTTCGCGGGCGGCACGTACGCCTCCAGGTTCGGCGTGGCGGCCCGCGCCACCCAGCTCGGCTACCGCGTATCCGGCGGCTTCGCCACCTGTCAGGTGCGCGACGCCGGCCGGCTCACCGAGGCCGCCGTCTGGATCGGCGAGCCCTACTGGGACAGCGAGACGTCCACGGGCGATCTCACCTGGCGCGACCAGGACGGCCGGACGCTCACGCTGCGCGAGGTCGGCCCGGTCGCCTGGTCGGAAGGCATGAGGATGGCCGCCGCGCTGCACGCCGGCCGGCAGGTCGAAGAGGGGAAGAGCGCATGACCGGCAACATCTCGCAGAACGCCGAGGCGCGGGAGCTGCTCGACGCCGGCGCGGTGCTGCCGGCCGGCACCGAGGGCGCGGGGGAGCGGGCCGTGCCGCTGGTCGCCCGCGCCTACCGGCACCCCGGCCTCGACGACCGGGTGATCGTGCGCCTGGTCACCGAGGAGCTGAGCGCCGCCGAGGACGCGGTGGGCGGCTTCCTCGGCCTGGTGCCCGAGGGCGAGGCCGCGGTGGTCGGCCTGGGCCTGCGGCGCTCGCTCGGCTTCCCCGAATGGGTGCTGGTCCACCACCCGCGGGACGGGCACCACGCCCTGGCCGTCGTTCCCGAGCTGGAGCGCGTCGCCCGGCAGGCCAGGACCAAGCCCAAGATGGCGCTCGACGCCTACCAGCGCCTGGCCGGGCAGCTCGCCGCGTCCGTCCCGCACTTCCTGCCGACCTTCTACGAGCAGGCCGCCCGCGTGTTCGCCGCGGCCGACAACGCCCAGTACGCCGGGCAGCTCTTCGCCGCCGCCCGCCGGGCCGAGGCCCAGCACGGCCTCGCCGTGGACGACGACCGGCTCGACGCGGTGTTCCTGGAGTTCGCGCTGGCCGGGGCGCTGCCGGTCAAGGTGCTGTCCGGGTACGCCAAGGAGCTGACCGCCCGCCTGCCCGCCGGTGAGGCGCTGACCAGGTACGCGCGGCTGTGCGTGCGCAGGACCGCCGGCGGCCTAGCCCCCTCGGCGCAGATGGCCGCCGACATCCGCAGGCTCGCCAGGGCCGCCGGCGTGGACGCCGAGGCGGCCGAGCAGGACTACCTGGCCGAGGTGCTGGCGCTGCCGGCCGCCATGCAGGCCCCGACCGGCTGGTGGAAGTCCCACGCCACGGCCGTCGCGGCGCTGGCCAGGCAGCGGCCCGAGCTGCGGGGCACGCTGCTGAACGTCATCCCCGACAGCCACGACCGGGAGCTGCCGGGCATCTGGCTCGACATCCTGGAGAGCGCGGGCGCGACCGCCGGCCTGCACACCGACGTGCCCGAGGCGGAACGCTCGGCCGACGGCGCCGCCGGCTGGCTGCGCAGGTTCCTCGCCGCGCGGCAACGGGCCTGGGGCGTCGCGCCGCACCTGCCCGCGCTGCACGCCCTGATCGAGCGTATGGCCGACCGGCTGCGCGCCGAGCTGGCCGCGACCGGCGCGACGATCGCGGTCGACGACGAGGCCGACCTGATCGACCTGCTGCTGGCCCGCGGCATCCCCGTGGCCGACCCCGGCGACGGCGCCCGGCTCCGGCTGGCGCACTGGGCGGGGCACGACGACCGGCGCGACCTGCTCGCCCTGGCCGCCGACGGCCGCTTCCACACCGCCTTCCGGCGCGGCGCCGACCACCTCGACGCCGACGACGAGGGCAGGGCCACCGTCCGGGCCCTGGCCGCCTCCCCGGGCGGGCGTCCGCTGCTGGCCGAGTGGGTACGCCTGGTCGCCCGCCGTTCGGCCGTCGCTGGCCTGCCCAACCTGCCCGACGCCCTGCGCCGCCTGTCCTGGCTGCCCGGCGAGGCCCTGGCCCTGGCCGAGGACGAGGTGCGCCGGGCGGTGACCGACGCCGACGTGGCCGGGGTGCTGGCCCGCGCCCTGCGGTCCGGCATCATCGACGAGCTGGGCTGGCCCGCCTTCGAGCAGGCCGCCGCCCAGCTCGTGCCGGAGAAGGACATCGACGACCTCGTCGTCTGCGACGCCTGGCCCAACCTGGTCGTCGCGGGCACCGCGCAGGCCCGGGTGCTCTCGGCCGACGGCGTCCTGCTCACCCACGACCTGCGCGTCCCCAGGGACGACACCTGGAGCGATCCCGGCTTCCACTACGTGGACGGCGAGCTGCTCGTCTACTGGGACTCCCGCGACCGCGCCAACGGCCTGCGCGGCTACTGGCACACCTCCGCCGACCGGGTGCGCGACCTGGACGGGACCGACCGGAGCCGGGGCACGCGGCTGGACTATTACCAGGGCGACGACCCGGTCAGCCTGGCCGTGCCCGGCGGCGGCCGCACCACCGGGTACGGCGTGCTGCACGCCGGTGACACGGCCGTCCCCGACGAGCGGCACCTGCTCACCGACGGCACGTCGTTCTGGACGTGGATCTGGTCGGAGCACGACAGCGGCTGGTACGAGTTCGACCCCGCCGGCGGCGGCGTCGGCAGGAAGTCGCTGCCCGGCTTCCTCAGCGGCACCCCGGACGTCCGGCCCGGCGAGGGCTGGCTGCTGCCCGCCCCCTCCACCGAGCCCACCCCCGTCGGCGCCCCCGTGGCCGGCCTGTACGGCCTGCGCGTGGCCAGGCTGCCCGACGGCTCCCACCGCGCCGAGGACCTGTCCGGGATCTCGGTGACGCTGCCGCCGGACGCCGGCGTGCCGGTGCGCGTGCTGACGTTCCCGGGCGCGGAGCGGGCCTGCGCCGTCGTGCGCTCCAGCTACCGGATCAGCCTCGTGGACGGCGACGGCGTCGTCCTGGCCGAGTACCGGACCGACTTCAAGCCGGGCGCCTTCGGCGCGGGCACGCCCATCCTGCCGCCCGAGCGCTACTGGTACTGCCTGCGCCCCCGCGACCTCGAAGGCTCCGCGGCGCTGCGCCGCGCGGACCGCGAGACCGCCGCGGCCCTGCTCGAAGCGGCCGCGCCGCACGGCGCCGACCTGGCGGCGGCCGTCCGCGCGCTGCTGCCGGGCATCACCCACGAGGCGCTGGTGCAGGGCGTGGCCGGGATCGTCGGCTTCGCCGCCACCCAGCAGGACGCGGTGCGCACCGTCGTGGCCAACCTCAACCGCGCGCTGGCCGGCGACCCGGCCGCGGAGCGGGGCCCGTCCGGGCCGACCGACGCGCTGCTGGACGAGGCGCTCAACGGCATCGGCGACGGCCGCGGCTACCACCGTCACAACGCCGACGCCGCCTTCCAGCAGATCCGCGCGGTGGGCCGGGCCGTGACCGACGGGCAGGACCGCCCGCAGGTGGCCAACCACCTCCGCCTGCCCGGACTGCCGGCCTCCGGCCTGCGGTGGGAGCGCCTGCTCGACCGCTGCGCCGCCGTGGCGTACCGGTGCGCGGCGCCGACCACCCCGGCCGAGCACCGGGACGCGCTGGGCGTGTTGCTGGGCGAGCTGCGCGACGGCGGCCTGCCGGTCGCGGCCGGCTCGTCCCGCTGGCGCCGCATGACGGTGACGCTCAGGCGCGAGCACCTGACAGGCGCGGACGGCGCTCCGGCGGAGGGCTCGCTCTCGGGCGTGCTGCCGCTGGGCGGCGGCGCGTTCGTCGCCTTCCTCGACCTGCGGGAGACGGACGTCGACGGGCTCGAATGGACGGCGCTGTGCCACGACCCCGCCGGGGCGTTCGAGGTGCCCGCGCCCTACACGGTCCGCGACACCTCGCCCGTCGGCGGGGACCGGGAGACGGGCTGGCTCGCGGCGTTCCTCACCGAGCTGGCCGCGCGCGGCCCGGCCCCCTGGCACGACGCCGCCGCCGAGGAGTTCGCCCGGCTCACCGGGGTCTCCCGGACCGCCGCGCGGCTGGTCGTGGCCGGGTTCCCGCAGGTGGACACCTACGAGCGGACCTTCCTCGACAAGGAGGCCCGCGCGACCGTCGGCGTGAAGGTGGCCGAGGCCGCCGTCGCCAAGGACGAGCTGCGCGCCCTCGGCCCCGGCGTGCGGCAGGCCGTCACCGCGGCGCTGCTGCCCGCCGACCCGGCCCGCCTGTGGACCGACGGCCCCGACGCGGCCGCCGCCGCGCGGGTCTGGAACGAGCACGTCGGGCAGCGGCTCGCGCTGCCCGAATGGCTGCTCGGCGAGGCCGCCCGCACGCTGCGCACCGTCGAGGGCGACCCGGCGCACGCGCTGCGCACGATGCTCGACCCCGCCGCCGCTCCCGAGCTGAGCGTGGACCTGGAGTGGGAGGTGCGCGGCGACCGCGTCCACCCCGTCGGCCAGGGCACCGGGTTCGGCGGGCGGTCGCTGGTGGCGGCCGTCACCACGGCCGCCTGGCTGGCCCACCGGCTGCCGGCCGGGCATCCGCTGCGCGCCGGCCTGCCCGCCGCGCTGTCGGCGGTCCGCGACCGGCTCGCCAACCCCGGGCTGCTGATCGACCTCGACGAGTACGTCGGCCTGCCCGCGTTCAAGAAGGTCGCGGGCACGCCGACCGAGGTCGGCGACGGCTACGAGCGGTACGGCGCCGTCGTCATGGCCACCTACGACAGCCAGCCCTCGCCCGCCATCCGCCCCCACCTGCTCGACGCGGCCGGCGACGACCCCTACCTGCGGGCCCTGATCGGGCTCAACGGCTCGTTCCCCGCCGTGTCCGCGCTGCGCACCGCCCTCGACCCGCGCTTCGCGGCGCTGCTGGCCGACCCCGGCGACCCCGCCCAGGGCGACCGGGACGCCGACGGCACCTGGTGGCCGCAGGACCCCACCCGCTCGGTGCCCGACCTGGTGGTGGACGCCGCCAAGGCGCACGGGCTCGGCGAGGACGCCGCCGCCGTCTACCTGATGCTGCTGGCCATGCCCGACCCCACCGACCGCAACACCGCCCGGTGGACCGGCTGGAAGCCGGCCCGGCTCAAGGCCGCGCGGGCCGAACTGGCCCGCACCGACCTGGTCGTCCAGGCCGTGCGCGCCCGCGCGGGACGCTCGTTGTTCCTGACCGGCGGCTGGTCGGAGGAGCGCACGCCGCGGCTCCCGCTGGAGCAGTGGAAGCTCCCCATGTTCCAGCCGAACGCGGGCCTCGACGGCCTCCTCGTGCCCGGCGAGCCCGCGGCCGACCTGTACGCCAGGGCCTGGCGGCGCGTCCAGGACGGCGACGTGCCCCGGTTCGAGCAGCTCGACGTCAAACGCGGCCGCCGCCGCTGACCCTGTCATCACCACACGAAGGACACGAAACCCCATGACCCTCACCGACGAGGCGACCCCCGCCACACAGGTGGTCTCCGCCGAGCAGCGGTACGCCACCGAACTGGCCTTCCTCGCCGCCCACGACGACGGCCCCCGCCCGCCCGGCTGGCTGCTGACGCCGCGCGCCGTCGTGACCTTCATCTGCGGCAGCGGCGAGGAGACGCTCTCCCTGCCCGCCCGCGACGGCCTGCCGTCCAGGCTCAAGGTGGCGGCCAAGTTCGTCGGCGAACGCGCGCTGGTCGAGCGCTGCGTCGTGACGCTCGCCGGCGAGCGCGGCCTGCTGCTGGTCGGCGAGCCCGGCACGGCCAAGTCGATGTTGTCGGAGCTGCTGGCCGCGGCGGTCTGCGGCACCAGCGCGCTCACCGTCCAGGGCACCGCCGGCACCACCGAGGACGCCTTCCGCTACGGCTGGAACTACGCGCTGCTGCTGGCCCAGGGGCCGAGCCGGGGCGCGCTGGTGGACTCCCCGGTGCTGACCGCCATGCGATCGGGGCGGGTGGCCAGGGTCGAGGAGATCACCCGCTGCCTGCCCGAGGTGCAGGACGCGCTGGTGTCCATCCTGTCCGACCGGCGGGTCAGCGTCCCCGAGCTGGCCGGCACCGGCGACGCGCAGGTGGTCGCCGTCCCCGGGTTCACGGTGATCGCCACGGCCAACCTCCGCGACCGCGGCGTGTCGGAGATGTCGGCCGCGCTCAAGCGGCGCTTCAACTTCGAGACCGTCGATCCCATCTCCGACGCCGCGGCCGAGACGTCCCTGGTGCGGCGGCAGGCCACGGCGGTCGTCCAGCGCGCCGGCGCCGGGTTCGCCGTGGACGACGCCGTGCTGGAGGCGCTGGTCACGGTCTTCCGCGACCTGCGTACCGGACGGTCCGGCGAGGGCTGGGACGTGGAGCGGCCGGGCACCGTGATGTCCACCGCCGAGGCGGTGCAGGTGGCGGCCTCGCTCGGCGTCGCGGCCGCGTACCTGCCGGGCGGGGACGTCCTCGACCTGGTGCCGGGCCACCTGCTGGGCGTCGTGCGCAAGGACGACCCCGCCGACCACGGACGGCTGCTCGGCTACTGGGACGGGCCGGTGCGGCGGCGCGCCGAGGACGGCTCGGCCATGTGGCGCCGCCTCTGGGACCTGCGGGAGAACCTCCGTTGATCCTCCATACGCCGGGCCCGATCGACCCGGCCGATTCGGCCGATCCGCGGGTGGCGGTGGCCGGGCTGGCCGCCGCGACCCGGCCGTACCTGGTGGGGGTGCGGCACCACAGCCCGTCCCTCGCCGTGGTGCTGCCCGAGCTGCTGGAGGCGGCCGACCCGGAGACGGTGTGCGTCGAGCTGCCCGCCGACTTCCAGCAGTGGCTGCCCCACCTGGCCGACCCGGCCACCGTCGCCCCGGTCGCCCTGGCCGGGAACGGCGCGGACGGGCTCGGCTTCTACCCGTTCGCCGACTTCTCCCCTGAGCTGGTGGCGATCCGGTGGGCGGTCAAGCGTGGCGTGGAGGTGCTGTGCTGCGATCTCCCGCTGTCGGACCCGGGCCGGCTGGCCGCCGGGCCCGAGGCCGAGGCCGACGGCGCGCCCCGCTTCGCCGACGCGCTGGCCGCCTCGGGCACCGGGCGGGCGGGCGACGACATGTGGGACCGGGCCGTCGAGGTCCTGGCGCCGGGTTGCGAGCCGGAGGCCGTCCGCCGGGCCGCGCTCGGCGTCGGCTGGGCGCTGCGGCGCGACGCGGCGGCGGGCGGCGGCGTCCAGGCCAGGGACCTGGCACGGGAGGCGCACATGCGGCGCGTGGTGTCCGCCGCCGCGGCCGGTGGACGCCGGGTCGCCGCGGTCGTGGGCGCCTTCCACGCCCCCGCCCTGCTCCTCGCCGCCGAGTCCATCGAGCCCGCCGCCGCCGCGGCCCCCTCCGCCGGGCCGCCGGCCGTCACCTCCCTGGTGCCGTACGCCTTCGACCTGCTCGACTCCCGGTCCGGCTACCCGGCCGGGATCCGCGACCCGCGCTGGCAGCAGGCGGTGTTCGAGGCGGACGGCGTACCGGACCGGGTCAGGGACGGCGCCGCCCGCGCGATCACCGACCTGTGCAGGGAGCTGCGGGCCGCCGGGCACACGGCGGGCACCGGCGAGGCCGTCGAGACGCTGCGCCTGGCGTGCGACCTCGCCCGCCTGCGCGGCCTGCCCGCCCCCGGCCGTGGCGAGCTGCTGGAGGCGGTGACGACCGTCCTCGGCCAGGGCGAACCCCTGGGCCGCGGACGCGCGCTGGCCAAGGCGCTCGACACGGTGTTCGTCGGGACGGCCAGGGGCCGCACCGCCCCCGGCACCCCCCGCTCGGGCCTCGGCCCGGCCGTCGAGGAGGAGCTGGCCGCGCTCAGGCTGCCCTGCCCGGACGACCCCGAGCCGCGCGAGGTACGCCTCGACCCGCTCCGCTCCGATCTGGACGCGCGCCGGGAGGTGCTGCTGCGGCGGCTGCACGTCTGCGGCGTCGGCTACGGCGAGCCGATCCAGGTCGCGGGCACCGGCGACGCCACCGCGCTCAGCACCAAATGGCGCCTGTCCTGGACGCCCGCCGTCCCCGCGCTGCTGGACCTGGCCGGCGTCCGGGGCGTGACCGCGGCCCAGGCGGCGGCGGGCACGCTGCGCGAGACCTACCGGCGCGAGTCCGCGGACGGCGGGCCCACCTGCCGCACCATCCTCGACGGGCTGCGCGCCGCCGCCCGCTGCGACCTGCCGGAGCTGGTCGGGCAGCGGCTGGCCGACGCCGCCGGCACGCTGCCCGCCACGGCCACCCTCCCCGAGCTGCTCGACGCCCTCGACCTGCTGGAGGCGCTGCGCCGCGAGCACCTTCCCGGCACCACGCCGGAGGGGCGCGAGCAGGCGGGCGAGCTGGCCGTCACGCTGCTGGAGGCCGCGGTCCGGTCGTTGCCCGGACTCGCGGGCAGCGACCGGCCCGAGGACGCGGTCGCGCTGGTCGCGCTCGCCACGCGGGCCGGGGAGGACCGGCTGGGCCTGCGGCTGGACGACGCGCTGGGCGCGCTGGCGAGCACCGGGGCGCCGCGCGTCCAGGGGGCCGCGCTGGCCGCCCGCCTGCTGCTCGACCTGGACGGCCCCGAGCTCCTGGGCGCGCGGGCGGCCGGCTGGATCGACACCGCCACCACCCCCGACGGCCGCCGCCGGCTGAGCCTGCTGCTGACCGGCGTGCTCACGGCCGCCGGGCCGCTGCTCCAGGCGGCGCCCGCCGCGCTCGGCCCGCTGATGGACCGGGTGGACGAGCTGGCGGACAAGGAGTTCCTCGACCGGCTGCCCGCCCTGCGCGGAGGGTTCGACACGCTCGCCCCGGCGGCGCGCGGCCGGCTGCTGGCGGCGGTGTCCGAGCGGCTCGGGGACCGTCCGGACCTCACGCTCGACGCGCCGCCCGACCTGCTGGCCGCCTGGACCGCCGCCGACCTGGCCGGCCTGACGGCCCTGCGCACCCTCGGCCTCCTCACCCCGCACGACGCCCCGGCCTCGTATGACGGTCCGGTCCCGCCGGTGCCGTCGGTGTCCGGGCGCCGGGAGGAGGGCGGGCGCCGGGCGGAGGGCGGGCCGCGGATCGGCCCCGCCGACCGGTGGCGGCTGCTGCTCGGACGGGAACGCGAACGGCTTCCCGCCGGCGCCCGCCCGTACGCCCGCGCCCTGGACGAGCTCTACGGCGCCGGCCGCGGCGAGGGCGCCGACGACTTCGAGCGGCAGGGCGACACCGGAGGCCAGGGCGACCCGTTCCCCACGGCCCGCGAATGGGCCGACGAACTGGAGTCCCTGTTCGGCGGCGACGTACGCGAGGAAGTGCTGGCCAGGGCCGCCGACGCCGGACGGCACGACGTGCTGGCCGAGCTGGACCCCGCCGCGGTGCGGCCGTCCGTCGAGCTGCTGACGTCCGTGCTGTCCCTGGCCGGCGGGCTGCCCGAGCAGCAGGTCGCCAAGCTCAGGCCGCTCGTCCGCCGCCTGGTCGCCGAGCTGACCCGCGAGCTGGCGACCCGGCTGAGACCCGCGCTGACCGGCCTGGCCAACCCGCGCCCGACCAGAAGGCCCGGCGGCCGGCTCGACCTGCCGCGCACACTGCGCGCCAACCTGGCCCACACCCGCCGCCTCGACGACGGGCGGCTCGTGGTGGTGCCGGAACGGCCGGTGTTCAGCACGCGGGCCAGGAAGGAGGCCGACTGGCGGCTGATCCTCGTGGTCGACGTGTCGGGGTCGATGGAGGCCTCGGTCGTGTGGTCCGCGCTGACCGCCGCCGTCCTCGCGGGCGTGCCGACGCTCTCGACGCACTTCCTGACGTTCTCCACCCAGGTGATCGACCTGACCGACCGGGTGGAGGACCCGCTGTCCCTGCTGCTCGAAGTGCGGGTCGGCGGCGGCACGCACATCGCCGCCGGGCTCGCGCACGCCCGGACCCTGGTCACCGTGCCGAGCCGTACGCTCGTGGTCGTCGTCAGCGACTTCGAGGAGGGCTACCCGGTGGGCGGCCTGCTCGCGGAGGTGCGCTCGCTGGCCGGGTCCGGCGTCCACCTGATGGGCTGCGCGGCGCTCGACGACCAGGGCGTGCCCCGATACTCGCTGCCCATCGCCCAGCAGCTCGTCGCGGCCGGCATGCCGGTCGCCGCGCTCAGCCCGCTCGCCCTCGCCCGCTGGGTGGGGGACCGCCTCCGGGGAGAAGTCCGGTGAACACCTCTGCAACGCTCCCGCCCGCCGCGCCGCACCTGGTGGCCGCCGCCGTCGACGGCCTGACCAGCAGGTTGCGCAAGAAGCTGGACGCGGCCGTCGGCCAGTACGCCGCCCTCGACCGGGTGGCCGACGGCGCCGACGTGGTGGTCACGTGCGGCGAGGACGCGGTGGTCACGCTGTCGCCGGGGCCGTCGGGGGTGATCGCGGAGGAGGGGCAGGCCCGCTGCTCCTGCCTCCTCGCGCCCCGCTGCCTCCACCGCGCCGCCCTCCTCACCGCCTGCCCCCTGGCCGACCCGGCCGACACCCTGCCCCCGGACGACGAGACGGACACGCCCCCGTCACCGCCCGGCCGACCGGACACGCCCTCCGCTGACGGACATCCCACCCGGGCAACCGCGGAACCCGCCCGGAGACCGGACGCCGACCAGGCGGGTGCCGCGTCCGGCTCAGGGGCCGGACATGTGGGCGCCGGATCTGGACGGGACTCGGGGGAGGCGGTCGTTCCGGGCGCGGCGCAGGTGGCGGCGGCCGCGGGGTTGTGGCGGGCGGCGGCCGCCGTGCTGTCGGCGGGTGTGCCGGGCGCGGGCGCGGTGCCGCAGGCGGAGCTGCTCAGAGCCGCCCACACCGCCCGCCTGGCCGGGCTGCCCAAGGCCGAGGCCGCCACGCTGCGGGTGGTGCGCGGGCTGCGCGCCGCCCGCGCCCGGTACGACGGCCACCGGCTCGCCGACCTGGTCTCCGCCCTGCGGGAGCTGCTGCTCACCGCGGGCCGGCTGGCCGCGTCCGATCCCGACCCGGCGCTGGTCGGCACCGTACGGCGCGGCTACCGTCCGAACGGCGGCCTGAAGGTGTACGGCGTCTTCCGCGAGCCCGTGATCAGCAGCACCGGCTACGGCGGGGTGGTCACCCACCTCGTCACCGACGACGGACGCTGGTTCTCGGTGGCCGACGTCAAGCCCGGTGGCCCCGCCCGTGCCCGTGGCGCGGCCACCGCGACCGTCGCCATCGGGGCGGCCATGATGAGCCACGCGCAACTGGCCCGCGGCGGACTGCTGATCGCCGGGGCCACCGTCTCCCCGGACGGCCGCCTCGGCGCCGGCAAGGGCGTACGGGCCACCCCGGTCACCGGCCTGGCCTGGACGGACGGGCCGCTCGGCGCGCTGTTCGCCAGGCCGCTGTCCGAAGCGGTGGGGGACCGGCTGGCGGCGGGGGCGTGGAGCGAGGAGGAGTCGGCCGAGCAGGTACGGGAGCCGGTCGGCTGCGACCTGGTGATCGTCGGCGCGGCGGGCGACCACGTCCTGGCCCGCCACCTCCCGCCCACCGGCCCGCCGCAACCGGCGGAAGCCGGGGGAGCGGTGGAGGCCGGGGGAGAGGCGATGGGCGGTGAGGGGCCGGTGGTCCGGCTGGTTCCGGCGAACCGTCATCCCGATCTCGGGTACGTCGAGAACCTGCGACGGCTCGCCTCGCGGCCCGGCCTGCGGGTGCGCGTGGTGGCCAGGGTCGAGCCGGGCCGGGCGGCGACGCTCGTCCCGCTCGCCGTGGGGCCGGTCGCGGGGGAGGAGGCGACGCTGAGGCTGCCCGCCGAGTGGCAGGGGCGGGCCGACCTCGGCTACGACCGCCTCCAGGGCTCGCACCTGCCGCCCGCCGACGCCTGCCCCCCGCCCGGCCAGGACGCGTACGCCGAGGTGGACCCGCTGGACGGCGCGCCGCTCTGGCGGGTGCGTCGGCTGGTCGAGCTGGCCGTGTCCGGCGGACGCCGGGCGGTCGCCGAGTCCGCGCGCGGCGGCGACGCACGGGGGCAGGCCGCGTCCCTGCGCCGCGCCGGGTTCCGCACGGCCGCCGACCTGGCCGTCGCGCTCGCCGACGAGGCCGACCGGCGTGAACGTGACGTGTTCGGCAGGCTGTCCGAGGCCGAACCGGACGGGTACGCACGGGCCTGGCTCGCGGCGGCGACACACCTGGCCGCCACCGAACGCGCCCTCGTCCGCACCTCCTGGCAGGCCACCCCCTGAAGAACCGGCGACCGGCCCGCTCCCTCAGGGCGCGGGCCGGTCGGTCAGCCGGGGTGGCGGGTCACCGGGAGGGGGATGCCGGTCGCCGCCTCCCGGGCCGTGACGGTGAAGGTCAGGTGGGCGTCCACGCCGAACGTCACCTCGATCCGCGGCTCCCCGCGCCGGGCGGCGGGGATGCCGCCCACCATGTACGTCCCCAGCACCGCGTTGAGCGCGGCCGTGGCCTGCTCGCCCTCGTAGACCTCGACCCGCAGGGACGACTGGTCGTCGGCGGTCGTGGTGAACGTGACCATCCGCTCGACCGGGACCGGGCTGTCGCGCTCGATGACCTTCCGCAGCACGCCGCCCTTGCCCCGCAGGCCGAGCGTCACCGGGGTCAGGTCGGCCTTGAGCACGCTCGCCTGCCGCGCCGCGCCGATGGAGGCGACCTCCGCGGGGCTCAGCCCCATGAGCGGGGTCATGCCGCCGGACAGCTCGGTGACCAGCGCCGTCACGGCGGGCATCCGGCTCGCGCCGCCGGCCAGCACCACGTGCGCGAGGTCGGTCACCTTGAGCCCGGAGTCCTGGAGCGCCCCCCGGAACGGCCCCCGCAGCCGGACGAGCAGGTCGGCGGTCAGGCTCTGGAACTCCCGCCGGGTCACGGTCGCGTCCAGGTGGAGCGGGCCCTGCCGGCCCGAGGCGAGGTAGGGCAGGTTGACCTCCGCCCTCTGTGCGGCGCTCAGCTCGATCTTCACCCGCTCCGCGGCCTCGCGCAGCCGCTGGAGCGCCATCCTGTCGCCGGTCAGGTCGACGCCGTTGGTCTCCCTGAACCGTCTGGCCAGCTCGTCCGCGATCCGCTGGTCCCAGTCGTCGCCGCCGAGCCGGTTGTCGCCGTGGGTGGCCAGCACCTCGACGTAGCCGTCCCCGATGTGCAGCACGGACACGTCGTAGGTGCGGCCGCCGAGGTCGAAGACCAGGATCGACCGGTTCTGCTCCGCGTCGAGCCTGTACGCCAGCACCGCCGCGGTCGGCTCGTTGATCAGGCGCAGCACGTTGAGCCCGGCCAGCGTGCCGGCCTCGGTGACGGCCTGGCGCCGGGCGTCGTCGAAGTAGGCCGGGACCGTGATCACCGCGTCGGTGACCCGCTCGCCCAGGTAAGCCTCGGCGTCCTGCTTCAGCCGGCCCAGCACGAGCGCGCCGACCCGGGGCGCGGAGTACCTTGAGCCGTCGATGGCCACCGACCAGTCGGTGCCCAGCTCCATGACGATCGAGCGCACGGTCCGTTCCGGGTTGGTGACGGCCTGCCGCTTGGCGACCTGCCCGATGATGACCTCGCCGTCCTTGGCGAAGGTCACCACGGACGGTGTGGCCCGCGCGCCCTCGGGGCCGGGGATGACGACGGGCTCGCCGTCCTCGACGACGGTGACGACGGAGTTGGCCGCGCCGAAGCAGATGCCGACCGCCCGGCCCGTCCGGCGGGCGGCCCCGGCCAGGCGGATCCCCGGCGGCGGGGCGGGGGCGGCCCGGGGGCTCCGGGGCGGCGTGCGGGGCGGCTCCGGCCTGTTCCGCACGAGCGGCAGCTCGTCGGCCGCGCCGGCCTGGCTGTACTCGGGCAGCGGCAGCCGCCGGTCGAGCAGCCGGTAGCGCAGCGCGCGGGTGACGTCCCCGATGGACAGGTCGGCGGGCCCGGCGGGGACGCCGTCCTGGAGGATCTTGAGCAGCTCGCCGGTGAAGGCGGTGTGGCGCTCGCCGGGCGGCGCGAGCGACAGGGTGTCCCTGGCCGAGGAGGTCAGGACGTACGCGCTGGTCGTGTCGATCAGCCCGCGCAGGGCCGGCCCGCTCATCCCGTGCGCCATGCCGCTGTAGCAGCAGTCGAGCACGACCACTGCGCGGGGCGCGCGGCGCTCGCGGATGATCTCCCGGATGACCGAGAACCGCACGCCGCCGATCCGCAGCCGGTCGGGCCGGGTGGTGGCGATCGGCAGCAGCAGGTCGTTCTCGGTCTTCTCGCCGTGGCCGGAGTAGTAGATGAAGACGGTGTCGGCGGCCTCGGTCGCCGCGTCGTGGATGAGGTCGAGGACGTGGTCGGAGCTGGCCGGGTCGATGAGCTGCGCGCAGTGGTCGCCCCGCAGGCCCCACGAGCGCGGGCCGGTGAGCACCTCGGCCAGGTCCGTGACGTTGGCCCGCACCGCCGGCAGGGCCGGCCACATGACCTGGTCGGTGTACGTCGTCGTGCCGACGAGGACGGCCCGGCAGCGGGCCGGGTCGGGCCAGGCGCTCATGGGGCGGGAGGCTCCAGCATCTCGGCCAGTTGCCGGGCCACCTCCATCACCTTGGCCGGGTCCCTGGCCGCCTCCACGGTCAGCTCCAGCGTGCGCTCGCCGTGGCTGACCTTGATCGTGAAGCTGTGGCGCCGCGTCCTGAGCCACCCGGCCAGCGCCTGGACGATCGAGACGCCCAGCCCCCCGGACGCGGCCGAGACCGCCAGCAGGAGGGCGTCGGCGGTGCCGTTCATCGCCCCGGGCTCGGGCGGGCCGAGGAGCGGCCGGATCTCCATCCCCCGGAAGGCGCCGTCGCCGCGGAGCTGGCGCTCCAGGGAGGAGAGGGCGGGGGCGGTCGGCGTCTCGCCGTCGAGGCGCACGATTACCTGCATGGCAGAAGTGTGGCCCGCACTCCGGTCCGGCACAACCGTCCGGCCGCCGATCCGCCGGAGGGCGCCCCTACTCGGGGGTGTGGGCGGTGAAGCGGGGGCGCAGGCGGTTCTCGTACAGGGTGAGGGCGGCGGCGATGGCCATGTGCATGTCGAGGTACTGGTAGGTGCCCAGGCGCCCGCCGAACCAGACGTCCCGCTCGCCCTTGGTCAGGTCGCGGTACCGGCGCAGCCGGGCACGGTCCTGCGGCGTGTTGATCGGGTAGTACGGCTCGTCGGCCCGGCCGGCGAACCGCGAGTACTCACGCATGATCACGGTGGCGTCGGACGGGTACCAGGTGCGTTCGGGATGCAGGTGGCGGAACTCGTGGACGCGCGTCCACGGCAGGTCCTCGTCGGCGTAGTTGATCACCGACGTGCCCTGGAAGTCGCCGGTCGGCAGCACGGACGTCTCGAAGTCGAGCGTCCGCCAGCCCAGCTCGCCCTCGGCGTAGCCGAAGTAGCGGTCCAGCGGCCCGGTGTAGACGACGGGCACCGCACCGGCCAGGCTCTCCCGCAGGTCGAAGAAGTCGGCGCCGAGCCGGATCTCGATGTTGGGATGGTCTGCCATGCGTTCCAGCCAGGCGGCGTACCCGTCGGTGGGCAGGCCCTGGTAGAGGTCGTCGAAGTAGCGCCCGTCGAAGGTGTACCGCACCGGCAGCCGGCCGATGATCTCGGCGGGCAGCTCGGCCGGGGCCGTCTGCCACTGCTTGGCGGTGTAGCCCCGGATGAACGCCTCGTACAGCGGCCGGCCGATCAGCGAGATCGCCTTCTCCTCCAGGTTGCCGGCGCTGGTCACCTCGGCGGCCTGCCGGGCGACCAGGTCGCGGGCCTCGTCGGGGCTGAGGTGGCGGCCGAAGAAGGCGCAGATCGTGCCCAGGTTGATGGGCATCGGGTAGACCTGCCCCTTGTGCACCGAGTAGACCCGGTGCTCGTACGGCGTGAACGACGTGAACCTCTGGGCGTACTCCCACACGCGCGCGTTGGACGTGTGGAACAGGTGCGACCCGTACCGGTGGACCTCGATGCCGGTCTGCGGCTCGCGCTCGCTGTAGGAGTTGCCGCCGACGTGGTCCCTGCGCTCCAGCACCAGCACGCGCAGCCCCAGCTCGGTCGCGCACCGCTCGGCCACGGTCAGCCCGAACAGGCCGGAGCCCACGACGACTAAGTCGGCGTTCATGCGGCCGCGGGGACGAGCCGGTCGAGCCATCGCCGCACGGGCAGCGCCAGCACGACCCCGGCCAGGGCGAGGTGGACGAGGAAGAAGATCACCGCCACGGCGACGCTGGGCGGCCCGCCGACGAACACCGCGATGTGGGAGGCCCACGTCAGCGTGCCGGGCCGGCCCTGCGGCCAGTCACCGAGCAGCCACATCGACAGGTCGTTCAGCCCGGAGATCACGATCAGGACACTGGCGAGCCCGACCTTCACCACGCGGTCGGAGCGCGCCCCGCCCAGCCGGTAGGCGAACAGCACGGCCAGCACGGTGAAGGAGTTCATGAAGAGCATGAACTGGTAGAGCTCCGGGAAGGCGGCCTTCTGGTCGGCGGACTCGGCGTACGAGAAGATGTGCAGCACGTTGACCGTGTCCAGCACGCCCATGTACCCCACGACCAGCGCGCACATCAGCGCCATCCCCAGCCCAGGACGCCGGGGGAACCCGGCCACGGCCAGCACCGCGAACACCAGCGGGCTGACCTTCCACAGGGCTTCGAGCGGGTTGTCCAGAGTACGGTCGGGCGGCAGGATCACCATGATCAGGGTGGCCGCCCCGGCGCCCAGAACCGCGGGCGCCAGCCACAACCAACGCCTCAATGAACGACCTTCTCCGTGAAGAACGGTCCCAGGGCCAGGGCGTCCATGTCGGTCTTGAGGTAGCAGCGCACGGCGTCCTCAGGGGTGCACACGATGGGCTCCTCGTTGTCGTTGAACGAGGTGTTGACCACCATGGGCACGCCGGTCAGCTCGGCGAAGCGGGAGATCATCGCGTGGTAGCGCGGGTTGTCGGCCGCCGAGACCGTCTGGACGCGGGCGGTGCCGTCCTCGTGCGTGATCGCCGGCACCTTGTCACGCTGGTGCTCCAGCACGTCGAACACGAGCAGCATGACGGGCGAGGGGTAGCCGCTGGCGAAGTACTCGCCGGCGTGCTCGGCCAGGCAGGAGGGCGCGAAGGGACGGAACGGCTCGCGGTGCTTGACCTTCTCGTTGAGCCGGTCCTTGGCGTCGGCGCGGCGCGGGTCGGCCAGGATCGAGCGGTTGCCGAGCGCGCGCGGCCCGCACTCCATGCGGCCCTGGAACCAGCCGACGATCTTGCCGTCGGCCAGCGCCTGCGCCGTCGTGTCGTTGATGTCCTCGGTACGCCGGTAGTCGAGGCCGGCGTCCTGGAGCGCCCGCTCCATCTCCTCCTCGCCGAACTGCGGGCCGAGGAAGATGTACTCCTCGTCGCGCGGGCGGCGCATGCCGTACTTCTCCACGCCCAGCAGCAGCGCCGCACCCAGTGCCGAGCCGTCGTCGGCGGCGGCGGGCTGGGCGAAGAAGTCCTCGAACGGCGTCTCCAGCAGGATGCGGCCGTTCATGACGCTGTTCAGCGCGACGCCGCCGGCGGTGACCAGGCGGGTCTGCCCGGTCTTGGCCTGCAGCCAGCGCGCCACGTGCAGGCCGGTGCGCTCCAGCGTGGCCTGCAGCGCGTACGCGACGTCGGCGTAGTGCTGGTTGGGGATGGCGCGCTCGCGCGGCCTGGCCGGGCCGAAGCGCGCCAGGAACTTCGACGACATCTGGTGCTTGCCGGTGGCGTGGTGCCGGAACCAGCTCAGGTCCAGCTCGAAGTGGCCGTCGGGGCCCAGTCGGACCAGGTCGGCGAAGTCGTCCACGTAGCGGTCGGTGCCGTACGCGGCCAGGCCCATGACCTTGCCCTCGTCCCGGGTGGGGTTGAAGCCGAGGTAGCCGGTGACGCCGGCGTACATGGCGCCCAGCGAGTGCGGGAACTTGATCCGGCGGATGTCGTGGATCCGGCCGCCCTTGCCCAGCCCGAGGTAGGTGGAGGTGCCGTCGCTGCCGATGCCGTCCCAGGTGATGATCGCCGACTCCTGGTACGGCGAGATGAAGAAGGCGCTGGCGGCGTGGGCGCGGTGGTGGTCCATCAGGTGGACCTTGAACTTGGTCCGGCCCCGGAAGTTCTGCGACTCGCGCAGGATCTTCTCCAGCGTGAACCCGCGCCGCAGGTGCAGCAGCAGCGCGCCGCCCACGTTGTAGTCGTCCGGGTGGGCCTGGCCCTTCTGGTCGGACAGCGTCTCCAGCAGGCCGCTGGCCTTGTCGCCGTAGTCGCCGGCGTCGTTGCGGAAGACGGCCAGGGTCTGAGGCAGGTGCCGGGCGAAGTGGGTGAGCGCGTGCAACGTCTCACGGGGCGCCTGCCAGTAGTAGGCGACGTGGTCGACGTCGGCCAGCGTGATGCCGGCCTCCTCCAGGCAGTAGCGCACGGCCTGCGCGGGAAACCGGCCGTCGTGCTTGACCCTGGTGAACCGCTCCTCCTCGGCGAAGGCCACGATCTTCCCGTCGGCCACCAGGGCCGCCGCCGAGTCGTGGACCTGGCTGATGCCGAGCACAAACATGAATGCCCCCTGACAATGCGCATGACCCAGCGGCCCCGCGTCGGAGAACTTCCTAACAAACCGGCCGGAAAGAAATCAATACCTATCTTTTTTCTGACACGTGCCGATATATTCCGCAACCGGGGTCGTAGCCGGGTGGGAATGCCCGGGCCCTGTCACGGGGTGAACCGGGGTTGATACACGTGGTGAAGACCGTTCCATGAATGAACATCCGCTTCCGGTTCCGCCGGACGGCCTGGCACTCACCGTGGTCGTTCCGTGCCTGAACGAGGCCGACAACATCCCTGACACCTATCGCGAAATCGCAGACGCGCTGGGTGACCAGGGCGAACTCGAAATACTCTTCGTCGACGACGGCAGTACGGACGACACGCTCGCGCGCATTCGCGTGATCGCCGAGAGTGACAATCGTGTGTCGTTCATATCGTTGTCCAGGAATTTCGGCGTCGAGGCCGCCTTCTCGGCCGGTTATCGGTATGCCCGCAACCCGTGGGTGCTGCATCTGGACGCCGACCTGCAGTTCCCGCCCACCGAGGCCAAGCGGCTGATCGAGCGGGCGGCCGACGGGTACGACGCGGTGTTCGGCATCCGCGTGGACCGCAAGGACCCCTGGCCGCGGCGGACCGCGTCGATCGTGCACGACTGGCTGGCGCGGCGGCTGCTGGGCATCGAGATCCCGCCGCGCGCCACGACGTTCCGCCTGGTCCGTACGGAGATCGCGCGCCGGATCGTGGACCTGCGGCTCGGCACGCCGTACTTCCTGGCCACGCTGCCGCGCCTGACGCGCGCCTGGACGACCGTGCCGACCGCGCACCGGCCGCGGGTGCACGGCTCGTCCAAGGTGACCGTGCGCGGGCTGGCCAGGCACTCGCTGGACCTCTTCTTCGGCTTCTCGTCGCGGCCCATCTCGGCCGCGGTGTGGGCGGGCCTGATCGGCCTGCCCGTGGCGCTGCTGGCCGGGATCACCGGCAGCGCGCTGCTGTTCGGGCTGGCGCTGGCCGCCGCCCTGTTCGGGCTGACCATGATGGCCCGCACGCTTCTGCACATCTCTCGCGGTCAGGCCCGTCCGCCGCTGTTCCTCGTACGGGAGGCCAACGTGCCGGTCGATTCCGCTGACCTGCTCGCCGGGAGGCTCACGTGACCGGCGCCCGCCGCACCATCGCGGTCCTCGGCGGCGCGGACGGCGCCATCAGCACCATCCGCGCCGCGGCCCGCCTCGGCGTGCGCACGATCTGCGTGGACATGCGGGCCGACGCCCCCGGCGTCGCGCACGCCGACGAGTTCCTCGACCTCAGCACCCGCGACGTGCCGCGGGTCGCGCGGGCCCTGGCCGAGCGCGACGACCTGGCCGGCGTGGTCTCCCCGGCCAGCGACGTCAACCTGCCCTCGCAGCTCGCCCTGGCCGCCCGGCTCGGCCTGCCGTGCGGGCTGTCGGAGGGCGCGGTGCGCGGCTCGGTCGACAAGGGCTGGTTCCGCGCGATGTGCGCCCGGCTCGGCCTGCCCGGCCCCCGCCACGTGAGCGGCGCCGCGGAGGACGTGCTGCGCGATGCCCCTGAACTGGGCTTCCCGCTCATGGTCAAGCCGGTGGACTCCTCCGGCAGCCGCGGCGTGTCGCTGTGCCGCGCGCCGGACGAGCTGCCCGAGGCCGTGGGGCTGGCCAGGGAGTGGTCGCTGTCCGGCCGCGTCGTGGCCGAGGAGTTCCTGGAGGGCGCCCACTACACGGCCGAGGCGTTCGTGATCGGCGGCAAGGTGGCGCTGATCGGCCTGGCCGAGCGGGAGCTGACCCCGCCGCCGCTGTTCATCACCGTCCAGCACACCATGCCGGGCCCGGACCACGTCACCGACGCCGTGCGCCCGATGCTCGACGCGGTCTGCGCCGAGACCGGGCTGCGCGAAGGGCCGCTCAGCGCCGACGTGCTGGTCACCGGGACGGGCGAGGTCGTGCTCGTCGAGATGGGCGCCCGCCTGGGCGGCAACGGCCTGGCCGAGCTGCTGGGCCTGGTCCACGGCGTGGACGTGGTCGAGCAGTACGTGTTGGCGGCCATGGGCGAGACGCCGTCCCTGACCCCGGCGGCGACCCGGTACGGCGCGGTCCGCGTGCTCGGCGCGGAACGCGACGGGAAGCTGGTCCGGGTGCACGGCGAGGAGCAGGTCAGGGCGCTGCCCGGCGTCGTCGACCTGGTGCTGGCCGCCGCCCCCGGCGACCACGTGGAGCGCTACACGCGGGCGGGCGCCAAGCTCGGCTACCTGACCGCCGCCGCCTCCGGCCGGGACGCCCTGGCCGGCGTGCTGGCCGAGGCCACCGGGCTGCTCCGCTTCGAGATCGGGGACGGCCTGTGAGCCATGGACTGGGCGTCGCCGTGCGGGAGGTGCGGCACGTCGTGGACGCCTTCCGCGCCATCCGCCGCCCGCGCGCCGAGACCGACCGGCTCACCCTCGACGGCCTGCGCGACCTGCTCGCCTTCGCCCGCGCGCACGTGCCGCACTACGCCGACCCGCGCTACGACGTGCCCCTGCGCAGCCTGGCCGACCTGGCCGAGCTGCCGATCCTGGACAAGGCCACCGTGCTGGACGGCGACCTGTCCCGCTTCCACACGCCCGGCCTGGGCGCCAAGGACTACCGGCTGGACCGTACGAGCGGGACCACGGGCCGCGTCCTGGAGGTCCGGCACGACGTGGCCGCCTACGGCTACCACGGCGCGACCATCTTCCGCCGCTTCCTGCTGTCGGGTTACCGGCCGTGGTGGCGGATCGCGCACATCAAGCCGTTCCCCCGCCCGCTGCGCTGGTTCCAGCGGCTCGGCCTGTTCCCGCGCACGGTCATCGGCGCCGGGCAGGGCGACGCGAAGATCCTGGCCGACGTGCTGAAGGTGCGCCCGCACCTGATCATGGGCTATCCGGTGGTGCTGCGCGGGCTGCTGCGCGCCGCCTCCCCCGCCGACGTGGCCCGGCTGCGGCGCACGCTGCGCATGGTCATGACCGATTCCGAACTGCTCACCGACGAGGTGCGCGAGCTGCTGACGAACGGCTTCGGCGTCCCGGTGTACGACGAGTACTCGGCCTACGAGGTGCTGACCGTCTCCACCCAGTGCGACCGGGGCGCGATGCACGTGGACGAGGACCGCGTCCGCCTGGAGATCGTGGACGACGACGGCGCGCCCGTGCCCGACGGCCAGGACGGCGCGGTCGTGGTGACCCACTTCAGGGAACGGGCGATGCCGCTGATCCGCTACCGCCTGGGCGACCGCGGCATGATCGTGCCGGGGGAGTGCGGCTGCGGCAACCGGTTCGTGCGCATGCGGGTGACCGGCGGCCGGTCCGACGACTACATCACCTTCCCCGGCGGCCACCGCGTCTACACGGCCACGTTCCTGTCGCTGGCCATGTGGACGCCCGGCGTGGCCGAGAGCATGGTCCGCCAGGACGCCGACGGCAACGTCACCGTCCACCTGGTCCCCGAGGCGGGCCGGGACTTCGACGAAGTGGCCGCGGCCTACCGGAACGGCCTGGCCAAGCAGGTGGGCGGCCCGGTCGAGGTGCGCTTCGAGCAGGCCGAACGGGTCACGCTCACCCCCGGCGGCAAGGGCAGGTTCGTCGAGTCGGCCCAGGCCGGCCCGTGACCGTGAGCCTGCGCCGCAGGCCGCCGCCACGCCTCGTGGCGGTGACGGCGGCCCTGTTCGCCGGGCGCGGCGCGTTCCGCGCCGCCCTGTGGACCGCCAACCTGGTGCTGCTCGGCCTCTGGGGCGCCGACGAGTTCGCCCTGTACGCCACCGCCAACGGCGTGTCGGGCTGGCTGCTGGCGCTGACGTCCAGCGGCATCGAGAAGGCGGCGCTCGCGCTGGTGCCGCGGCGCGGCGGGCAGACGCTGCGGCCGCTGTTCATGCTGCTGGCGGCCACGCCGTTCGCGCTGGCCGTGCCCGTGTGGCTGGCCCTGGCGGCGGCCGACCCCGGCGGCGCGCCCGCCCGGTACGCGGCGGCCGCCGCCTACGCCTGCGGGCTGGGCTGCTGCGCGGTCATGGCGGCGCTGAACCGGCTGCGCGGGCGGGCGCGGGCCGACGTGTTCGCCTACCTGACGCTCGCCGTCGCGCAGGCGTCCGGCGTCGGGCTGGTGGCCCTGACCGGGATGCGGGCCAACGCGCTGCTGGCCCTGCACGTCGGCGTGCTGGTCGTGCTGAACGCCGTGCTGGCGGCCGGGCTGATCCGCGGGCGCTCCGGCAAGGCGGACAAGGGCGCCTACCGGCCGGCCGTACGCGCGGCGGCGCTGCTCAGCGTCGGCGAGGTGACCGCCGTCGCGGCCACCTCGGTGACGTTCGCGTACTTCGCGCACCTGGACGACGCGCAGAAGACCAGCGTCTTCTACGTGTGGTCGGTGGCGCTGTCCGTGGTCGTGATGGGCGTGTCCTACCTGCTGCGCATCCTCCAGCCGCGGGTGGCGGTCTGGATCGAGGGCACGGGCGAGGCCGGCGCCCGCCGGATGGCGCGGCGCATCCTCGCGCCCGCCGTGCCGGCCGGCGCCCTGGCGGTGGTCGTGCTCGGGGTGGTGCTGGCGGGCGGCCAGCGGGGCATGGTGGCGACCGGCGCCGTGCTGCTGGCCGAGGCGGCGCTGACGGTGGCCGTGCTGCCCGCGTTCCTGCTGGTGGAGAACACCGACGACCGGGGACGGCGGCTGGCCGCGGTGGCCGCGTGCCTGCAGTTCGTGGTGGTCGCCGCCGCCGGTTGGTTCCTGGTGCCCGCCGCCGCGGCGTTCGGCGCGCTGCTGGCGTACTGCGCGGGCGAGGTGGTCAAGGGCGGCGTCATGCTGGCCACGCTGAAGAAGGAGACCTCATGAAGGGCTTGCCCAGCACGATCCCGGTGGTGCCGGTGGTGCGGAACCTGTACCTGGCGCGCTCGCGGGACCGGATGGACCCGGCCCGGCTCCAGGTCGTGCAGGACCGGCTGCTGACGGGGCTCGTCCGCCACGCGCACGCCAACGTGCCGTACTACCGCCGCGTGCTCCCGGCCGACGCCGTGGCGGCGCTGTCCACCGCCGCCGACCTGGCCGCCCTGCCGATGCTGGACCGGACGACGCTCCGGGACCTGCCGCCCGCCGAGCTGATGGCCGCCGGGTTCACCCCCGACAACACCCGCGAGGCGCCCACCAGCGGGTCCTCGGGCGTGCCCATCCGCCCCTTCTACTCCGAGGGCGACCTCGGCTACCTGCGTGCCACCTACCTCCAGGACCTGCTGGCCTCGGGCCTGCGTCCCTGGGACCGGATCGGCTACTTCCGGGTGGGCGAGTTCCGGCCGCACCGGCTGCAGCGGCTCGGCCTGGCCCGTACGGTCCACGTCAACACCAGCCGGAGCCTGGATGAGCAGGTCGAGGCGTTCCTGCGCGGACGGCCGACGTTCCTGTGGGGCTTCCCCGGCTGCATCGTCACCCTCGTCGACGAGCTGCGCCGCAGGAAGATCGCCTACCGTGGCGTGCACACCGTCATCTTCGCCGGTGAGACGCTCACCCCCGAGGCCCGCGAGCACGTGCTGAACTACTTCGGGGCGCGCGGCCACGAAGTGTACGCCTCGGTGGAGGCGTACACGATCGGCCGCACCTGCCCCGAGGGCGCGATGCACCTGCGCTCGGCCGACGTGGTGGTGGAGGTGCTGCACGACGACGGCAGCGTGTCGCTGGCCGACGGCGAGGGCGAGGTCCTGGTGACCCGGCTGCACGCCGAGGCGATGCCGCTGATCCGCTACCGGCTCGGCGACCGCGTGCTCATCGAGCCGGACGACTGCCCGTGCCGCGCCTTCCACACCCCGATCATCCGCCGGATCCAGGGACGGACCGAGGACCGCGTGGTGGCCGCCGACGGGCGCACGGTGCACGCCAACTTCCTCACCAACCCGGCCGTGATGCCGACGGCGGGCGTGCGCGGCGTGCAGGTGCTCCAGTACCGGCCGGGCGCGGTGGAGATCCTGCTGGTGCCCTCGCCGTCGGCCCCCGCCGACCTGGCCGGGCGGATCCGCGACGCCGTGGCCGCCGTCGCCACGGACTTCGAGGTGACCGCGCGCACGGTGGACAGCATCACCCCGGAGCCCAACGGCAAGGTGCGGATGGTCAAGATCATGCACAACACCCCCGCCTCCTGACGGCGGCCGTTCGCCGCGGGTCTTCCGCCGTCAGCTCGGTCCGAGCCATTCGCGCAGGTCGGCGAGGTGGCCGAGTTCGGACTCGACGCGCCGCCTGTCGTCGGGGGTGAGCTCGGTGCCGCGCAGGTCGGCCAGCCACGGCTCGGCCGGCTCGCCGAGCGCCGTGGCGAGATCGGCCAGGTGGCACAGGGCGATGGCCCGCTCGGCCGCCGGAGCCTGCGGGCCGTGCCTGCGCACGGCCGACTTGAGCGCCCGGTAGGCCTGCAGGTCGTCGTTCTTGAACTCGCGCAGGATCCGGGCGTTGTCGAGCGCCTTGGCCAGCCCCGTCAGCTTCGTGGAGCCGCCGTACTCCAGCTCGGCCGGCTCGTCCCGCTGGATGAACATGATCGAGTTCCCGGACGGGTCCATCAGCGTGAACCTGGACGCGCCGGGCCGGTAGCGGGTGATCCGCGGCAGGCCCGAGCTCAGCACCTTGCCGTAGGCCCGGCGCATGGCCGCGACCAGCGCGGCGTGGTACGGCGCCACGGCGTCGACCAGGACCAGGCACGCCCCGGTCGCCTCCCGGGCGGGGTCGAGCCCCTTCGGCGCGGGGCCGAAATGCAGGTCGAATCCGCTCCAGCGCATCGCCAGGTAGACGTAGGGACGGGTCTGCCGGTGGGTGACGGTGAACCCGAGCGCCTCGAAGAACTCCAGGGTCTGCTCGGGAGCGGGGCAGGGCAGCACCGGAACCGTCGTCTCGTTGGGACGGATCGCGGGCTCGGACATGGATTCCACCTTTCGGGTCATCCGACGATGCTGGCATCCATGACGGCCTCTCGCATGTGGATCGTTCCACGACGGTTCCGCGACCCCACCCGCCTGAATACCGGTGCGGGATTGACCGAACAATGCGCTTTTCCCGGCTTATTCGAATAGCGGCCGGGCGGAGGTTAATTTCCGGCGGTCCGCCCGCCCCGAATTCGCCGAAGAATTGTTTCCCTTGGTTCATGCGCGGGACAAAGAATAAGCGGGTCCGCTCCGGGAAAAGAAGCGCCGATCACGTTTCGGTGACTCCGGCGGGTGGAGGCGCGCATCGAGCCTGGTGGAGTCCCGTTCGCGGATGTCCCGGCGAATCGCCGCCGGAGCGTGGGGGGCGGACCTTCCTTGACACCGCCTCCGACGGCCTTCTCCGCATGGAGGCCACTTTATCGGCCGACCGAAATTCCGGCCGGACGCATCCTTGAAGATCAAAAAGGACGGCGTCGCCTGATCAGGTCCGCCCCCCCCACGACCGGCCGGTCAGACGGGCAGGGCCGGGTAGTCGGTGTAGCCCGCGGCGTCGCCGCCGTAGAAGGTGGCCGCGTCCGGGGCGTTGAGCGGCGCGCCGGTCGCCAGACGGCGGGGCAGGTCGGGGTTGGCGAGGAAGAGCCGGCCGAAGGCGATCAGGTCCGCGGTGCCGTCCTCGATCAGCGCGAGGTCCTCCGGGCCGGTCGGGCGGTCGCCGGTGTGCGGGTTGAGGACGAGCGGGCCGGGGAAGAGCCGCCGCAGGGCGCGCGTCAGCTCCCGGTCGGCGGCCTCCATGACGTGCAGGTACGCCAGCCCCAGCCCGGACGTCCGGCCCAGCAGCTCCTCGTAGACCGGCCGCGGGTCGGGCTCGTGCATGTCGTTGTTCGGCATCCCGGGCGAGATCCGCAACGCGGTGCGGTCGCCGCCGATCGCGCCGGCCACGGCGGAGACGACCGCCACGGCGAACCGGGCGTGCCCGGCCGCCGAGCCACCCCAGCCGTCGGTGCGCCGGTTGGTGCCGGGGGCGAGGAACTGGTGGATCAGGTAGCCGTTGGCGCCGTGCACCTCCACGCCGTCGAAGCCGGCCTCGACGGCGTTGCGGGCGGCGTCCGCGAAGTCGGCGACGGTCCGCTCGATCTCGGGCTCCGTCAGCTCGCGCGGGGTGACGAACTCCTTGACGCCGTCGGGGGTGAAGAGCTGCCCGCGCGCGGCCACCGGCGACGGCGCGACGGGGACCGCCCCCTCGGGCAGCAGCACCGGATGGCCGATCCGGCCGGTGTGCAGGAGCTGGGCGAAGATCTTCCCGCCCGCCGCGTGCACCGCGCCGGTGACCTCGCGCCAGGCGGCGACCTGCGCGGCGCTGTGCAGGCCGGGCGTGAAGGGATAGCCCTGGCCGATCACCGACGGCTGGACGCCCTCCGTGACGATCAGCCCGGCGGAGGCGCGCTGGGCGTAGTACTGCGCGGTCAGGCTCGTCACCAGGCCGTCGCGGGCGCGGCTGCGGGTCATCGGGGCCATGACGATCCGGTTGGCCAGCTTCGTGCCGCCCACGGCGATCGGATCGAAGGCGATGGACATGGAGGTCTCCTTGCTGGAAGGGGTGGGGTTGCGGGTGGATCAGACGCGGCGCGGCAGCAGGAAGCCGCCCGCCGCGAGGGCCAGGCCGAGCCCGGCCGCGATGAGGAAGACCAGGCCGTAGCCGTCGGCGAGGGCTTCAGGGGAGCCCGCGGCGCCGCCGGCGCCGGCGGCCGTGGCGAGGACCGCCAGGCCGATCGACGAGCCCACCTGGCTGGTGGTGTTGGCCAGGCCCCCGACGACGCCCGCCGCGCCTTCTGGCGCCTCGGCGGTCGCCGCGGCCATGAGGGTGGGGAAGGTCAGCCCGATGCCGGCCGCGACGAGCAGCGTGGGCCCGAGGACGGCGGGAAGGTAACCGCTGCCGGCCTCGGCCAGGGACAGCCAGCCGAACCCGGCCACGAAGAGCGCGCCGCCGCCGAGCACCAGCGGACGCGCCCCGGCCCGCGGCAGCAGGGCCGCGGACACCCGGGCGACCAGCATGAACGTCACCGCCGCCGGCGTCTGCCCGAGCCCGGCGAGCAGCGCGCTGAAGCCCAGGACGTTCTGCAGGAACAGCGACGTGAAGTACCACATCGCGATGGTGATCCCGCCGAACAGCAGCAGCATGCCGTTCCCGACGGCCACCCCCCGGATCCGGAGCAGCCGCAGGGGCAGCATGGGCCGGCCGGCGAAGCGCGCCTCGACCACGACGAAGACGGCGAGCAGCAGCAGCCCGGCGAGCACCGGCACGAGCACCCGTCCGGACGACCAGGCGTGGTCGGCGCTCTGCATGACCCCGTAGACCAGCGCCGCCAGGCCGGCCGTGCCGGTGACCGCGCCGGCCAGGTCGAGCGGCTCGCGCCGCGCGCTCCGCACGGTGACCAGCGCCGAGAGGGCCACGGCGATCAGCAGCGCGCCGACCGGCACGTTGATCAGGAAGACCCAGCGCCACGACAGGCCGGTGGTGATCGCGCCGCCGGCCACCGCGCCGATCATCCCGCCGACGCCGCCCGCGGAGGACCAGGCGCCGAACGCCCTGGCGCGCGCGCCCGGCTCGGTGAAGTACGTGTTGATCACGGCCAGCGTGGCCGGGGCCATCATGGCGGCCCCGGCGCCCTGCGCCACGCGGGCCGCGACCAGGACCTCCGCCGCGGTCGCCAGGCCGGCGGCCAGGCTGGCGGCGGAGAACAGCAGCAGCCCGGCGACCAGCGTCCGGCGCGGGCCGAACAGGTCGGCGGCCCGGCCGCCCAGCAGCATGAAGCCGGCGAAGGCGAGCAGGTAGCCGTTCACCACCCAGGCGAGCCCGGTGGGGGTGAAGCCGAGCTCCGCGCGGATCGCGGGGAGGGCGACGTTGACGATGGAGGCGTCCAGGATGACCATGAACTGGCCGGCGCAGGCCAGCGCCAGGACCAGCCAGGACGGGATGGTCCGTGGGGTGGCCCGCCGGGCGGCGGTGCCGATGCTCGTCATGAGTGGTTCCGTTCTTGTCTGATTCGCGTCGCGGACGTGCGGCGTGCGGGCGCCGCGTCAGGGGGCCCTCTTCGCGATCCCGGCTTCGGCGGGCGCTGCCCGGCCGTGTAGGATTTGGTTACGCGAATAACTATTATGCAGATAACTAATTTTCGTCAAGGAGCGATCATGGACTTCGCGCAAGCCGACGCCGTCAACCAGGCGATCCGCCTGCTGAGCCTGCGCCACCGCGCCAGGGCCGCCGCCCTGCTCGCCCCGCTTGGCCTGCATCCCGGGCAGGAGGCGCTGCTGCTCGAACTCGCCCGCACCGGGCCGAGGATCCAGGCGCAGCTCAGCGAGGCGCTGGGATGCGAGCCGCCCAGCGTGACGCTCATGAGCCGCAAGCTGGAGGCCTCCGGCCACATCCGCCGCACGCCGGCGCCGTCCGACAAGCGGGCCAGCGTGGTCGAGCTCACCGACAGCGGCCGGGCGCTGGCCGAGCAGGTCAAGCGGCTCTGGGTCGACCTGGCCGAGGAGACCGTGGCCGGCCTGCCGGCCGAGACGGTGGCCGGGCTGCCCGCCCTGATCAACACCCTCACCGACAACGTGGACAGGCGCCCCGGCCGGCGGCACGGCCCGGCGGAGGCGGCCCGGCAGGCCACGCAGGCCCCGACCGGCGAGTACGAGCCCAGCGCGTCGGACTGGGTCCGCGAGCACGTCGAGCAGATCATGCGCACCGGCACGACCGACGGCGTCACGATCAAGGACCTGCCCGTCGTGCTGATGACCTACCGGGGCGCGAAGACCGGCAAACTGCGCAGGACGCCGGTCATGCGGGTCGAGCACGAGGGGCGCTACGCGGCCGTCGCGTCCCTGGGCGGCGCCCCGGTCAACCCCCAGTGGTACGCCAGCGTGCTCGCCGAGCCCGTCGTCGAGCTCCAGGACGGCACGGTCACGGGCGTGTACCGGGCGCGCGAGGTGTCGGGGGAGGAGAAGGACGTCTGGTGGCGGCGGGCGGTGGCGGCCTACCCCGACTACGCCGACTACCAGACCAGGACCGAGCGCCGGATCCCGGTCTTCGTCCTCGAACCGCTCACCGGCGAGAGGTGACGACGGCGGCCTGTGGGTAGACGCAGGGGCACGCGCCGGCCCAGGAGGAGGGACACTCGATGATCGAGACGCTCGTCCCGGACAACGTCGCCGTCTCCACCGCGTACGGCGACCCGCCCGGCGTGCGGCTCTTCCCCGAGGAGCGGCACGCCGTCAGGAAGGCGGTCGCCAAACGCCGGCGCGAGTTCGCCACCGTCCGCCACTGCGCTCGCGAGGCGCTGGCGGCCCTCGGCATCCCGCCCGCGCCCATCGTCCCCGGCCGGCGCGGCGCGCCCCGCTGGCCGGCGGGCGCGGTGGGCAGCATGACGCACTGCGCCGGGTTCCGCGCGGCGGCCGTGGCCGACGCCGGCGACGTGCGCAGCATCGGCATCGACGCCGAACCGCACGAACCCCTCCCCGAAGGCGTCTTCCGCATGGTGGCCCGGCCCGAGGAGGCCGCGATGGTGCGCGAGCTGCGCGACCTGCGTCCCGGCACCTGCTGGGACCGGCTGCTGTTCAGCGCCAAGGAGTCGGTCTACAAGGCGTGGTTCCCGCTGACCGGCGAGTGGCTGGGGTTCCACGACGGTTCCCTCGCCTTCTCCCTCGACGGCCGCTTCCGCGCCAGGCTGCTGCCGCCGGACGCGCCCCTGGCGGAGTTCGCGGGCCGCTGGACGGCCGCCCCCGGGCTGCTGGCCACGGCGATCGTCGTCCCCCGATAGGGTCAGCCGCGCCGGCCGGGCTCGACGAGCTGCTCGTGCTCGGCCCGGCGCAGGCGTTCCTCGGCGGTGAGCTCGACGCGTCTCATCGCGACGCGCAGGATCGGCGGCGCCATGAGCGAGGTGACGATCGCGACGACGATCACGATCGTGTACATCGCCGTGTCGATGATGCCGATGCGCAGGCCGACCATCGCCACGATCACCTCGATGACGCCGCGCGCGTTCATGCCGGCCCCCAGCGCGAACGCCTCCCACGCGCTCAACCGGCTCAGCAGCGCCCCCAGGTAGGCGCCCAGGAACTTGCCGACGATCGCCACCCCCAGCACGGCCCCCGCCGCCGCCAGCACGTCCGGCCTGGCCAGCAGCGTGAGGTCCATGCGCAGGCCGGCCGTCGCGAAGAACAGGGGAGCGAGCACGCTGAGGACGATCGTGCGCAACGGGGCCAGCCACGCGGCGTCGGCGTGGCCGGACCGCCCGATGAGCGCGCCGCAGACGAACGCGCCCAGGATGGCCTCCAGGCCGAGCGCGTGCGTGCCGGCGGCGGCCAGCAGCACCAGCACCACGGCGACGGCAACGGCCGGGCCCGGCTCGTCCGAGCGGGTGGCGGCCCGCATCGTCCAGCGGACCAGCGGCCGGCCCACCCAGAGCGCGAACGGCACCAGCGCGGCCAGGTAGACCAGCGACAACACGATCTGCCCGGTGCGCACGCCCGTGGTCGCCATGGCCGAGACGACCGAGAGCATGAACCAGCCGAACGCGTCGTCCACCATCCCCGCCGTCAGGCAGAGCTGGCCGACGTCGCGGTGCAGCAGCTTCATGTCCGTCAGCGTCTTGGCGATCACCGGGATGGCGCTGACGCACGTGGCCACGCCCAGGAACAGCGCGAAGACGGTCACGCTGGTGCCCTCGACGAGCAGGGAGGCGGGCAGCAGGAAACCGGCGGCCACGCCGAGCCCCAGCGGCACGACCAGACCGGCGACGCTCACCTTGACGGCCGTCGCGCCGCGCCGGCGGACCAGGCCGAAGTCGAGCTGGATGCCGGTGATGGCGACCAGCAGCAGCACGCCGACCTGGCCCACCGCGTCCAGCAGGTGGAGCTGGGTGAACTTCAGGGCGGGGGCGAGGTGGTTCAGCAGCGACGGGCCGAGCAGCACGCCCACGGTCAGCTCGCCGACGATGGCGGGCATGCGCAGGCGCACGGCCAGCCGGCCGAGCAGGACGGCGAGACCGAGGAGCAGGCCCAGCTGCAGCATGAAGACCAGCAGTTCGTGGGCTCCCAGAGGCATGTCAGGCACATGAGAGGCTAGGCCGATCGGGCCGTCGTCCTGCTGCTCAATATTGAGCCCGCGGGCGTCGGGCCCCTGGGGGGCCTGCTCAATATTGAGCGGAGGTTCCCGCGCCCGTGGGCGACATTCGGGGCATGACGAAGCCGGCGCAGTATCAGACCACCCTGCCCCCCGACCAGTTGCTGCACTCGGGCAACGCGGGCCTGATCATCCACCGTGTGGGGATGCTGGAGTACGGCATGGCCCGCGAGGGCCGCGACTTCAGCGTGGACCTGCTCGACTACATGAACCGCGCCCAGGCCGGCGTCGCCACGACCTTCTGCTACGAGGAGGTCTTCGGCGTCCGCGAGCGGCTGCACTGGTTCGTGCACATGAAGTCCCCCGAGAAGTACAGCAAGCTCATCGAGATGGTGGACCACGACGAGGCGTTCCAGCAGATCTCGCTCAAGGACCGGCTGCCCAAGAAGGGCGGCGGCAACTGGGAGAAGATGTTCGTCCACGGCAGTCTCCAGGAGACCGTCATGTGCCCGCAGCACGGGTTCACCGACGACGTGCACGACGTGCCCGGCACGTTCGTGCCGCCCGCGACGCACCAGACCGCGCAGCGGGAGCAGCTCAACTCGGCGACCGCCGGGGCGATCGTGCTGCGCACCGCCGACGCGCGCTACGAGCTGCGCGAGGAGGGACGGCAGTTCCTCTACGACTGGTCCCGCTACCTCAACGCCAACCTCGAGGGCCGCGCCACCGCCTTCATCTACGAGCAGACGTGGGGCCGGCAGGACCGCCTGCACGCCCTCATCCACCTGCGCGAGCTGGACGACTACCAGGCCGTGCGGGAGCTGGACCGCGGCGAGGGCATGCGCAAGGAGGTCTACGACGTGGAACGGGTCCCGGAACGGCACGGCGGCGGGCAGTGGGACCGGCTGTTCGTGCCGACCAGCATCCACGACGTCCTGATGGTGCCCTAGGCCATGGCTCTCGGGATCGAGGCGATCAACGCTTACGTCGGCAGGGCGTACACGGACGTCCGCGCGCTGTTCGACGCGCGCGGCCTGGACGTCAACCGCTTCGGCAACCTGATGATGGAGCAGCGCTCGGTCAACCTGCCCTGCGAGGACCCGGTCACCAACGCGGTCAACGCCGCCCGGCCGCTGCTGGACGCGCTCACCCCGGAGGAGAAGGACCGGATCGAGCTGCTGGTCGTGGGCACGGAGTCGGGGCTCGACTTCGGCAAGCCGATCAGCACCTACATCCACCACCACCTCGGGCTGAACCCGGCGTGCCGCTCGTTCGAGGTCAAGCACGCCTGCTACGGCGGGACGGCCGCGCTGCAGTGCGCCGCCGCCGTCGTCGGCGCGAGCCCGATCCCCGGCGTGAAGGCGCTGGCCATCGCCACGGACGCGGCCAGCGGCACCGCCAAGTCCACCTACTGGGAGCCCTCCGAGGGCGCCGGTGCGGTGGCCATGCTGGTCGGCGAGGACGCGCGGGTGCTGCGGCTCGACCCGGGCGCCAGCGGCTACCACACCTTCGAGGTGATGGACACGGCCCGGCCGCGCCACGACACCGACGCGGTCGATCCCGACCTGTCGCTGCTGGCCTACATGCGCTGCGCCGAGGAGTGCTTCGCGGCCTACGGGCGGCGGGTGGCCGGCGCCGACATCGTGGACACCTTCGACTACCTGGCGCTGCACACGCCGTTCGCCGGGATGGTGAAGGGCGCGCACCGGATGTTGCTGCGCAAGCTCAAGGGCATGGGGGCGGCGGAGATCGAGGCCGACTTCGCGGCGCGGGTCGCGCCGTCCCTGGCCTACGGCGTGCGGGTGGGCAACACCTACTCGGCCGCGCTCTACCTGGCGCTGTGCTCGCTCATCGACCACGGCGCGTTCGACGCGCCGAGGCGGGCGGGGCTGTTCTCGTACGGGTCGGGCTGCGCGTCGGAGTTCTACAGCGGCGTGATCCCGGCACAGGGGCGCAGCGGCATCGGCCGGGCGCTGGACGAGCGGCGCGAGATCGGCGTCGCGGAGCTGGACGCGCTGACCGAGCTGAGCGCCGACCGCGCCTTCGGCGTGCGGGACGCGGTGCTGGACCCCAAACCGTACGGCGACCTGTACGAGGACGCCTTCGGCGGTCGCGGCCTGCTGGTGCTGGACCGCATCGCGGACTTCCACCGGGAGTACAGATGGAGCTGACCTCGGCGACCCTGCGGCACCGGCTGCGCAGCCGCACGATCGACGACCGCGCCATCGACGAGCTGGGCGCCGCCCTGGACGAGGCCGAGCGCGCGCCCGGCTGCCGCATCCTGCTGCTGGAGGGCGGCGACGGCGTCTTCTGCACCGGCATGGACCTGGAGGAGGCGGCCGGCAGTGACGTCGCCGACGGCGGCCGGGCGTTCTACGGCCTGCTGCGCCGCTTCACCGAGACGCCCGTGACGGTGGTGGCCCGGGTGGACGGCCGGGTGGCCGGCGGCGGCGTCGGCCTGGCCGCGGCCAGCGACTTCGTCTTCGCCAGCGAGCGCAGCACCTTCAGCCTGCCCGAGGCGCTGTGGGGGCTGCTGCCGTGCTGCGTGCTGCCGTTCCTGATCCGGCGCACGGGCTTCCAGAAGGCGTACGCGATGACGCTGAGCACCCAGCCGGTGAGCGCCGCGGAGGCCGCCGCCTTCCACCTGGTGGACGAGGTGTCGGACGACCCGGAGGCGCTCGTGCGGCGGCTGGCCTACCGGCTGACCAAGCTGGACCGGTCGATCGTCACGGACATGAAGCGCTACTTCCGCGAGCTGTGGATCCTGTCGGACGAGACCGAGCAGGTGGCGGTCAAGGAGTTCGGCCGGCTCATGTCCAGCCTCGAGGTGCGCCGCAGGCTCGTCGACTACGCGACCGAGAAGAGATTCCCCTGGGAACGCTAGAGAGGAACGCGCCTGATGTCCGTCGTGTGGGTTTTCCCCGGGCAGGGGTCGCAGCGCAAGGGCATGGGCGCGGGCGTCCTGGAGCGGTACCCCGACCTGTGCGCCCGCGCCGACGAGATCCTCGGCTACTCCGTCGCCGAGCTGTGCGACGACCCCAGGCGGCTGCGTGAGACCCGCTACGTGCAGCCCGCCCTGTTCACGGTCAACGCGCTGAGCTTCCTCGCCCGGCAGGACGAGGGCGGCCGGCCCGACTACCTGGCCGGGCACAGCCTGGGCGAGTACGCGGCGCTGTTCGCGGCCGGCTGCTTCGACTTCGAGACCGCGCTCGGCCTGGTCAAGCGGCGCGGCGAGCTGATGTCCGAGGCGGGCGGCGGCGCCATGGCGGCGGTGCTCGGCGCCGACCCGGAACGGCTGGAGGAGCTGCTGGCGGGCACCGGCGTCGACATCGCCAACTACAACTCCCCGGAACAGGTCGTCCTGGCCGGGCCCAAGGACGAGCTGGACGCGCTCAGCCGCGGCGGCCCCGGCAAGTGGGTGCCGCTGAGCGTGAGCGTGCCCTCGCACTCGCGCTACATGGAACCGGCCGCCGACGCCTTCGCCGAGGTGCTGGACGGCGTCCGCATCGAGGAGCCGCGGGTGCCCGTCATCTCCAACGTGACCGGACGCCCGTACCGGGCCGGCGAGGCGGCCGAGCTGCTGCGCCGCCAGATCTGCAACCCGGTGCGGTGGGTGGACGGCCTGCGCTACCTGATGGACCAGGGCGTGTCCGAGCTGGCGGAGATCGGCCCCGGCGACGTGCTCACCAAGCTGTGGACGGTCACCCGCCGCCACCCGCCCGAGCCCCCTGCCGTCCGGGAACCGGCCGAGATGCCCGCCGTCCGGGAGCCGGTCGAGGCGCCCGCTGTCCGGGAGGCCGGGATCGTGCTCGGCTCGGCCGAGTTCCGCGCCGACTACCGCGTCCGCCACGCCTACCTGGCCGGGTCGATGTTCAAGGGCATCGCCTCGCCCGAGCTCGTGATCAGGATGGGCCGGGCCGGGCTGATGGGCTTCCTCGGCGCCGGCGGCCTCACCCTGGACCAGATCGCCGACGCGCTCGACACCGTCCAGTCCGCCCTCGGCCCGGACGGCGCCTACGGCGTGAACCTGCTCTACGGCTTCGACGAGGAGGGCCTGGAGCGCGAGACGGTCGACCTGCTGCTCCGCCGCGACGTGCGGTACGTCGAGGCAGCCGCCTACCCGCACATCACCGCGCCCCTCGTCCGCTACCGCTGCAGCGGCGCGCACCGCGACCCGGCCGGGCGGCCGGTCGCCGTCCGGCACGTGGTGGCCAAGGTCTCCAGGCCCGAGGTCGCCGCCGCCTTCATGCGGCCCGCCCCGCAGGCCGTCCTGGACCGGCTCGTCCGGGAGGGGGCGCTGACCGCGGCCGAGGCGGAGGTCGCCGCGGAGCTGCCGGTCAGCGCGGACGTCTGCGTCGAGGCCGACTCGGCCGGGCACACCGACGGGCGCTCGCCGTACGCGCTGATGCCGGCGATCCTGCGGCTGCGCGACGAGGAGATGGCCGCCCACGGCTACGCCCGGCGCATCAGGGTCGGCGCGTCCGGCGGCATCGGCGCCCCGGAGGCGGCCGCCGCCGCGTTCGTGCTCGGCGCCGACTTCATCGTCACCGGCAGCGTCAACCAGTGCACTCCTGAGGCCGGCACGTCCGACGCCGTCAAGGACCTGCTCGCCGGGCTCGACGTGCAGGACACCGCCTACGCCCCGGCCGGCGACATGTTCGAGATGGGCGCGCAGGTGCAGGTCGCCAGGAAGGGCACGCTGTTCCCGGCCCGCGCCAACAAGCTCTACCAGCTCTACCGCCAGTACGGCTCGCTGGAGGAGATCGACGAGCGGACCAGGCGGACGATCCAGGACAAGTTCTTCCGCCGCTCCTTCGAGGAGGTGTGGGAGGAGACGCGGGCGTTCCTGGCCGCGCGCCGGCCGGCCGAGCTGGCCCGCGCCGAGCGCGACCCCAAGCACCGGATGGCGCTCGTCTTCCGCTGGTACTTCGTGCACACGATCAGGCTGGCGCTGCGCGGCGAGGCCGGGCGGCAGGTGGACTACCAGGTCCACTGCGGGCCGGCGATGGGCGCGTTCAACCGGTGGGTGGCGGGCACGGAGCTGGCCGACTGGCGGGCCAGGCACGTGGACGTCATCGCCGACCGGCTGATGGAGGCCGCCGCCGGGCTGCTCGAAGCCCGGCTGCGCGACCTGTCCAAGGACGGTTAGACGTTGAGCAGATGGCGGTTCAGGTCCTCCTGGACCGCCGTCAGCACCTCGGGCCGCGGGCCCTTGAGGTAGAAGTGGTCGCCGCCGAACACGCGCAGCGTGAAACCGCCGCCGGTGGCGTCGGCCCAGGCGCTGATCTCGTCCGGGTCGACCTCCGGGTCGGCGTCGCCGGTCAGCGCCGAGATCGGGCAGTCAGGACGCGGGCCGGGCAGCGGCGTGTACGACTCGTTCAGCTCGAAGTCGGCGCGCAGGCCCGGCAGGAACACCTCCAGCAGGCTGCGCTGGTCCATCACCTCCGACGGCGTGCCGTTCAGCTTGCCCATCTCGCTCAGCAGCTCGTCCTCCGACAGGTCGCTGAAGCGGCGGCGGCGGGTCGGCAGGTGCGGCGCGCGGCGTCCGGACACGAACAGCACCGCGGGCGAAAAGCGGCGGGCCGTCTCCCAGGCCACCACGGCCCCCATGCTGTGCCCGAACAGCGCGAACGGCCGGTCGGTGTACGGCTCGATGGCCTCCGACAGCGGCCCCACGAGCTGCTCCATGCGGTTGTAGGGCCGCTCGCGCAGGCGTGACTCGCGCCCCGGCAGCACCACCGGGCAGACGTCGACGTCCGGCGACAGGTGGTCGTCCCATTTGCGGAACAGCGCCGACCCGCCTCCCGCGTGCGCGAAGCAGAACAGTCTGATGCGGGCGTCGGGTCTGGGCTCGCCGCCCGCTATCCAGGAACCAGGCATGGTCAGAAAGTTACGGCCGATCGCCTTGCGCTGCCTGCTCAGTCTTGAGCAGGCAGCGCGCGCCGTCCTCACTAGCGTCGCAGTGAGGGAGGAGGCCCATGGAGCACGACGAGCGCGTGACGGAGACGGTCATCCGCCTGCTGGCCGAGGTGCTGCCCGGCGGTGCGGAGCTGACCCCCGACGCTTCACTCAAGGACAGCGGACTCGACTCGATCTCCGCGGTACGGGTGTGGTTCGAGATCCAGCGGGAGTTCTCGCTGGACTTCCCCGTCGAGCGGCTGGGCGGCTGCGCCACGCCGGCCGAGCTGGCCGCGCGGATCGCCGAGCTGGCCGGGACGGCGGAGCACGACACCCCCGCGACCGGGGCGGCGATCAGCCCGGCCCCCGGCGAGCGGCACGAGCCGTTCCCCCTGACGCCCCTGCAACAGGCGTACGTCATGGGCGCGGACGAGGACGCCACCCCCGACCCGGTCGGCTGCCAGGTGTACCGCGAGTTCGAGGTGCCCGGCGTGGACCCCGCCCGCCTGCGCGCGGCCTGGCAACGCGTCGTCGACCACCACGACGCCCTGCGCCTGGAGCTGGGCGAGGACGGCACCCAGCGGATCCTGGAGCGGGCCCCCTCCTGGGACCTGCCGGTGGACGAGCCCGGCGCCCGCGAACGCCTCGCGCACCGGCGTTACGAGCCGGGCGTCTGGCCGCCGTTCGCCGTCGAGGTCACCACGCCCGGGACCGTGCACTTCGGCATCGACGCGAGCGTGACCGACGGCCGCGGGCTCGACGTGCTGCTGCGCGACTGGTGGCGCTGTTACCGCGACCCCGGCCACGTGCTGGAGGACAGCGACCTGTCCGTCCGCGACTGCCTGCTGGCGCTGGACGCCCAGCGGCGCGGCCCCCGCCACCAGGAGGACCTGGACTACTGGCGGGAACGCCTGGCCGACCTGCCGCCCGGCCCCGCCGCCGGCGTGCCGGACGGGTCGCCGCGCTCCGCGCTGACCGGTTCGCTGACCGCCGCCCAGTGGGGCGCCCTGCGCACCAGGGCCGCCGAGCTGGACGTCTCGCCGACCGCCCTGGTGCTGACCCTGTTCGCCGAGACGGTCGGCAGGGGGGAGGACTGCTCCCTGGCCGTGACCACGACCGGCCGCGCCTGGCTGCCGCGTGAGGTGGACGAGGTGGTCGGGCCGTTCACCGGCACCGCCGTGTTCGCCGCCGAGAGCACGCTCGGCGAGCCGCTCCCGGAGGCGGTCCAGGAGGTGCACCGGCGGCTGTGGCGCGACCTCGGCCACGCGGGCGTCCCCGGCGTGACCGTCATGCGGGAGCTGCGCGAGCGCACGGCGCTGCCCGTCGTCTTCACCAGCCTGCTGGACGCCCGGCCCGACGAGGCCGTGCCGCCGGTGACGTACGCGCTGAGCCAGACCTCCGGCGTCGCGCTCGACCACCAGATGTGGGAGCACGACGGCGAGCTGCGGGTGCGCTGGGACCTGGTGCCCGGGTGCTTCGAGCCCGGCGAGCCGGAGACCCTGTTCGCCCGCTTCACCAACGCGCTGCGCGCCCTGGCCGCCGACACCGGCGAGGAGGAGATCCGGCCGCTCAACGAGCTGCAGAAGGCGTACTACGTGGCCCGCGCGGGCGGCGCGCACCCGTACGACGGCTGCCAGGTCCACCACAGCTTCCACGTCCGCGACCTGGACCGGGACCGGCTCGAACGGGCCTGGCTGCGCCTGGTGGCCGCGCACGACGCGCTGCGCTCGGAGGTCACCCACGACGGGACGCTGCGGGTCAGGCCGCACGCGCCGGAGAACTGGAGCATCCCCGAGACCCCCGGCGTCGAGGCCGGGGAGATGGCCGGGCGGGCGTTCCCGCTGGGCCGCTGGCCGCACTGGGAGCTGCGGGTCAGCGGCGAGACGGTGCACGCGGCCGTCGACCTCGCCGTGCTGGACGGCCGGAGCATCCACATCGTGCTGCGCGAGCTGTTCAGGCTGTACGCCGACCCGTCCGCCGAGCCGCGGCCGGCCGCCGAGGCCCCGGGCGCCCTTGAGCGCCCGCACGAAGGGGGCTACTGGGACGAGCGGTTCCGCGACCTGCCGCCGGGGCCCGAAGTGGCCACCACGCCGGCGCGCCGCGTCCGGCTGAGCGGCAGCGTCGCCGCGGTGTCCGACGAGACCGTCTTCGCCGCCCTGGCCGGCGCGCTGCGCGCGCGCTTCGCCGATCCGTTCAGCGTGTCCGTGGTGCGCTGGACCGCCGAGTCCGAGCCGCGGCGCCCCGGCGAGCACACCGCCCTGAGCTGGGTCACCGACGAGGAGTCCTACCCGGACCGGATCGCCGCCGACGCCGCCAACGGCGCCCTGACCGGCCTGGCCACGCTGCGCGGCCACGTCATGAAGGAACGCCGCCGCCGCGCCTACGCCTTCCCCGTCGTCTACACCAGCACCCTCGACCTGACCGAGCACCCCCTGCCGGACGGCGTCGAGGCCGGGCCCTGGATGACCTACACCCCGGACGTCGCGCTCGACTGCATCGTCATCAGGGAGGGCGACCGGCTGCACTACCACTGGGACGCGCTGGAGCCGGAGTTCCCCGACCTCGCCGAGCTGTTCGCGGCCTTCGAGGACCGGCTGCGCCCCGCGCACCGGCTGTTCGAGCGGCAGGCCGCCGCCGATCCCGACGCGGTCGCGCTGCGGCACGCCGGCGGCACCATGACCTACGGGGAGCTGAACCGGCGCGCCAACGCCGTCGCCTGGCGGCTGAAGGAGCTGGACGTGGGGCCGGGGACGGTGGTCGCCGTGCGCCTGTGCCGCGGGCCCGACATGGTGGCCGCCGTCCTCGGGATACACAAGGCGGGCGGCGCCTACCTGCCGGTGGAGCCGTCCCTGCCCGACGAGCGGGCCGCCGTCATGCTGGACGACGCCGCCGCCGGGATCGTGCTCACCTGCGCCGAGACGCCCGGCTGGGCCGTGCCCGAGGGCGTGCGCGCCGTCGAGCTGGACGCCGGCGGCGACGACCGCGGCGACCCGCCCCTAGCCGGCACCGTGGACGACCTCGCGTACGTGATCTTCACCTCGGGCAGCACCGGCAAGCCCAAGGGCGTCGAGGTCAGCCACCGGCCGCTGCTCAACCTGCTCGACTGGTGCTACCGCACCTTCGACTTCGACGCCTCCGACGTCGGGCTCTGCGTCACCTCGCTCGGCTTCGACCTGTCGGTGTTCGACATCTTCGGCCTGCTCGGCCGGGGCGCCTCGCTCTACATCGCCGACGAGGGCCAGCAGCGCGACCCCGAGCTGCTGCTGGACGTGCTCATCGACGAGCCGATCACGTTCTGGAACTCCGCGCCCACCACGCTCAACCAGCTCGCCCCGCTGCTCGCCGAGCGGCAGGGCGAGGAGGGCACCGGCGACCTGCGGCTGGTCTTCCTCAGCGGCGACTACACGCCGCTGCCGCTGCCGGACGCCGTGCGCGCCACGTTCCCGCGGGCGCGGGTGGTCAGCCTGGGCGGCGCCACCGAGGCCACCGTCTGGTCGAACTGGTTCGAGGTGGGCGAGGTCGACCCGTCGTGGCGGAGCATCCCGTACGGGCGGCCGATCGACGACGCCGTCTACTACATCCTCGACGAGGACCGGCGGCCCTGCCCGGAAGGCGAGGAGGGCGACCTGTTCATCGGCGGCAGGTGCCTGAGCCTCGGCTACCGCAACCAGCCCGAGCTGACCGCCGAGCGGTTCGTGCCGGACCCGTTCGCGGGCGGGCGCATGTACCTGACCGGCGACCGGGCCGCGCTGCTGCCCGACGGGAACATCACGTTCCTCGGGCGGGCCGACAACCAGGTGAAGATCCGCGGGTTCCGGGTGGAGCTGGGCGAGATCGAGCACCGGCTGCGGCAACATCCGGGCGTGCGGGACGTCGTCGTCCTGGCCCGCGACGACCGGTCGGGGGAGCGGAAGCTGGTCGCGTACGTGATGGCCGAGGGCGCGGAGCCGGACGTCGGGGAACTGCGGGCGCACGCGGCCGGGACGTTGCCGGCGTACATGGTGCCCAACCACGTGGCGTTCGTCAGCACGTTCCCGGCCACCTCCAACGGCAAGCTGGACCGGGACGCCCTCCCGTGGCCGCTCGCCGACCGCGCCCCCGAGCCCGAGCCCGAGCCGGAGCCCGAGCCCGAGGTGGCGGGACAGACGGTGACGGAGATCGCCGAGCTGTTCGCCGAGCTGATCGGGGTCGAGGAGGTCGATCCCGGCCAGGACCTCTGGGACCAGGGCGTCACCTCCTTCACCATGGTCCAGGTCTCCAAGGCGCTGCGGAAGCGGTACGGCAGGCGCGTTCCGGTGGCGCTGCTGCTGGAGAACCCGACCGTCACCGGCATCGCCACCGTCGTCGGCGCCCCCACCGACAAGCCCGCGACGAACAAGCCCGCGACGAAGAAGCCCTCCACGGACAAACCCGCCGCGGAGAAGCCCACCGCGGAGAAGCCTTCCGCGGACCAGCCCGTCGAGCAGCCCGCGCGGGCCGACGTCGAGGCGGACGGGCCGGGGGAGGTCGACTTCTTCTCGCCCGAGGACCGGGAGGCGTTCAAGGCGGGCCAGTGGAACCTGCGCCCGCTGGAGCCGGACGCCAGCCTCATCCGCCTCGACCGCCTGGACGTGCCCGAGGAGCACTTCGCCTGGCGGGCCAGCGTGCGCGACTTCGCGCCCGGCTCGCTGCCGTACCGGTCGCTGTGCCGGCTGCTCGGGCTGCTGCGCGAACGGCGGCTCGGCGACCGCGCGCGCCACCTGTACCCGTCGGCCGGGGACACCTACGCCGTGCAGGCGTACCTGCACGTCACCAAGGGCGCGATCGGCGGCGTCGCCGAGGGGATCTACTACTACAACCCGGTCGAGCACGCCCTCCAGCTCGTGAACGGCCGCCCCGAGCTCGACCGTACGGCCCACTTCGTCTACAACCGCGACCTGTACGACCGCGCCGGATTCAGCCTCTACCTCATCGGCCAGACCAAGGGCATCGAACCCCTGTACGGCGAGCAGAGCCTGCGCTACCTGACCCTGGAGGCGGGCTACCTCGGCCAGCTCCTGATGACCGGCCAGGCGGCCTGCGGCATCGGGCTCTGTCCCATCGGCGAGGTCGCCTTCGACCAGGTGCGCGACCAGTTCGACCTGGACGACGGCCACCGCTTCCTCCAGGCGTTCCTGGGCGGCCCCGCCGAGTACGCGACCGGCGACGCCGCCCCCGTGTTCGCCACTCCCGTGCTCTCCACACCCGAGACGGAACCGGCCCTCCGCACCGAGCCCGTCCGGCGCGAGGAGCCGACGTCCGAGGAGCGGCCGGCCGGTCTCGCCGTGATCGGCATGGCCGGCCGCTACCCCGGCGCCGACGACCTGGACGGCTTCTGGCGCAACCTCAGCACCGGCACCCGCAGCCTGGGCCCGAGCCCCAGGGGCGAGCGTCCCGGCGGCTACCTGGAGCACATCGACCGCTTCGACAGCCTGCTCTTCCACATCTCGCCGAAGGAGGCCGCGACGCTCGACCCGCAGCTCCGGCTCCTGCTGCACAGCGTCTGGGAGTGCCTGGAGCACGCCGGTCACACCCCCGATTCGCTGCACGCGACCGCCCCCAGGGTGGGCGTCTTCGTCGGCTCGATGTGGCACGACTACCAGCACGCGGGCGCCGCCGCCTGGCGCGCGGGCGGCCCGGCCGTGGTCTCGGCGACCGCGTCCGACATGGTCAACCGCGTCTCGTACTTCTTCGGCTTCACCGGGCCGAGCATCGCCGTGGACACGTCGTGCTCGTCCACGCTGACCGCCCTGCACCTGGCCGCCCAGGCCATTCGTACGGGCGACTGCGACGCGGCCGTGGTCGCGGGCGTCAACCTGCTCGCCGACCCCTACCACGCCGGGCTGCTGGCCGGGCTGGGCCTGCTGGCCGAGGAGGCCGGCGCCGCCGCCTTCGACGCCGACCGGCCCGGCTGGACGGTCGGCGAGGGCGTCGGCTCCTTCCTGCTGCGGCCCGTCGCGGACGCCGTCCGGGCGGGGGACGCCGTCCACGGCGTGGTCGAGGCCACCTGGGTCGCGCACACCGGGCGTACCGGGCGGTTCACCGCGCCGAGCGCCGGCGCCATGGCGGCGTCCATGCGCCGTGCCCTTGAGCTGGCCGGCGCCGGGCCCGGCGACGTCTCCTACGTCGAGTGCGCGGCGGCCGGGGCGGCCCTGGCCGACGCGGCCGAGGCCGAGGCGCTGGCCGAGGTCTTCGGCGAGCGGTCCGAGCCCGTCGCGGCGGGCACGCTCAAGCCGAACATCGGCCATCTCGAAGCCGCGTCCGGCGCCTCCCAGCTCGCCAAGGTGCTGCTGCAGCTGCGGCACGGACGGCTGGCGCCCACTCTCCTCGCCGAGCCGCCCACCGACGCGGTCGCCGTGCCGGAGCAGCCGGAGCCGTGGACCGGCGAGCGGCGGGCGCTGATCAACGCCTTCGGGGCGACCGGCACGCACGCCCACGCCGTCGTCCGGGCGCCCCGTCCCGAGGAGACCCCGGGCAGCGCGGCCGAGGACGGCAGGGAACACGCCGTCCTGGTCTCCGCCGCGACCCGGGAGCGGCTGGTGACCGCCGCCCGCCGCCTGGCCGAGACCGGGGAGCGGGACGTGCGCCGGATCGCCTACACCTCCCAGACCGGGCGTGCCGCCCTCGCGCACCGGCTCGCCGTCGTCTGCCGTGACGCGGCCGGGCTGCGGGAGGGGCTGGAGGCGTTCGCGGCGGGCAGGACGCACCCGTCCGTGCTCGCCGGGCGCTCCGGCGGGGGCGCCGGCCCAGCGGGCACGGAGGCCGAGGCGGCGGCCGCCTGGGTGGCCGGGCAGGACGTCGACTGGGCACGGTTCTGGCCGGAGCGGCCCGGACGCGTCGCGCTGCCCGCCTACCCGTTCGAGGCCGAGCCGTACTGGATCGAACGGGCGGAGCCGGTCGCGGCCCAGGCCGCCGCCGGGGACATGGAGGACTACCTCAAGGGCGTCTACGCCGAGGTCTCTGGCATCGACGCCGACCGGCTGGGGACGCGGGTGCCGCTGGAGCAGTACGGGCTGACGTCGTCCCAGATCGTCGAGCTCAACGCGCGGCTGGAGCGGGACCTGGGCGAGCGGTCGCGCACGCTCTTCTTCGAGCACAAGGACCTGGCCGGGGTCGCCGCCGCGCTGTCCGCCAGAACCCCCGCCCCGCCCCCGACGGACCGGCCGGATCGGACCGATCGGACCGATCGGACCGATCGGACCGAACCGCGGACCGAACCGCGGACCGACGGGCCGGACGGTTCCGGCGACGGTGCCGACGACGGCGCGATCGCCGTCATCGGGATCGCCGGGCGCTACCCCGACGCTCCCGACCTGGGCACGTTCTGGGAGAACCTGGCCGCCGGGCGGCACTCGCTCTCCCGCGTCCCCGCCGACAGGACCCGCGACGGCTGGCCCGTGGACCTCATGTGGGGCGGCTTCCTCGACGGCGTCACCGACTTCGACCCGCTGCTGTTCGGCATCACCCCGCGCGACGCGGCCCTCATGGACCCGCAGGAGCGCGTCTTCCTGGAGGTCGCCTGGGAGGCCCTGGAGGACGCGGGCTACCCGCGCACCCGCCTGCGCGACCGGCACGGCTCGAACGTCGCCGTCTACGCGGGCGTGATGTACAACGAGTACCCCTTCTTCGGCGTCGAGCAGAGCCTGCGCGGCACGCCCCAGGACACCGGCGCGACCCTCGGCGGCGTGGCCAACCGCGTCTCCTACCACCTGGACCTCAAGGGGCCCAGCATGTCGGTCGACACGATGTGCTCGTCGTCGCTGGCCGCGCTGCACCTCGCGGTCCGGTCGCTGCGCCAGGGGGAGTGCGAGCTGGCGATCGCCGGCGGCGTCAACCTCAACCTGCACCCGAACAAGTTCGTCCAGCACGCCCGCATGCGGCTCACCGCCGGCGACCGGCGCTGCCACAGCTTCGGGGCGGGCGGCGACGGCTTCGTGCCCGCCGAGGGCGCCGGGGTCGTCCTGCTCAAGCCGCTGTCCAGGGCCGAGGCGGACGGCGACCGCATCCACGCCGTGATCAGGGGCACCGCCGTCGTGCACTCGGGCCGGACGAACGGCTGGGTGGTGCCGAGCCCCGTCGAGGAGGGCGAGCTCGTCGCCCGCGCGCTCGCCGACGCGGGCGTGGACCCCGCCGGCATCGGCTACCTGGAGTGCCACGGCGCGGGCACCGCGCTCGGCGACCCCATCGAGATCAACGCCCTCATGCGGGTGTTCGGGCCGGCGGGGGCCGCGCCGGGCAGCATCCCGATCGGGTCGGTCAAGTCCAACCTCGGGCACGTCGAGTCGGGCGCCGGCATCGCCGGGCTCACCAAGATCGTGCTCCAGCTCCGGCACCGGCGGCTCGTGCCCTCCCTGCACGCCGACGAACTCAACCCGGACATCGCCTGGGACGAGATCCCCTTCCGGGTGCAGCGCGAGGCGGCCGACTGGCCCGAGGGGCCCGGCGGCGCGCCCCGGCGGGCGGGCCTCAGCTCGTTCGGCGCCGGCGGGACGATCGCGCACGCGGTGATCGAGGAGGCCCCGCCCGCCACTCCCGCCACTCCCGACGCCGGACCGCAGCTGATCGTGCTGTCGGCCCACGACGAGCGGCGGCTGCGCGCCATGGCGGGCCGGCTGGCCGGTCACCTGCGCGCGACGCCCGAGAACCTCGCCGACGTCGCCCACACCCTCCGGACCGGACGCGAACCGCTGCGCGAACGGCTCGCCCTGGTCGTCGCGGACGTGGCGGAGCTGTGCGAACGGCTGGAGCGGTTCGCCCGGTCGGAGCCCGCCGACGTGCTGCGCGGCCGGACACGTCCCGGCGCCCCGCCATCCGGGCGGCCCGGCGACCAGCTGTCCGGGCGGCCCGGCGACCTGCTGGAGCTGGGACGGCACTGGGTGGACGGCGGCCACGTGGACCGGACGCCGCCGCCGGGCGCGCGGCTGGTGGGGCTGCCGTCGTACCCGTTCGACCGGATGCGGTGCTGGCCGTTCGAACCCGCCTCCGGCGACCGGGAACCGGCCGCCCCCGAGACGCCGCTCTTCGAACGGACCTGGGCGCCGTCCGGGCAGCCCGCCCACGACCCCGGGACGCTCGGCGACGGGACCGTGGTGTGCCTGTTCGACGCCGCCTCCGAGGAGCTGGCGCGCTCGCTCGGCGACCAGGTCGTGCCCGTACGAGCGGGCGACCCCGTCCCCGAGGAGTTCACCGGCTGGATCGACCTGCGCGACCTGGGCGAGGCCGACCCGGGGGGCGAGCTGGACCGGCTCGCCGTCCTGCGGGACGCCCTGGCCCGGCGCCGCCCGCTCCGGATCCTGCACGTCACCAGCGGCCTGCTGGACCTCGACGGCGCCTCGCCGAGCCTGGCGGGGGCGCGGCTGGCGGGGTTCGTGCGGATGCTCGCCGCCGAGTACCCGGCGGTCACGGCCACGGTGCTGGACAGCGACCGGCCCACGGCCGCGCAGATCCGCGCCGAGTGGGCGGCCGCGGAGCCGTACGGGGAGGTCTGCTACCGCGACGGCGAGCGGTTCCGTCCTGATCTGCGGGAGTTGTCCGCGCCGTACGCCGAGCCGGAGCTCGATCCCACGGCCGTCTACGTCGTGAGCGGCGGCACCAGGGGGCTGGGCGCGCTGGTGGCCCGCCACCTGGCCGATCGCGGCGCGCGCCGGCTCGCCCTGCTCGGGGTGCGCCCACTGCCGCCGCGCGAGCAGTGGGACGGCTCCGGCGAGGAGGCCGTCGCCACCGTCCTCGACCTGGAACGCGCGGGCGCCCGGGTGGTCGTGCACACCGGGCCGCCGTCCGGGGTGGCCGCCTTCCTGGACGGCGTGCGGCGCGAGCTGGGCCCGATCGGCGGCGTCGTCCACTGTGCGGGACGCTCCAGCCAGGGCCGTCCGTCGCTGGCCCACAAGTCCGAGGACGACCTGCGGGCCGTGCTCGCGCCCAAGGCCGACCTGCTGGAGGCGCTGGACGAGGCGTGCGCCGGGGACCGTCCGGCCTTCTTCGTCACCTTCTCCTCCGTGTGCGCCGCCGTGCCCGCGCTGGCCGCCGGGGTGGCCGACTACGCGGCCGCCAACGCCTTCCTCGACTACTGCACCGGGGTCAGGCGGCGGTCCGGGCGGACCGAGTTCCGGTCGGTCGACTGGCCGCAGTGGCGGGAGTCCGGCGGGGCGCGCGGGAAGCCCAACGTCGGCGAGGCCGTCGGTCTGGCGTCCCTCGGCGACCGGGACGGGCTGCGGGTGCTGGACCGGGTGATCGGGCTGCCGCGCGGCGCGACCGTGCTGCCGTGCCCGCCGTCCGGCGCGTCCGTGGACGTCCCGGCGCTGATCCGGCTCCCCGAACGGGCGGACCACCAGCCGGCCCCCGCCGGCCCGGCCCCCACCAGTCCGGCCCCCGCCCGCCCGGCTCCCGAGCAGGCGCGGGCCGACGGGCCCGACTGGCTGGCCGTGCTGTTCTCCGAGACGATCGGCATCCCCGTGGACGCGCTGGACCCGACGGCGGAGTTCGGGGACCTCGGCGTCGAGTCGGTGATGCTGGCCGAGCTGGTGCAGCGCATCGAGGAACGACTCGGGGAGAGCCTGGAACCGTCGCTGCTGCTGGACTACCCCACGCTGGAGCAACTCCGCGACCGCCTGGGCCACCCCGAACCGGCCACCGACCATGTGGCCGCCCCCGAGCCGGGCGCCGGTCATCCGGCCGTCCCCGAGCCGACCGTCAGCCGTCCGGCCACCGCCGAGCCGGGCGCCGGTCATCCGGCCGTCCCCGAGCCGGGCGCGCGGGGGGAGGGCCGGGAGACCGCGCAGGTCGGCGCCCCCGAGCCCGCCCTCCCGGGGGCCGCCGATGATCGCAGGATCGCGATCATCGGCATGGCCTGCCGGTTCCCCGGCGCACCCGACGTGGCCGCGTTCTGGCGGAACCTCACCGAGGGCCGGTGCGACGTGCGCGAGGTGCCCGCCTCCCGCTGGGACCACCGCGAGCTGTACTCGCCCGAACCCGCCCTCGGCCGCAGCATCAGCAAGTGGGGCGGCTTCGTCGACGGCATCGAGGACTTTGACAACGACTACTTCGACCTGGGCGAGGACGAGGCCCGCGCCCTCGACCCGGCCATCCGCATGTTCCTGGAGTGCTGCGCGGCCTGCCTGGCCGACGCCGGATACGACCCCGCCGAGCTGCGCGGACGCCGGGCCGGCGTGTTCGCGGGGGCCCGCATGTCCGACTACGGGCGCCGGGTCGGCGTCCGGCCGGGCGGGCTGGCCTCCGACCAGAACTTCATCGCGGCCAGGGTCGCCCACCACTTCGACCTGCGCGGCCCCAACCTCGTCGTGGACAGCGCCTGCTCCTCCTCGCTGGTCGGCGTGCAGCTCGCCGCGCAGAGCCTGCTCGCCGGGGAGGCCGAGGTCGCCCTGGCGGGCGGGGTGGAGGTGCTCCTGGACGAGAACGACTACCTCCAGCTCAGCGCGGCCAAGGCGCTGTCGCCCACCGGACGGTGTCACACGTTCGACGAGCGCGCCGACGGGTTCGTGCCGGGGGAGGGGTGCGGGGTCGTCCTGCTCAAGCCGCTGCGCGCGGCGCTGGCCGACGGCGACCGGGTGCACGCGGTCATCGAGGCGGTCGCGGTGAACAACGACGGCCGCACCATGGGCGTCACCACGCCCAACCCCGAGGCCCAGGCGGACGTGGTCCGCCGGGCCCTGGCGGCGGCCGGCCGCACGCCTGCGGAGATCGGCCTGATCGAGGCGCACGGCACCGGCACGCTCATCGGCGACCCCATCGAGCTGCGCGCCCTGACGCGGGTGTTCGCCGAGGGCGGCGGCGACCCGGGGACGTGCGCGATCGGCAGCGTGAAGAGCAACATCGGCCACACGCTCAGCGCGGCCGGGGTCGCCGGGTTGATCAAGGCGGCGCTGGCCGTCGAGCACGGGCGGATCCCGCCGACGTTGTCCTGCGAGCGGCCCAACCCGCGCTTCGACTTCGCCGCCTCGCCCTTCGAACCCGCCACCGAGCCGCGGGACTGGCCCTCACCCAGGGTCGCGGGCGTGAGCTCGTTCGGGCTCGGCGGCACCAACGCGCACCTCGTGCTGAGCGAGCCGGACCCGCGGACGCGCGTGCGTCCGGAACGCGAGCCCGCCCCCGCGCCGGTCTTCCGGCGCAGGCGACTGTGGCTGGAGCGCGACCCTGCCCCGGCCCGCGACCCGGCTCCGGCCGGCGCCTCCGGCCCCGGTCCCGATCCCGGCCCGCCGGACGACGCCAGCTCGCTGCTCGACCTGAACATCACCACGGGGAGGCGCTGACTCCATGCCCGCGATCGAGTGTCACACCACGCTGAAGCACACCGACTTCATCATGCGGAACCACCGCGTGCACGACGTGTCCGTCATGCCCGGGGTGACGTTCCTCGATCTGGTGTTCCGCACGCTGATGGCGACCGGGCGGGACCCCGGGGACATCGTCCTGCGCGAGGTGCTGTTCACCGAGGCGATCGTCACCAAGCCGGAGGCCGACCGGGAGATCCGCGTCACCGTCGACGGCGCCGACGTGCGGGCGGAGAGCCGCTGGAGCAGGGACGGGACGCCGCTGTCCGGCTGGCGGCGGAACTTCACCGGCAAGGTGGGCACGCCGAGCGGCCCCGAGCCCGGCCCGATCGACCTGGACGCTCTCCGCCGGGGCGCCCGGCGGCACGGCGACATGGAGGACCTGTACGCCCGCGCCAGGGCCGAGGACATCAGCCACGGCGCCCCGATGAAGTGCGCCGGACGGCTGCACCACGGCGACGGCTACCTGCTCGCCGAGCTGCGGCAGGACGCGCCCGCCCCCGGCCACGAGGGCTTCCATCTGCACCCCGCCCGGCTGGACGCGGCCACGCTGGCCGGGCTGGGGCAGACCGAGGCGTCGGGGCGGGAGCCGTTCATCCCGGTCTACATCGCCGAGTTCCGCGCGCCCCGGCGGCTCGGCGCGACCTTCCACGTGTACGCGCCGCGTCCGGAGAGCATCGCGCCGTCCGGCGACGTGATCACCAACGACTTCGGCCTCTACGACGAGCGGGGGCGCTTCGTCGCCGGGTTCGGCGGGCTGTCGTGCAAGCGCATCAGGTCGCCGCGGCTGATCGAGCGGCTGCTCGACGACCCGGCGCGTCCTGAGCAGCCGTCCGCCACCGGCCACAACGGCTCCGGCGACCTGGTCGGCCGCCTGCGCGAGCTCGTCGCCGGGCCGCTCGGCCGCCCGCCCGGCGAGGTGCCCACCGGGACCGGCTTCTACGACCTCGGCCTGGACTCGGTCACGCTCGTGGACATCAGCGAACGGCTGGAGAAGATCGTCGGGCGGCGGCTCTACCCGACCCTGCTGTTCGAGTACGGCGACATCGACAGCCTCGCCGCCCACCTCTCCTCCGCCTACGACCTCACCCCGGGAGAGCCGGAGCCCGAGCCGGGCGAGACGCACTGCTTCCGCGACGTGTGGGTGCCGCAACCCCAGGACGGCGACGACCCCGGCGAGTACCGCGAGATCACCCCCGGCGCCCGGTACGACGGTTCCCGGCACCTGGTGATCCGGGCCACGCCGGGGCAGCCCGCCGACCCGTGCCTGGCCGTCTGGGAGACCGCGAAGGCCGTCCTCGCCGCGAAGCCGGAGCGACCGGTCACCCTCACCTACGCCCACACCGGCGACGACCCCGCCCACGAGGCCGTCGGCGCGCTGGCCAGGACGATCACCACCGAGACCCCGCTGATCCGCTGCCGCAGCATCCGGCTGGACACCACCGCCCCCGCCGGCTCCGACGTGCTGCGGGACGCCTCCGCCGAGCCCGAGATCCGCTACGAGCGCGGCGAACGCCTGGTGCGCCGCTGGCTCCCGGCCGAGCCGGCCGGGCAGCCCGAGCCCGGCGGGCCCGTCCCGATCAGGAAGGGCGGCGTGTACGTGATCGCCGGCGGGACGGGCGGCATCGGCCGCCTTCTCGCCGAGCACCTGGAACGCCGCCACCAGGCCACGGCCGTGCCCGTCAGCAGGAACGCCGAGATCTCCGCCGACCTGACCGACCCCGACCAGGTCGAGCGCGCCCTCGCCACGGTCCGGCAGCGCCACGGCCGCATCGACGGCGTCGTCCACTGCGCGGGCGTCAACCGCGACGGGCTCTACCCGGGCAAGCGGGCCGCCGACATCGAGGCCGTGGTGGCGGCCAAGGCCCTGAGCGTGCGCCACCTGGACGCCGCGACCAGGGACGACGACCTGGACTGTTTCGTGGTGTTCTCGTCGGTGTCGGCGTCGCTGGCCAACCCGGGGCAGGCCGACTACGCCTTCGCGAACGCGTACCTGGAGGAGTTCGCCCGGCGACGGGCGGCACGGGGGGACCGGCCGGGCCGGACCCTGGCGATCGCGTGGCCGTACTGGGCCGAGGGCGGGATGCGGGTCGGGCCGGAGACGGTCGAGCGCGCCCGCACGGCCACCGGGATGGTCCCGCTGCCCACCGAGGCCGCCCTCGACGTGTTCGACCGCGCCCTGAGCGGGACCGAGGACGTCCTGACGGTGCTGCACGGCGACGCGGACCGCATCCCCGCGCTGCTGCCGGCCGCCCCACCGCAACCCTCGCCCCGCCCGGCCTCCCGGCCCGCGGCGGTCGTGCCGCGCGCGGCGGAGCGGGTGGCGGGTGGCGGCGAGCCCGGCGCGGTGCGCGTCGAGGAGCCCATCGCGGTCGTCGGGCTGGCCGGGCGCTACCCGCAGGCCCCCGACCTGCGCGCCTTCTGGCGCAACCTGGCCGAGGGACGCGACTGCATCGAGGAGGTCCCGGACGGCCGCTGGAACCACGACGAGATCTACGACCCCGAGAAGGGCGCCCGTGGCAGGACGTACGGCAAGTGGGGCGGCTTCCTCGACGGCGTCGACCGCTTCGACCCGGCCTTCTTCGGCATCTCCCGCCGCGACGCCGAACGCATGGACCCGCAGGAACGGCTGTTCCTCCAGACCTGCTGGCACGCGCTGGAGGACGCCGGCCACCCGCCGGAGTCGCTGTCGGCGCAGAACGTCGGCGTGTTCGCGGGCGTCATGTGGAACCACTACCAGCTCGTCGAGGGCGGGGAGGGCGGCGTCGCCCCCACGGCCATGCACGCCTCCATCGCCAACCGCGTCTCCTACACCCTCGACCTGCACGGCCCGAGCATCGCGCTGGACACCGCCTGCTCCTCCTCGCTGACCGCCGTGCACCTGGCCGTCGAGAGCCTGCGGCGCGGCGAGTGCGACCTCGCCCTGGCCGGCGGCGTGAACGCGACCGTCCACCCGCAGAAGTACCTGCAACTCGCCCAGGGACACTGGCTGTCGGAGGACGGCCGGTGCCGCGCCTTCGGCGCCGGCGGCAGCGGGTACGTGCCCGGCGAGGGCGTCGGGGCCGTCCTGCTCAGGCCGCTCTCGCAGGCCAGGGCCGACGGCGACCACGTCTACGGCGTCATCGCCGCCACCGCCGTCAACCACACCGGCCGGACCAGCGGCGCCACGGTCCCGAGCCCGCGCTCGCAGGCCCAGCTCATCGGCACGGCGATCCGCCGGTCCGGCTGGGACCCGGCGAGCATCGGCTACATCGAGGCGCACGGCACCGGCACCTCGCTCGGCGACCCGATCGAGGTCGAGGGCATGCGCCAGGCCCTGCCGGAGGGCGCGGACTGCGCGATCGGCTCGGTGAAGTCCAACATCGGCCACCTGGAGGGCGCGGCCGGGATCGCCGGGCTCACCAAGGTGCTGCTCCAGCTCCAGCACGGGCAACTGGTGCCGTCCCTGCACGCCGACGAGCTCAACCCGAAGATCGACTTCGCCGCCACGCCCTTCCACGTGCAGCGCGCGCTCGAACCCTGGACCCGCGCGGACGGCACACCCCGGCGGGCCGGGGTCAGCGCGTTCGGCGCGGGCGGCACGAACGCGCACGTCCTGGTCGAGGAGGCGCCGGAGCCCGCTCCCGGGCCGGGCGCGGACGGGCCCTGCCTGGTCGTGCTCTCCGCCCGTACGCCCGAGGCGCTGCGCGACTACGCCCGCGCCTGGACCCGCTTCCTGGCGGACACCGCCGCCACGGGCTCCGCGACGGCGAGCGGCTCCCCGGGCGGCTCCCCGGGCGGCGTCGAACGGGTGGCCGCGCTGCTCGGCATCCCCGCCGACCAGCTCGACCCGGCCGACTCGCTGGGCGACCTCGGCCTCGACCCGGCCGCGCTGATCCAGCTCGGTCAGGGCCTCTCGCTGGACGACACCGTCGCCTCCCTGGCCGGGCCCGGCACCGCCCTGGCCGACCTCGCCTACACCTCGCAGGTCGGCCGGACCGGCATGGCGGAGCGGCTGGCGCTCGTCGTGAGCGACGTGGCCGAGCTGCGGGACGGCCTGGAGGCGTACGCGGCGGGCGCGAACCCCGGCCCCGGCGTCTTCACCGGCTCCGGCGGCGGCGAGGAAGGGACGCCGTCGGCGGCGGAATGCGTCCGGCTGTTCCGGGCCGGACGGCTGGCGGAGGTGGCGGCCGCCTGGGCCGGGGGAGCCGAGGTGCCGTGGCGCGAGTGCCACGACGGCGGGCGGCTGGTGTCGCTGCCGGTCTACCCGTTCCAGGAGGAGAGCTGCTGGCTCGGCCGCTGGCAGCGCGCCACCACGACCCCCGAGCCCCCTGCCGAGTCACCCGTCGAGCCGCCCACCGAGCCGTCCGCCGCGCAGACGCCGGAGGAGCAGGTCGTGGAGCTCGTGCCGGACGGGGAAGGGGTGCGGTTCGAGGTGCTGCCCGAAGGGGTGGCGCTGGTGGTGATGGGGTCCGGGGCGTCCATGTTCACCAGGGAGCTGATCGACGACCTCCAGGCCGCGTTCGCCGAGATCGCCGGGCGCGAGGACGTCAAGGCGGTCGTGCTCACCGGCAGCGGCAACGTCTTCAGCATGGGCGCCACCCCGGAGGCCCTGCGCACCCTCGCTGGCGGCGAGGGACGCTTCACGGACGTGCCCTTCCTGTACGAAGGGCTGCTGCGGTGCGACCGGCCGGTCATCGCCGCCGTCCAGGGGCACGCGTCGGGCGGTGGGCTGGCCTTCGGGCTGTTCGCCGACCTCGTCATCATGGCGGCCGAAGGGGTCTACAGCGCCAACTTCATGAAGTTCGGCTTCACGCCCGGGATGGGCGCGACGTACATCCTGGAGGAGCGGCTCGGCCGGTCGGCGGCGCACGAGATGCTCTACACCGGCCGGTCCGTCACGGGTGAGGAGCTGGCCCGGCGAGGGGCCGGGGTGACCGTCCTGCCGCAGGGCGCCGTGCTGAAGGCGGCGCTCAGGCACGCCCGCTCGATCGCCGCGCTGCCGCTGCCCGCCCTGCGGGCGCTCAAGTCCGAGCTGGCCGGACGGGTGCTCGACCGGCTGACCGGCGTCATCGCGGGAGAGTCGGGGATGCACGAGCGCGTGCTGGGGGAGGAGTCGCTGGCCCGCGTCGACGACTACTTCGCCAAGGTGGACACCTTCAGAGGCGACGCCCCGAAGGCGGACACCGGCGGAAGCGACGCCTCGAAAGCGGACACCGGCGGAAGCGCGTCACCGAAGGCCGGCGCCTCCGAAGGCGGCTCCTCCGAGGAAGGGGCCTCCGAGGAAGGGGCCTCCGAGCCCGGTCGTTCCCGAGGCGGTGCGGAGGGCCGTCCAGCGGAGGGCCGGCCCGTGGAAGGGCGTACCGCGGGGGCCGGACCTGAGCCGGGGGAGGTGCGGCGGGTCATCGAGGGCACGCTCATGAGCCACCTCTACCTCCAGCCCCACGAGGTGGACGACTCGCTGAGCTTCAGCGAGATGGGGCTGGACTCGATCGGGGCCGTGGAGATCGTCCGGGACCTGAACCGGAGCTTCGGGCTCGACCTGGACTCCGTCGCGGTCTACGACCACCCGACCGTCCCCGCGCTGGTGGAGGCCGTACGGGACGCCGTGGCCGCCGACGGGCTGACCGTGCCCCCGCCCCGTCCCGCCCCCGAGCAGCCGATCCGGCAGGAGAGCCCTTCCACACCGCGTCCCGCCCCTGAGCAGCCGGTCCGGGAGGAGAGCCCTTCCGCACCGCGTCCCGCCCCTGAGCAGCCGGTCCGGGAGGAGAGCCCTTCCGCACCGCGTCCCGCCCCTGAGCAGCCGGTCCGGGAGGAGCGACCTTTCGTGCCCGAACAACCCACCCCCGCCGAGCGGGACGGGACGCCCGGACCGGGCGGCCCGGAGGAGCGGGCGGGCCAGGTCCGGCTGCCCTCGCTCGACGGCGACCGCGCCGAGCCGGACACCACGGCCGCCCGGCCTCCCGCGAACACCGGCACGGTCACCCTGGAGACGGTGCGCTCCCCCGAGGAGCCCCCCGCCCGGAACGAGCCCTCCGCCCATGAGGAGTCGGCCGTCCGTGAGAAGCAGGCCGCCCGTGAGGGGGACATCGCCGTCATCGGCATGGCCGGGCGTTTCCCGGACGCGCCCGACCTCGAGGCGTTCTGGCGGAACCTGGCGGACGGCCGGTGCAGCATCCGCGAGGTGCCCCCGGAGCGGTTCGACGTGTCGCGGGTGTACGACGCCGACCGCATGGCGCCGGGCCGGACGTACAGCAAGTGGGCCGCCATGCTCACCGACGTCGACGCCTTCGACGCGGCCTTCTTCAACATCTCGCCCCTCGAGGCCGAGACGATGGACCCGCAGCAGCGGCTGTTCCTCCAGGAGGCGTGGCACGCCCTGGAGGACGCCGGCTACGCCGCCAGGTCCGGCCGCAGGCCGTGGGGATGCTTCGTCGGCTGCGGCGCGGGCGACTACGCCGGCCTGCTCGCGGCGGCCGGACGCGACGACACCGGGCACGCCTTCCTCGGCAACGCCTCCTCGGTGCTGCCCGCGCGGATCGCGTACCTGCTGGACTTCGGCGGGCCGACCATGGCCGTGGACACCGCGTGCTCGTCCTCGCTGGTGGCCGTGCACCTGGCCTGCGAAAGCATCCGGCGCGGCGAGTGCGAGGCGGCGGTCGCGGGTGGGGTGGCGGTGATGAACACCCCGAGGATGCACATCTGGTGCAGCAAGGCCGGGATGCTCTCGCCCACGGGCACCTGCGCGCCCTTCGACGAGTCGGCCGACGGCATCGTGCTGGGCGAGGGCGTCGGCGTGGTCGTGCTGAAGCGGCTGGACCGGGCGCTGGCGGACGGCGACCACGTCCACGGCGTGATCCGGGCCAGCGGCGTCAACGGCGACGGCGCGAGCAACGGCATCACCGCGCCCAGCGCCTCCTCCCAGGCGGAACTGCTGGCCGAGGTGCACCGGCGGGCCGGGATCCGTCCCGGCGCGGTGGACTACGTCGAGACGCACGGCACCGGGACCGAGCTGGGCGACCCGATCGAGGTCAAGGCGCTGGCGAAGGTGTTCGGCACGGACCGCGAACGCCCGTGCCGCATCGGGTCGCTCAAGGCGAACGTCGGCCACACCACCATGGCGGCCGGGATCGGCGGGCTGCTCAAGACCCTGCTGGCGTTACGGCATGGGCAGCTGCCGCCGTCGCCGGGGTTCGTCCGGGCCAACCCGAAGATCGACTTCGCGGACGGCGCGCTCGAAGTGGTCACGGAGCTGTCGCCCTGGACGCCCGGCCGCTCGGGCGAGCGCGTCGCGGCGGTGAGCAGCTTCGGCTTCAGCGGGACGAACTGCCACGTCGTGGTCGCCGACCCGCCCTCCCGCGAACCGCGGGCCGGCGGGCGCGAGGACGTCGTCGTGCCCCTGTCGGCCTCGGACGAGCAGGCCCTGGCACGGCTGCGCACCGGCCTGGCCGGCCACCTCGGCGCCCACCCGGAGCTGGACGTGCGCGACGTCGCCCGCACGCTCGCCGTCGGCAGGCCGCACCTGGCCGGGGCCCGGTGCGCGTACGTGGCCGGGGACCTCGCCGACCTGCGCGGCCAGCTGCGCGACGGCGCCCGCCCGGCACGCGGTGAGGCGGGACGCCTCGCCGAGCGGTACACGAGCGGCGAAGACCTCCCCTGGGACGACCTGACGGCGGGCGGACGGCGGGTGCCGCTGCCCGGATACCCGTTCGCGGACGACCGGCGCCACTGGATCGACGGCGCCGGCCACCCCGCCGGGCCCGCCCTCGGGACGTGGATCCGCCCCGACGACCCGCTGGTCGCCGACCACCGGATCGGCGGCACCCCCGTGCTGCCCGGCGTGGCCTTCCTGACGATCGCCGCCGAGCGCGGCGGGCTGTCCGGTCCGGTGCGCTTCGAGCGGGTACGGTGGCTGCGGCCGTTCGAGGTGCGCGAGGCCCGTGCCCTGGACGTGGTCGTGCGCGACGACGGCGGCCTCGAACTGGACGGGCACGCCCGCGGCACCCTGCGGACCGGCGACGGCGCACTCCGGCGGCTGGACGTCGCGCAGGTCGAGGCCCGGTGCACGGGCGGCCGTCCGGGCGACGACCTCTACCGCGCCTTCGACCGGGCCGGGCTGCACTACGGGCCCGGGTTCCGGGTGTTGCGCGAGGTCCGCGTCGGCGACGGCGAGGCGCTCGGCGTCCTGCGCGACGGCGCGCGCTGGGAGGCGCTGCTGGACGGCGCGCTCCAGACCGTCGCGGCGCTGCGTCCCGAGGACGGCGAGCCCGCGATGCCGTTCAGCGTGGAGTCGGCCGAGCTGGACGGCCCGATCACCGGCCCCGCCCACGCCCACGTGATCGACGAGGGCCGGGACGGGTACACGGTCCGCCTCGCCGACGCCGCCGGGCAGGTCAGGGCCGAGTTCCGGGGGGTCGTCCTGCGGACCCGACCGGCCCGGCCGGCGGACGGCATGATCTTCGCCCCCGTCTGGCGCCGGACCGAGCCCGCCACCGAGCCCGCCATCGAGTCCGCCACCGGGTCCGGTGCGGGCGGCGGGCGGGCGCTCGTGCTGCACACCCCCGCCGCCGAGCCGCTGGCCCGCGCCCTCCTGGACACCCACGAGGACGGCCGCCTGGCGCCGCTGGCCTCGCCCGCCCCGCCCGAGGGACGGCCGGAGGGGCGGTACGACACCGTGTACGTCCTCGCCCTGCCCGACCGGAGCGGCCCGCCAGCCGGCGACCCCACCACCCGCGACGTGTTCCGCCTGGTCAAGCGGCTTTCCGAGCAGGGGCGCGACTGGAGGCCCACGGTGAAGGTGGTCGTCGCCGGAGCCGTGCGGGTCGGGGACGAGGAGATCGTCCCGCACGCGGCCGGCCTGATCGGCCTGACCAGGGCGGTGGCCGCCGAGCACCCGCACTGGACCGTCGCCGTCATCGACGCCGGCGCCGAGCCGCCGCCGCCCGCCGACCTCGCCCGCCTGGTACGCGCCGAGAGCTGCGCCGACGAGCTGGTCGCCCTCCGCGACGGCCACCGCCACCTCCGCACCCTGGAACCCCTGTCCCTGACCTCCGGCCGCAGCCCGTACCGGGACGGCGGGGCCTACCTGATCGTGGGCGGGACCGGCGGCCTCGGACGTACCCTGAGCAGGCATCTGGCCGCCACCGCAGGGGCGCGGCTGGCCCTGGTCGGACGGCGGGAGATCAGCCCCGAGATCCGCGAGCAGCTGGCCGAGATCGAGTCGCTCGGCGGCCAGGCCGTGTACCTGCGGGCCGACGTGGCCGACCGGGCCGCGTTCGGCAGGGCCGTCGAGGCGGCCCGGCAGCGGTTCGGCGAGCTCCACGGCGCCTTCCACGCCGCTCTGGTGCTGCGCGACATGACGCTCGCCAACATGGACGACGACGCGTTCGCCCAGGTGCTCGCGCCCAAGGTCGCCGGTGCCGCCGTCTTCGCCGAGGCGCTGGCGGGACTGCCGCTCGACTTCCTGGCCTACTTCTCCTCGGCGGCCTCGTTCGTCGAGGTGGGCGGCCAGGCGAACTACGCGGCCGCCAGCACGTTCGAGGACGCCTACGCGCTGAGCCTGCCCGACCGGCCGGTCAGCGTGATCAACTGGGGCTACTGGGGCAGCGTCGGCGCGGTCTCCGGCGGCGGTTACGACGGCCGGTTCGCCGAGCTGGGCATCGGCTCGATCGAGCCCGAGGAGGGCATGGCGGCGCTGGCCGCCGTCCTGGGCTCGGGCGCGCGGCAGGCACTCGTCGTCAAGGCGGAGCCGAAGGGCCTGGCCCACATCGGCGTCCGCACCCCGGACGCCGCCACCGAGCCCGGCCGGACCGGCGAGCTCGCAGAGCTGGAACGGGCGCGGACGGCGTTCGCCGCGCTGGACGACCTGGCCCGCGGGCTGCTGCACCGGTCGGCCGACCGGGTGAGGGCGGTCGAGAACGTGCGCGCGGACCGCGGACGGCTGCGCGCCGCCGTGCTCGACCTGCTGGACGGGCCCGCGCCGGAGACGTCGCCGGCGGACGTGCTGGCCCGCTTCCCCGACCTGGAGCCGCACGTCAAGCTGCTGACCGCCTGCGTCGAGGCGCTGCCCGGCGTGCTGGCGGGCGACCGCGACCCCATGGAGGTGCTGTTCCCCGGCGGCTCGATGAGCCTGGTCGAGCAGGTCTACAAGGGACAGGCGGTCTCGGACCACTTCAACCGGCTGCTGGCCGGGGAGGTCGCCCGCGGCGGCCCCCGCCGCGTCCTGGAGATCGGCGCCGGTACGGGCGCGAGCACCGGCTTCGTGCTGGACGCCCTGGAAGGCCAGGACGTCGAGTACACCTACACCGACGTCTCGCCCGGGTTCCTGCGCCACGGCGAGCGGGAGTTCGGCGCGCGCCGCCCGGACCTCGTCCTCGCCCTCTTCGACGTGGAACGCGACCCGGCCGAGCAGGGCTTCGAGACCGGCGCCTACGACGTCGTGCTGGCCACGAACGTCCTGCACGCCACCGCCGACGTCGGCCGGACGCTGCGCAACGCCGCCGCGCTGCTGCGTCCCGGCGGCCGGTTGCTGGTCAACGAGGTGACCAGGGCGGCCGACTTCCTGACCCTCACGTTCGGGCTGACCCCGGGCTGGTGGCGCTTCACCGACGAGGAGCTGCGCCTGCCGCACAGTCCGCTGCTCGGCGCGCCGCAGTGGCAGCGGGCGTTCCGGGAAGCCGGTCTCACCCCCGCCCGCACCCTGGGCATCCCCGGCACGCCCGTCGCGGAGCTCGACCAGTGCGTCCTGGTGGGCGAGACGACGCCCGCCACCGCCACCGGCACCGATGCCCGCGGCTACGTCAAGCGGGTGTTCGCCGAGGTGCTCAAGTACGGGACGACCGACCTGGACGAGCGCGCCACGTTCGAGACGTTCGGCATCGACTCGCTGGTGAGCCAGAACGTCATCCACCGGTTCGAGCAGGACCTCGGGCCGCTGCCGTCCACCCTGCTGTTCGAGAACCTGACGATCGAGGAGCTGGCCGCGTACCTGGAGAACGAGCACGGCGAGCGCCTGCGCGCGGCCCTGGGACAGGAACCCGCGCGGGCGGAGCCGGCGCGGCCCGCGCCGCGCCGCGAGCCCGCCGCGCAGGCGCTCGACATCGCCGTGGTCGCGGTGACCGGCCGCTACCCGGCCTCCCCCGACCTGGACGCCTTCTGGAACAACCTGGCGAAGGGCGCGAACTGCATCACCGAGGCGGACCGCTTCGACCTGGACGCCCTGTACGACCCCAAACGCGGACGCAAGCAGCGCACCTACAGCAAGTGGGGCGGCTTCATCGAGGGCGTGGAGCAGTTCGACGCGCCGTTCTTCGGCATCCTGCCCCGTGACGCCGAGATCACCGACCCGCAGGAGCGCCTGTTCCTGGAGACCGCCTGGACCCTGCTCGAAGACGCCGGCTACCTGAGCGAGCACACCAGGCAGCCGAGCACCGGCGTCTTCGTCGGCACCATGTACGGCTCCTACGGGCGCATGGCGGCGGCCGAGGGCTGGCCGGAGGGCAGGTTCGCGGGAGCGCACTCGGCGTACTGGTCGATCGCCAACCGGGTGTCGTACTTCTTCGACCTGCGCGGGCCGAGCCTCGCCGTCGACTCGGCCTGCTCGTCGTCGCTGACCGCGGTCCAGCTCGCCTGCGAGAGCCTGCGGCGCGGCGAGTGCGCGCAGGCCATCGCGGGCGGCGTGAACCTGATCCTGCACCCCGCCCACTTCGTGGCGCTCTGCTCGCTGAACATGCTCGCCGCCGACGGCGCCTGCAAGGTGTTCGACGAGGCGGCCGACGGGTTCGTGCCGGGTGAGGGCGTCGGGGCGGTGCTGCTCAAGCCCCTGGCCGACGCCGAGCGGGACGGCGACCGGATCTACGGCGTCATCAAGGGCGCCTTCGCCAACGCCGGAGGGAAGACCGCCGGGTACACCGTGCCCAATCCGAGCGCCCAGGCCGACCTGGTCTCCGAGGCGGTCCGGCGGGCCGGACTGGACCCGCGGACCATCTCGTACGTCGAGGCCCACGGCACCGGCACCGCGCTCGGCGACCCCATCGAGATCGCCAGCCTGACCCGGGCCTTCGCCTCCCAGGGTGCCGCGGACGCGGACCGCGTGGACCGGATGGTCGGCTCCGTCAAGGCCAACATCGGGCACCTGGAGGGGGCGGCGGGCATCGCCGGGCTCACCAAGGTGCTGCTGCAGTTCCAGCACGGCCAGGTGGCTCCCTGCGCGAACCTGGAGACGCCCAACTCGAAGATCGACTTCACCGCGTCCCCCTTCCGGCCGCCGGACCGGCTGACCGACTGGCAGCGGCCCTTCCTGGACGGCGAGGCGTTCCCGCGCCGGGCGGGGGTCAGCTCGTTCGGCGCCGGCGGGGCCAACGTGCACGTCGTCCTGGAGGAGTACGTGCCCACCGCCGGGACGCCGCCGGAGCCCGTCGACGCGGGCGAGCAGGTGATCCTGCTCTCGGCGCGTACCCGTGACCAGTTGCGCGCCATGGCGGGCGGGGTCGCGGACGTCGCGGCGAGCGGGCGGGCGGGGCTGGCGGAGCTCGCCTACACCACCCAGGTGGGCCGCGCCGAGCTGCCCGAACGGCTCGCCGTCCGGGCAGCCACCCTGGACGAGCTCGCCGCCCGGCTGCGTTCGTTCGCGGACGACGGGCAGGCCGAAGGCGTCCTCGTGGGGACGGCGGATCCCGGCGCCGGCCAGGCTCCGCCGGAGGGCGGCGCGGAGGGGCTCGGGGCCGGTTGGGTCGCGGGCGCCCGGGTGGACTGGGCCGCCAACTGGCCCACCCCCCACCCGCGTCGCGTGACCCTCCCGCCCTACCCCTTCGACCGCCGCCCCTACTGGCTCCCCACCCCCGCACCCACCCACCCCATTGGTGACCCCGCGGGCAAGCCCCAACCCAGCACCGCGCCCCGACCTCCCGACCTCCAGTCGACGCCCGCCGACGCGGCCGCCCTTCAGGCGGGCTCGGAGCTCGCCGCCGAGCCGGCGTCCGAGCTGACCTCGGGGCCGGCCCCCGAGGCCGCCTCCGCTCAGGGAGCGGGGGAGCCAGCGGACGGGCGTTGCACCTACCTGCGGCCCCGCTGGACGCCCGCCGCACTCCCCGAAGGCCCCCGGGAACCGGAAGCCCTCCTGGTGATCACCGACGACGACCGGCTGGCCGCAGCGCTCGGCGGCACCCGGCTCCGCCCCGGCGACGCCTTCCCATCGGACGGCACCCCCGACCAGGCCGCCCGACAGCTCGACGGCCTGGACGATCCCTCCGAGCAGGCCGCCGGACAGTTCGGCGGCCTGGGCCGGACCCCGGACGCCATCGTGATCGCACCCTCGGACCCGTTCCCCGGGACCGCCGCCTTCGACGTTCTGCTGCGCACGGCCACCGCCGTCCTGCGCGACGGGGGCCCGCTCAGGGTGGTGGTGTCCGCCGCGACCGGCGAGCCGCACCACACCGCCCTGGCCGCCGCCCTGAGGACGCTGGCCCTGGAGCACACGGCGTTCAGCGGCGTCTGCGTCACCGGCGCCACCCCGGCGCAGGTCGCGGCCGAGCTGCGGGCGCCCGCCGCCGGAACCGCTCCCGAGCAGCGGGTCTCCGAGGTCGCCTACCGCGACGGCGCCCGCCTGCTGAAGGGCATGGAGCCGTACGAGCCGCCGCCACCCGGGCTGGACGTCCGGCCGGACGGCACGTACCTGATCACCGGCGGCGCCGGGGCCATCGGGCTGGCGTTCGCCCGCTTCCTCGCCGGGCGCGGGGCGGCGAAGCTGGTCCTGACCGGACGGTCCGAGCCCGGCGACGACATCGGGCGCCGGATCGCCGGGCTGCCCGCCGTCTACGTGCGCGCCGACGTGTGCTCGGCCGCCGACCTGCGTGACCTGCGCGACCGGTACGGCCCCTTCCACGGCGTCATCCACGCCGCCGGGATCCACCGGGACGCGCGGGCCGTGCGCAAACGTCCCGAGGACACGCGGGCCGTGCTGGAGCCCAAGGTTCTCGGCACCGTCCTGCTGGACGAGGCCCTGCGCGGGCAGCCGCTGGACTTCCTGGCGCTGTTCTCGTCGGTGGCCGCCGAGACCGGCAACATCGGGCAGATCGACTACGCCTACGCCAACGCCTTCCTCAACCACTTCGCCGAGCGGCGCGCGCGGCTCGGGCACGGCAGGACGCTCGCCGTCGGCTGGCCGCTGTGGGAGGAGGGCGGCATGAAGGTGGACGACGCCACCCGCCGGCTGTTCGAACGCCGCTGGGGCAGCGTCCCGATGAGCACCGCCGCCGGTCTCGCCGCCTTCGCCCGAGGGCTGGCCGGAGCCGAGACGAGCTTCGCCGTGGTCGAAGGCCCATCCGGGCCCGCCCCCGAACGGTCCCAGCCGCCCGCGAACCCCGAATCCGAGGTTATGGAGATGAGTGAGCCCATGTCCGCGACGGAGACGACCGGGTCCGACGACGATCTGATCGAGGCGGTCCGGGCGGAGCTGCGTCGCGCGGCGGCCGGATTCCTGCTGGTGGGCGAGGAGCACGTGGACCTCGACGCCGAGCTGATGGACATGGGGTTCGACTCGATCTCCATGGCCGAGCTGGTGGACCAGGTCAACGAGCGGTACAAGCTGGACCTGCTGCCGACCGTGCTCTTCGAGGCCACCGACCTGGCCACCTTCTGCGACCACCTGCTCGCCGAGCACCCGGCCGAGATCGCCGCCGCCCACACCCCACCCACCGCCACCACCGCATCCGCTCCCACCACCACCCCACCCGCCCCGGCCACCACCGCATCCGCTCCCACCACCACCCCACCCGCCCCGGCCACCACCACCCCACCCGCCCCCGCCGCAGAACCTCTCGCCGCCCCCGCCGGGCGGCAGGAGGACGCCGAGCCAGGCCCGGCGCCGGAGACCGTGACCTCGCCCCCACGGCCCGGCGCCGGGACCTCCCCACCCGCCCCTGACAACCCGACGACCGGAACGACGGCTGGGACCGCGACGGGCGACCTGGCAACGGGGGGCATCGCGATCGTCGGCATGGCGGGCATGCTGCCCGGCTCCGCCGACCTGGACGACTTCTGGCGCCACCTGGCCGAGGGCCGCGACCTCACCCGGCCGGTCCCCGAGGACCGGCGCGAGCTGCGCGAGAACCCCGAGACGGCGAACGTCCGCGCCGGATTCCTGGACGACGTACGTTCCTTCGACGCCGCGCTGTTCGGCATCTCGCCCAAGGAGGCGGCGATGATGGACCCGCAGCAGCGGCTGTTCCTGCAGACCGTCTGGCGGGCCGTCGAGGACGCCGGTTACCGCCCCGCCGACCTGGCCGGCACCAGGACGGGCCTGTTCGCGGGCGTGTCCGCGTGCGACTACGACGACCTGCTGCGCGAACACGGCGTGCCGGTCGAGGCCCACACGGCCAGCGGCGTGGCCGACTGCATCCTGGCCAACCGCGTCTCCCACCTGCTGGACCTGCGCGGCCCGAGCGAGGCGGTCGACACCGCCTGCTCCAGCTCCCTCGTCGCCCTGCACCACGCGGTACGCGCCATCGAGGACGGCGAGTGCGACGCGGCCATCGCCGGCGGCGTCAACCTGACGCTCAGCCCGGGGCTCTACATCGCCTTCGCCAAGTCCGGCATGATCAGCGAGGACGGCGTCTGCAAGACGTTCGACGAACGCGCCGACGGCTACGGCCGGGGCGAGGGCTGCGGAGCCGTCCTGCTCAAGCCGCTGCGGACGGCGCAGGCGGACGGCGACCAGATCCTCGCCGTGATCAGGGGCAGCGCGGTCAACCACGGGGGCCGGGCCAGCTCGCTCACCGCGCCCAACCCCGAGGCGCAGGCGCGCGTACTGGTCGACGCCTACCGCAAGGCGGACGTCGATCCCGCCCGTGTCACCTACATCGAGGCGCACGGCACCGGCACCAGGCTCGGCGATCCGATCGAGATCGAGGGCATGAAGAAGGCGTTCGCCCGGCTGTACGCCGACCGGGGGCGGCCCGCGCCGGACGTCCCGCACGTCGCGCTCGCCACCGTGAAGACCAACATCGGTCATCTGGAGGCGGCGGCCGGCATCGCCGGGCTGCTCAAGGTGCTGCTGTGCATGCGCCACGGGGCGCTGCCGCCGACGATCCACTACGAGCGCCCCAACCCGTACGTGCGGCTGGAGCGCAGCCCGTTCACCATCAACACGCGGCTCACGCCGTGGGACGGGCCGGACCGGGTCGCCGGGGTCAGCTCGTTCGGCTTCGGCGGCACGAACGCGCACGTGGTGCTGGAGGCGTACCGGCAACAGGTCCCGCCGGAGAAGGCGGGGGAGCTGCGGGTGCTGGTCCTGTCGGCGGCCCGCCGGGAAGCCCTGGAGGAGTACGCCCAGAACGTCGCCCGGTACATCCGGGAACATCCGGAGATCGGCCTCGACCGCATCGCCTGGACCCTCCAGAACGGACGCCGCCACCTGTCCGAACGGCTCGCCGTGGTGGTCAGCGATCGCGATCAGGCGGTCCGGGCGCTGAGCGGCGAACCGGCGGGCGTGCACAGGGGCACCGCCCGCAGGGACGCCCCGGCGCCGTGGGGCACCGGGCCGCAGGACCTCGCCGAGGCGTGGGTCTCCGGCAGCGAGGTGGACTGGCAGGGGTTGTGGCAGGGGCCGCGCCCGGTGCGGGTCTCGCTGCCCGGCCCGCCCTTCGCCCGCGTCGAGCACTGGTTCACCGCGCCCGAGCCGTCCCGGGCCGCCGCCCCGGCCGCCGTGTCGTCCGCCGCGCCTTCGGACGGCGGGGTCGTACGGCGGACCAGCGACGGGAAGGTGCGCCTGCGCGCCGCCAAGGGCGGCCGGACGCCGGACGCGCCCGCCCCCGCCGAGCGGGCGGAGGCCGCACGGCTGGACGAGACACCGGTCGCCCCCGCCGGAAGCGCAGGCGGGCCCGCCGGGGTGGAGGAGATGCTGCGCGAACGGCTCTCCACGATCCTGGACGCCGACCCCGCCGGCGTGGACGTGGACACCCCCTTCGAGGAACTGGGACTCGACTCCATCTTCCGGATGGAACTGGTCAAGGCGATCAACACCGCCTTCTCCCTCGACCTCCAGGCAGCCGAGCTGTACGAGTACGACACGGTGGACCGGCTCGCCCGCGCCGTCGAATCAGCCATCACCGACTCCGCCCCCACCCAGAAACCACAACAGGAACCCACCCCGAAGCGCACGCCCGAACCGGCCCCGAGGCCCGCGCAAAAGGTCGCCGAACCGGCCCCGAAGCGCACCCGCACGCCCAAGCAGGCGAAGGCGCCCGGCCCCGCACGGGCCAAGGCCCCGGAGCCCGCGCAAGGGAAGGCAGGCGCCCTGGAGGACCAGCTCGCGGACCTGGTCGGCGCGATCATCGAACGCCCGCTCGACCCCACCCGCAGCTTCGCCGACAACGGCCTGACCTCCTTCGAGATGCTGCGCGTGGTGAGCGTCCTGGAGAAGCAGGTCGGCGCGCTGCGCAAGACCCTCCTGTTCGACCACCCCACGCCCGCCGAACTGGCCGCGCACCTGCGCGACGAGCGCGGCGCCGAGTCCGTACGCCCCCTGGAGGAGCCGGACGGACCGGCCCCGTTCGAGACGCGGGCGCGTGACGGCGAGCCGGCCGTGCTGCTGAAGCGGGACCTGCACCGGCACCCGGACCTGCGGGACCTGGTGGCCGGCATCGACCGCCGCCACGCCAAGGAGGGCGGCCTGGCCGGACGCGACATCGCGCCGCTGGCCTTCGTCGGCTCGGCGCGGGAGGGCTACCTGCACGTCTCCGAGAACGGCGGCAACCTGCTGGCCTGGAGCTACGCCGGCTCAGAGGAGTACTTCCAGGAACTGGTCGAGGAGTACACCGCCTACGCGAGGGCGCGCGGCCTGCGGCCCAACTTCCTGTCCCTCCTCCCGGTGCGCGAGGTGGCCGGTGAGCCGTACAGCGCGACGCCGTTCGGGGCCGTGCAGCGGCTCGACGACCTGGGCTCCTTCACGCTGAAGGGCGGCCGGATGGAACGCCTGCGCTACATGGTGCGGCGCTTCTGTAAGGCGGGCGAGTGCCGGACGGCCGAGTACCGCTCGGGCGAGGACCCCGCGATGGACCGCAGGCTGGCCGGGCTGGTGGACGAGTGGGCCGGCCGCAAGCAGATGGTCAACCCGTACGTGTCGGTCGTCCGGCGGGAGATCGAGGAGGGCCGCCTGGACGGCAGGCACCGCGTCTTCGTCACCTACCTGGACGACGAGGTGGCCAACGCCGTCGTCATCACGAAGATCCCGTCGGAGAACGGCTACCTGCTGGACGTCGAGTTCTACCCGAAGGGCATGCCGCTCGGCGGGCTGGAGTTCGCGATCGTGCAGATCATCGAGCAGCTCGTGGACGAGGGGTGCACGATGTTCAGCTTCGGCGCCAGCTTCGGCGTGGAGACGGAGGAGTCGGCCAACGCCGCCCCGGACGTGCGGCAGGCGCTGGACGAGCTGCGTTCCGCGGGCATCTTCGGCGAGGGGAACTTCCAGTTCAAGAACAAGTTCCGGCCGGTGAACGTGCCCATCTACCTGTGCCAGCCGGAGGGGGAGGACCGCACGCCGGTCTCGGAGATCATCCTCATGATCGCCGACCCGGACCTGCGCCCCGCCACCACCGACACCCCCACCACCGACGAACCGGCCGCGGACAAGCCGCCAGAGGACAAGCCAGCGAAAGTCAAGCCGGCGAAAGACAAACCGGCTGAGGGCAAACCGGACATGGCCGAGCTTCTGAACCGGTACGGCGGCGAGCCGGCCCGCGTCCCCGCCCACCACGTCACCACCGACCTGATCACCGACTCCTGGGCCGAGCTGGACGCCCCCTGGATCGCCGAGCGGCTGCGGCGGCTGACGGAACGGTCGGCCGCCCGCCCGGACACCGAGATCGAGGGCCTGCCGTTCCCCTTCGTCGTCCCGACGGGCTCCGGCCGGGCGGCCGAGGCGCTGCTGTGCCGGTCGTGGCCGGGCCGGCGCGGGCGGGTGCTGCACAACGGCCTGTTCCCGACCTGGTTCCTGAGCCTGGCCGACAACGGCTTCAAGCCGGTCGAGCTCCCCGGCGGCCCGGAGATCGACGTCGAGGCGCTGGAGGCGGAGCTGGCCGGGGACGAGCCGGTCTCGTTCGTCTGCGTGGAGGTGGCCAACAACGCGGCCGGCGGCGCGCCGACCTCACTGGCGAGCCTGCGCGCCGTCAAGGAGGCCGCGGCGCGGCGCGGCGTCCCGCTGGTGATCGACGGCGCCCGCGTGGTGGACAACGCCGTGGCGGTCGCGGACGGCCGGGACGTGTGGGAGGTCGTCGGCGAGCTGCTCGAACTGGCCGACAGCGCCACGATCAGCCTGTCCAAGGACTTCGGGGTGCCGTTCGGCGGCCTGCTCGCCACCCGCGACGACGCCCTGCGCGAGCGGGTCGCCGAGCGGCTGGAGACATGGGGCAGGGACGTCGGCCTGGCCAACCGCCGGATCATGGCGGCCGCTCTGGAGGACCGCGAGACGGTGGCCGAGCAGGTGCGGGCCCGGACGGACGCGGTCGCGGCGCTCCGGCAGGGCCTGTCGGAGGCCGGCGTGCCGCTGGAGGGCCCGCCCGGCGGTCACTGCGTGCTGCTGAAGGACGCCGACCACGTGCGCATCTTCCGCGAGACGGGCATCAGGGGCGCTCCGCACTTCGGCCGCGAGGGCGTGGTGCGCCTGGCGGTGCCGGTCGGCCTGAGCGTCGAGGAGGCCAAGGACGCCGCCGCCCGCCTGGGCGCCCTCCTCGGCACCGACGCCCCGCAAGCCGCCCGCCGGAAGGCCGACGCCCCGCGAGCCGCCCGTCCCAACCGCCGGAAGAACGAGACCCGGAGGAGCCCCGACAACCCCAACCTGGCGATCCTGCGCGAGCACAACCCCGACGTCGAACACGAGATCGTCACCACCGCGGACGGCGACGTCGAGCTGTTCAGCGCCGGCTCAGGACCGGCCCTGCTGCTCATGCACCCGTTCAACATCGGCGCCGGCGTCTACGCCCGCCAGTTCGAGGGCCTGGCCCACCGTTACCGGGTGACGAGCGTGCACCATCCGGGCGTCGGCGCGACCACGGCCGCCGCCGACCTGTCGCTCGGCGGCCTGGCCCGGCTCTGCCACGACGTGGCGGGCGGCCCGGCACACGTGGCCGGGGCGTCGTTCGGCGGGCTGGTCGCCCTGGCGTACGCGCTCGACCACCCGGACGACACCGAGTCGCTGATCCTGATCGGCAGCTCCTGCCGCATCGGCAACCGGGTCGGCGACATCGACAAGCTGGAGGTGGTGGCCACCCAGGACTTCGACCGGGTCATCGAGGGCAGCAGGTCCAAGCGGCTGCGCAAGCGGCGGGACGCCCTGATGCGGCTGCTGCTGCGCGCCGAGAGCATGGCCCCGCAGGTCGGCCTGCGCTACCTGGACGTGTTCGCCGAACGCCCGGACCTGGGCGACCGGCTGCCGGAGATCCGGGCGCGCACGCTGATCGTCCAGGGCCGGTACGACACCGTCATCCCGGCCAAGACCGCGCACCTGCTGCACGCCCTGATCCCCGACTCCCGGTACGAGGAGATCCCCGACGCGGGTCACTTCCCGCAGCTCACCAGCCCCGACCACGTCAACCGGCTGATCTGCGAGTTCCATGATGAACAGAATTGACGACAGCACCGTGACCAGGACCGAGCTGGTCAAGCCAGGGATGTGCGGGCCCAGCTCGCTGTTCATGGGCGAGGTCGGCGACTGGACCTGGGACACGGTCAGCGCGCTGTGCGGCACGAACGCCTTCGACGCGCGCAACGCCGCCGGCGACCCGACGTACCTGTCGTTCTACTACTTCCACGTCAGGGGCAGCCGCGACCTGCACGTCAACGCGCTGACGTTCGGAGACGAGCTGGCGGTCACCTCCCGGCTGTTCGGCTTCGGCAGCGAGTCGGTGCTGGCCCTGCACCGGATCGGCCGCGGCGGCGGCGGGACGGACGAGCTCGACCCCGACCGCTTCTACGCCTTCGACGACCCCGGCTGCATCTACGTCGAGACCTTCAACCGCTGGATCTCGCGCAGCGCCCCCGGCAGCAACGAGGGGCTGGTCAAGTCGTCGCCGGTGGACTTCAGGCACGAGCACCTGCCGACGCTGCCCGGCGCGTACTCGCCGAGGAAGATCTACGGCCACGCGCGGAGCACCGGTACGTTCCTGGCCCGCAAGCCGGACGATCCGGTCACGTTCACCGCCGACTACCCGGTGGAGCCGTCCAGGGACCTGAACGGCGTGGGCCTGCTCTACTTCGCCTCCTACTTCGCGATCGTCGACTGGGTGCTGCTGCGCTTCTGGCGGAGCCGGGGGATCGGCGTCGCCGACTTCCTCCGGCGGGTCGTGCTCGACCAGCGGCTGTGCTACCTGGGCAACGCGAACGCCGACTCGGTGCTGCGGGTGAGCCTGGAGTGCTGGCCGGCGCCGGAGGACGAGAACGAGGAGATCGTCAACCTCGTCATGGAGGACCGGGGCCGCACGATCGCGGTCAGCACCCTGCGAGTTCTCCGGAGGGGAGACACCGATGACGACGCGTGAACACGTCGAGGGCGTCGTGCACAAGACGATCGACGAGATCCTGCCCGGCGTCGAGATCGACGGCCGGGCGCACCTGAAGGACCTGGGCGCGGACTCCGTGGACCGGGTCGAGATCATCCTGGCCGTGCTCGACCGGCTCGGCGTGCGCGAGCCGCTGTCCTCCTTCGGCGGCGTGCCCAGCATCGACGCCCTGGTCGACTTCCTGTGGGAGCGTGTGAGGTGAACGTCGGAATCGAGGCACTCAACGTCTACTGCGGCCTGGCCCAGATCCCGGTGCCGGAGCTGTTCGAGGGGCGCGGGCTCGACGCCGAGCGCCTGGGCAACCTGATGATGCGCAACCGCTCGGTCGGCCTGCCCTTCGAGGACCCGGTGACCAACGCGGTCAACGCCGCCCGGCCGATCGCCGGCGACGACCGGATCGAGATCCTGATCACCTCCACCGAGTCCGGCCTCGACTACAGCAAGTCGGTGGCCTCCTACGTGCACGAGTACCTGGGGCTGCCGCGGAGCTGCCGGGTCGTGGAGGTCAAGCAGGCGTGCTACGCGGCCACGGCGGCCGTCCAGCTCGCCGCCGCGTACGTCGCCTCGGGCGTGTCGCCCGGCGCGAAGGCGCTGGTGATCGCGACGGACGTGGCGCTGGTGGACGAGCGCGCCGCCTACGCCGAGCCCGCCATGGGCGCCGGGGCGGCGGCCGTGCTGATCAGCGACCGGCCGCGCGTCCTGGACCTGGATCTGGGGGCGTTCGGCAACCACAGCTACGAGACGATGGACTCGGCGCGGCCGGGGCCGACGTTCGACATCGCCGACTCCGACCGCTCGCTGTTCGCCTACCTCGACTGCCTGACCAGCTGCCTGGCCGGCTACCGGTCCAGGGTCGAGGACGCCGACTTCGCCACCACCTTCGACCACCTGGCCATGCACACCCCGTTCGCCGGGATGGTCAAGGCCGCGCACCGCAAGCTGATGCGCGAGTCGGGCGGCGGCACGGCGTCGGTCGAGGAGGACTTCGAGCGGCGGGTGCTGCCCTCGCTCGCCTACCCCAGACGGGTGGGCAACCTCTGCTCCGGCTCGGTCTACCTGGCGCTGGCCAGCCTGATCGACCACGCCACCCTGGACGGCCCGGCCCGGGTCGGCCTCTACTCCTACGGCTCCGGCTGCTCCTCGGAGTTCTTCAGCGGCCTGGTCGACGAGGAGTCGGCGAGCACGCTGGCCGCGATGCGGATCGGCGAACACCTGGACGGCCGCTGCGAGCTCGCCTTCGACGAGTATGCGGCGCTGCTGCCCGAGACCCTGACCTGCCTCGTGCCGGAGCGGGACAGGCAGGTCGACGTGGGCGCGTACGAGCACCTGCTCAGCCGCGCCCGCTTCGACCGCGACCTCCTGGTGAACACCGGGACGAAGGACTACCACCGAACCTACGAATGGCTGGCACCATGACCGACACAGAGATTTTCGAGACCGTCAAGCAGAACGTCCTGAAGGTGCTGCCGGACCTGCGGCCCGGCGACGTGACGACCGAGGGCACCCTGACCGACCTGGGCGCGAACAGCGTCGACCGGGCCGACGTGGTCACCATGAGCATGGAGGACCTCGGGCTGACCGTGCCGGTGTCGGAGTTCCAGGAGGTGCACGACATCCGGTCCCTGGTCGACCTGCTGGCGAGGCATTCATGAAGGTCGTCGTCACCGGCATGGGCATCGTCTGCTCGATCGCCTCCACCGTCCCGTCGTTCACCAGGGCGCTGCGGGCCGGACGGTGCGGGATCGGGCCGGTGCCCGACCCCGGCGACGGCGGGCCGCGCCTGGCCGCCCTGGTCAAGGGCTTCCGCTTCCGGGAGGCGGTGGCGGCCCGGCGCCGCCTGCCCGAGGAGATCGTGCGCAGCGCGCTGAGGGCGGCCAACCGCTCGCCGGAGCCGCTGCAGATGGACCTGGTCGCCGCCATGCAGGCGTACGAGCAGGCGGGGCTGCACGAGGCGCGGGCCGACCCCGAGCGGATGGGCCTGGTCGTGGCCGGGCACAACCTCAGCTCCGGCTACGCCCACGACCTGCACCCCAAGTACGAGGACAACCCCGCCCACCTGCCGGCCAGGTTCGCGCTGCACTTCATGGACACCGACCGGGTGGGCACGCTCAGCCAGGTGTTCGGCATCAGGGGCGAGGGCTACACCGTGGGCGGCGCCTCGGCCAGCGGGAACGTCGGGATCATCAACGGCAGCCGGCTGGTGGAGTCGGGCGCGGTGGACGTCTGCCTGGTGGTGGGCGCCATGACCGACCTGTCGCCGATGGAGAAGCGCGGCCTGGCCACGCTCGGGGCGGTCGCCGGCGTCGAGGAGCCGCAGCAGGCCAGGTGCCGGCCGTTCGACGAGGACCACGAGGGGTTCGTGCCCGGCCAGGGCGCCGGCTGCGTCGTGCTGGAGAGCGCCCGCTCGGCCGCCGCCCGCGGCGCGACGGCGCTGGCCGAGCTGTGCGGCTACGACCTGAAGCTGGACGCCAACAGCCTGCCCGACCCGCGCGAGGAGGGCGAGGCCAAGGTGATGGTCAACGCCATGGCCAACGCGGGCGTCGGGCCGCGCGACATCGACTACGTCAACGCCCACGCCACGGCGACGCCCAGCGGCGACGTGGCCGAGCTGGCCGCGCTGCGCAGGGCACTGGGCGACAGCTTCGGCCGGCCGTGGGTCAACTCCACCAAGGGGCTGATCGGCCACTGCATGTGCGCGGCCGGCGTGGTGGAGGCGATCGCGACCGTGGTGCAGATGCGCCGCGGCTTCGTCCATCCCAACCTGAACCTGCGCCATCCGATCAACCGCGACTGCCGGCTCGCACCCGGCAGGCTGCGGGCCGCCGACATCCGCTACGCGCTGTCCAACAGCTTCGGGTTCGGCGGCTTCAACACCTGCATCGTCCTCGGACGCGAGCGTTGACCGACGGCCGACGCATAGCGCCCAGGGTCAGGGGTAGCGAAAAAGAGAGCAAAAAAGGGAGCTGACATGACTACCCAAGGTAAGGGCTCGTACCAGATCACCGGTTGGGACGAGAAGCCCTACGAGGAGAAGAAGGGCCAGCCCAAGCTCACTCAGGCCCACGTCACCAACGCCTGGACCGGCGACATCGAAGGCGAGGGGCAGGCCGAGTACCTGATGGCCTACGCCAGCGACACCGAGGCCAGCTTCGTCGGCCTGCAGAAGGTCGTCGGGAGCGTCCGCGGCAAGAAGGGCTCCTTCGTGCTGCAGGCGACGGGCACCTTCGACGGCGGCGTGGCCAAGGCCGACTGGTCCGTCGTGCCGAACTCCGGCACGGAGGAGCTGAAGGGGCTGAGCGGCAAGGGAGGGTACGTCTCCAAGACCGACGGTTCGGCGGAGGTCACCCTCAACTTCAACCTCAAGTAGGCGCTGCACGCAGTCGGGTACGCGGGGCCGGGGGCTCCGCGTACTCGCATGTCAGGAACTGCTCAGTGTTGAGCAGACCGCCTCGCGCCCGCGCGCGACGATGGCCGCATGGACACTGAAGTGATCGTCGTCGGTGGCGGCCAGAGCGGGCTCGTCGCGGGCTACTACCTGAAACAGGCCGGCATCCCCTTCGTCATCCTCGACGAGGAAGCCCGGCTCGGCGAGGCGTGGCGGCAGCGCTGGGACTCCCTGGAGCTGTTCACGATCGCCGAGTACTGTGCCCTGCCCGGCCTGCGCTTCCCCGGCGGGAAGAACCGCTTCCCCACCAAGGAGGAGATGGCCGACTACGTCGAGGCGTACGGCAAGGAGTTCGACCTGCCGGTCAGGCTCGGCACCCGCGTCACCTCCCTGGAGCCGATCGAGGGCGGCTACCGGCTGGAGACCACGAAGGGCACGTACGAGGCGCCGCAGGTGATCATCGCGACCGGCGCCTACCGGGTGCCGAAGCTGCCGGAGCTCGCGGGCAGGCTGGACCCCGAGGTCTACCAGGTGCACACCGGCCGCTACCGCAACCCGTCCCAGGTGCCGGGTGGGACCGTCGTCGTGGTCGGCGCCGCGAACTCCGGCGCGCAGATCGCGCCCGAGCTGGCCGCCGCCGGCCGCCGCGTGCTGCTGTCGCAGGGCTCGCCGCTGCCGCACTTCGGCCGCCGGTTCCTGGGCAAGGGCCTGCACTGGTGGGGCGACAAGTTCGGGCTGATCGCCAAGCCGCTGATGGGCGAGCGCGACCGGCTGCACAAGAAGACGATCCTGGTCGGGCCGAGCCTGAAGAAGCTGGCCAAGCGGCACCGCTTCGAGCTCGTGGGCCGTACGGTCGACGCCGAGGGCCGCACGATGCGCTTCGAGGACGGCCGCTCGGCCGACGTCGACGCCGTCGTCTGGGCGACCGGCTTCCGCTACGACTACTCCTGGGTGCACGCCCCCATCCAGGACGACGGCGGCGGCATCACGCAGGACCGCGGCGTGACCGCGGCCCCCGGCCTCTACGTCCTCGGCATGCAGTGCCAGCACTCCTACGGTTCGGCGCTCATCTGGTGGGTAAAGGACGACGCGGCGTATCTGGTCGAGCGCATCAGGCAGTTCCGTCCCCAGGCGGTGGTGGGCAGAAGGGGTTGAGCGACATGTCCAGGCAGGTGGCGCTGCTGCGCGGAGTGAACGTCGGCGGCCGGAACATGGTGAGCATGGCCGAGCTCCGCGAACTGCTGGCGGGCCTCGGCTTCGAGGACGTCAAGACGCACCTGCAGAGCGGCAACGTCGTCTACACCAGCGGGAAGAGCCCCGACAAGGCGGCGGCCGAGATCGAGGCCGCGCTCGCCCGCGACCTCGGCGTCCCGGTGCCCGTCCTGGCCAGGACGGGCACCGAGCTGGGCGAGATCCTCAAGGCCAACCCGCTCGGGGACGTCGCCGCCGACGACGCCCTGCACCTCGTCACGTTCCTGTCGGAGAAGCCCGACGCCGGGCCGATCAAGGCGCTCGACCCCGACGCCTTCAAGCCCGACGTGTTCAAGCACGTCGGCAAGGAGATCTACGTCTGGTGCCCCGACGGGGTGCGCAACACCAAGCTGTCCTACTCCTTCTGGGAGAAGAAGCTCGGCGTCACCGCCACCGCCCGCAACTGGAAGACCGTCTGCAAGCTGCACGAGCTGGCCACCGCCGGTTAGCCCGCCAGCTCGCGCTTGAGCGTCTTGCCGATCGGCCCGCGCGGCAGCGACTTCGCGACCACGTACCGCGCCGGCCGCTCGGCCGGGTCCAGCCGGTCGGCGGCGAAGGCGCGCAGCTCGTCCTCGGGCACGGGCGAGCGCAGCACGACGGTCGCCGTGACGCCCCGCGGCCCCTGGACCGCGGCGGCCTCGACCACCTCGGGATGCCAGTGCAGGGCGTGCTCGACCCGCAGCGACGAGATCCGGCGCCCGCCGGCGGTGATGACGTCGGCGGCGCGGTCGAAGAAGCGCAGCCGGCCCTCCCCGTCCAGCTCGCCCAGGTCGCCCATGTGGGTCCAGCCGTCGCGGAAGGTGCGCTCGTCGGCGGCGGCGTCGGTCAGGTAGTAGCGGCGCGGGGCGGCCGAGCGCAGGCAGATCTCGCCCGCGTCGGTGACCTTCACCTCGGTGCCCGCGCTCGGGCTGCCCAGCAGCCCCTCGTCCTCCTGCGTGGGCGGCGTCTCCACCGGGCGGTGCACGAAGGCGGGGGCCGACTCCGTCGAGCCGTAGCCGATGACGATCCGCACGCCCGGCAGCGCCTCCATGAGCCGGGCCACCGTGGCCATCGGCACCGGCGCCGAGCCCAGCATGAGCGCCCGCAGGCCGGACAGGTCGTACCGCTCGTGCCACCCGTGCGCCACCATCCGGGTCGCGGTGGACGGCGGGACGATCGCCATCGGCACCCGCAGCTTCTCCAGCATGCGGGCCACGTTCTCCGGCCCGAGATCGGTCAGCACGTGCGTGGTCGCCGGGGCGGTCATCGCCGTCATCAGCGCGCTGTGCCCGGCGTTCGTGCCCAGCGGGACGGCGGCCAGCACCCCGTCCACGCCGGTGAACAGCTTCCCGCGGCCCTCGTGGCCGTAGGTGAGGTTGGCGACCGGGACGGCCACGGCCTTGGGACGGCCGGTCGTGCCCGAGGTGTAGAGGATCTCGGCGACGTCGTCGTCCCGGGTGCCCGCCGCGTCACCCAACGGGCCGGGCAGCACCTGGCCCACCCCGCACTCGGCCATGCGGGCGCGGGCCTCCTCCTCCGGCAGCGCGGGCGGCAGCCCGAGCACGGTGCCGCCGGCCAGGTGCACGGCGACGGCGGCGACGGCGTGCCCGATCCAGTCGTCGTGCCGCAGCGCCGTCCTGACCGGGGCCAGCCGCGCGGCCAGCTCCTCCGACCGGGCGGTCCAGTCGGCCACCCGCAGCTCGCGCTCGCCGTCCACGACGAGTGCCACATGATCGCCCGCTCGGGCGCTGACCAGTTCTGCCGGGTTCGTCGTCATGCGGCCGATGGTAGGAAGCCGGGCGCTCCCCGGATGCTCAGTGTTGAGCAGACCGGCAGGGCGCCTTCGTGTGGGCTGGAGTCGGCATGGGTCCGCGAAGAAGTGGGACGGCTGCCAAGAACAAGGGAGGCGATGACATGAACCAAACCGGTTCGAGTACGCGCGGCCAGCTGTTCGCCACCATCGGCGCACTCCTGGCCCTCGCGCTGGCGTCGATCGACGTCTCGGTGGTGGGGGCGGCGATGCCCCGGATCGCCGCCGACCTGCACGGCCTGTCGCTGTACGCGTGGGTGGGGGTCTCCTACGCCGTAGCGGCCGCCGTCGTCGTGCCGATCGCCGGCAAGCTCGGCGACATGTTCGGCCGCAAACCGGTGCTGCTCGTCGGCCTGGCGGGCTTCCTGGTGGCGTCGTGGTTGTGCGGCGCGGCCCAGACGATGCCCCAGCTCGTCGGCGCGCGAGGGCTGGCGGGGCTGTTCGGCGGCGTGCTGATGGCCAACGTCTTCACGCTGCTCGCCGACATCTACACGCCGGAGCGCCGCACCCAGATGCAGGGCGTCTTCTTCGGCTTCTCCGGCCTCAGCATGGTGATCGGGCCGCCGCTCGGCGGGTTCATCACCGACAGCTGGAGCTGGCGCTGGGTCTTCTACGTCAACGTGCCCATCGGGCTGCTCGCGATCGCCGCCGTGCTCATCGGCGTCCCGTTCGTGCGCAGCGGCGCGAGCTGGCGCGACATCGACTTCGCCGGCGTCGTCACGCTCGTGGCCGGGCTCGTCCCGATCCTGATCGGGCTCACGCTCACCGGCGACCGGCACGCCTGGACCTCGCCCGAGGTGCTCGCGCTGCTGATCGGCGGCGCCGTGCTGCTGGTGGCGTTCTACTTCGTCGAGACGCGGGTGGCCAAGAACCCGCTGGTGCCGTTCGCGCTGTTCCGGAGCAACCAGGTGTCCGTCATGGCCGTGGTGGCCTTCTTCTCCGCGTTCGCCATGATGGGCACGGCCTTCTACGTGCCGCTGCTCTACCAGGGCGTGCTCGGCGTGAGCGCGACCCACTCCGGCACGCTACTGATCCCGATGATGCTCGGCCTGATGCTCATGGCCCCGATCGCCGGCAAGGCCATGACGGCCATGCCGCGCTACCGGCTGCTCGGCGTCTTCGCCATGGCGGCCATCGTCGCCGGGCTGCTGATCCTGTCGGCCGTCGGCCCGGACAGCGGCCAGGGCCTGCCGATCGTCGCCATGGTGCTCATCGGCGTCGGCATCGGCATCGCGTTCCCGATGGCCACGGCCGTCACGCAGAGCGCGATCCCGATGGAGCAGGTGGGCGTCGGCACCAGCCAGATCCAGTTCTGGCGGATGATCGCCGGGCCGGTCTCGCTGGCGATCCTCGGCTCGATCATGTCGTCCCGGCTCGGCGTCGCCGGCCAGGGCGGCGAGGGCGTCGCGCCGGCGGTGCTCGCCGACGCGCTGGGCGACCTGTTCCTCGCCTGCGCGATCGCGGTCGGCATCGGCCTGGTGGCCAGCCTCTTCCTGAAGGAGGTCCCGCTGCGCGACATGTCCATGGGCCGGTCGAAGGCGGGCAAGGCCGACCAGCAGGCCGCGCCCAACCAGGGGCGTGCCGCCAGGGCGTGACCCCGGTGCACCGGGTGGCGGGGCCGTGCGCGGCCCCGCCATCGCCATGCCCGCCCGCCATGCCCGCCCGCCATGCCCGCCCGCCATGCCCGCTCGCACCGGCCTGGTCGCGCGGGCCTGCTCACAGTTGAGCAGACGCGGACGGGCGGGCGGGCGAGGCTGCTGGCATGGACTCCTACCCCATCCCCAGGACGTGCCCGTTGGATCCGCCGTCCGAATACCGGGACCTGCAGGCGGGGCGGCCCATCACGCGCGTCCGGCTGGACTTCGACGGGAGCGATGTCTGGCTGGTGACGCGGTACGAGGACGCCCGCGCCGTGCTCGGCGACGCTCGGTTCAGCTCCGACTTCGCCACCCCCGGCTTCCCGGCCCGGCTCACCTCGCAGCCTCCGGGGCCGGGCACCTTCATCAGGATGGACCCGCCCGACCACTCGCGGCTGCGCCGCCTGCTGCTGCCGGAGTTCAACCGCAGGCGGGTCGAGGCGCTGCGCCCGGCCATCCAGCGCATCACCGGGTCGCTCGTCGACGAGATGGCCGCCCAGGGCCCGCCGGCCGACCTGGTCCAGACGCTGGCCCTGCCGCTGCCGTCCCAGGTCATCACCGAGTTGCTCGGGGTGCCGTACGAGGACCGCGACTACTTCCACGAGACCACCAAGGTCATCGGCGACCGCAACGTGGAGCCCGAGCAGCGCATGAAGGTCCGCGAGGACCTGCGCCACTACCTGGAGCGGCTGGTCGCCGAACGCGAGCAGCGGCCCGCCGACGACCTGCTCAGCCGGCTCGGCGCCCACCGCGAGGCGGCCAAGGTCAGCCGGGAGGAGGTCGTCGGCATCGCCACGCTGCTGATGGTGGCCGGCTACGAGACCATCGCCAACCAGATCGGCGTGGGCACCGTGGCGCTGCTGGAGAACCCCGAACGCCTGGCCGAGCTGCGCGAACGTCCCGAGGCGCTGCCCGCCGCCATCGAGGAGATCATCCGGCACCAGACCGTCATCGACTACGGCGCCCGCCGCGCGGCCACCGACGACGTCGAGGTCGGCGGCCGGCTGATCAGGAAGGGCGAGGGCGTGGTCGTCGTGCTGGCCGCGGCCAACCGCGACGAGGAGGTGTGGGCCGACCCCGACCGGCTGGACTTCGGCCGCTTCGGCGACCTCGCCGAGCGGCAGGAGCACCTGTCCTTCGGCTTCGGCATCCACCAGTGCATGGGCCAGCTCCTGGCCCGCGCCCAGCTGGAGATCGCCTGGTCCACGCTGTTCGCCCGGCTCCCGGGGCTGCGCCTCGCGGTGCCGCTGGAGGAGGTGCCCTTCCGCTCCGACATGTTCGTGTACGGCGTGCACGCCCTCCCGGTGACCTGGGGATGAACCGCGACCCGCGGGACCGGGTCCGCGCGCTCTTCGACCCGGGGACCGTCCGGCCGCTGCCCGGCGACGACGGCTGCGGCGTGCTCGCCGCCCGGGGCGGCATCGGCGGCGTACCGGCCGTCGCCTACGCCACCGACCCCGGCCGGATGGGCGGCGCGATGGGCGCCGAGGGCTGCGCCTGCATCGTCCGGGCCATCGACCTCGGCGTCCGGGAGCGGGCGCCGGTCGTCGGCCTCTGGCACTCCGGCGGCGCCCGGCTGGGGGAGGGCGTCACCGCGCTCGACGGCGTCGGGCAGGTGTTCGCCGCGATGGTCCGGGCCTCCGGCGCCGTCCCGCAGATCTCCGTCGTGCTCGGCCCGGCCGCCGGCGGCGCGGCCTACGGCCCGGCGCTCACCGACGTGGTGATCATGAGCGAGAGCGGGCGCGTCTTCGTCACCGGCCCGGACGTCGTCCGCAAGGTCACCGGCGAGGACGTCGACATGGAGCGGCTCGGCGGCCCCGACCCGCACAGCAGGCGCAGCGGCCTGGCCCACCTCACCGCCCCGGACGACGAGGGCGCCGTCGGCGCCGCCCGCCGGATCACCACCCTGCTCGGCGGCCAGGGCGAGCTGCGCCCCTGGGAGGCCCGCGACGACCCCGAGCTCGGCGGCCTGCTCCCCGAACGCGCCAAGCGCGCCTACGACGTGCATCCCGTCGTCGCCCGGCTGCTCGACGGCCCCGGCGAGGAGCTGCACCCGAAGTGGGCGCCCAACCTCGTCACCACGCTCGGCCGGCTGACCGGCAGGACCGTCGGCGTCATCGCCAACAACCCCCTGCGCAAGGGGGGCTGCCTCGACGCGGCGGCGGCCGAGAAGGCCGCACGGTTCGTCCGCATGTGCGACTCGCTCGGCGTGCCGCTCGTCGTGCTCGTGGACGTGCCCGGCTACCTGCCCGGCGTCCGGCAGGAGTGGGACGGCGTGGTCCGGCGCGGCGCCAAGCTGCTGCACGCCTTCGCCGAGGCCGTCGTGCCCCGGGTGACGCTCGTGCTGCGCAAGTCCTACGGCGGCGCGTACGTCGCCATGAACTCCCGCGCCCTGGGCGCCTCGGCGGTCTATGCCTGGCCCACCGCCGAGGTGGCCGTCATGGGCGCCGAGGCCGCCGTGGACATCCTGCACCGCAGGAAGCTGCGCGACGGCCCGCAGGACGGGCGCGAGGAGCTGCGCCGCCGGCTCGTCGCCGAGCACGAGCGCGAGGCCGGCGGCGTCGGCAAGGCCGTGGAGATCGGCGTCGTGGACGAGGTGATCGAGCCCGCCGGCACCCGGCGGCGGCTCGCCGAGGCCCTGCTCAAGGCCGTGCCGCTGCGCGGCGACCACACCAACATCCCGCTGTGAAGCCCCTGCTCACTATTGAGCAGGCAGCACGGCGGGCCCTCATTAGCGTGACGAACAAGCCGACAGACGGAGTGGAACGATGACCAACCCGAATCCCGTCATCCCGCCGGCCGAGCAGCAGACCTCGGTGCCCGCGGCGGATCTGATCAACTCGGCCACGGCCGGCGTGATCGTCGAGCGGACCGCGCAGGTCAGGAACGGCTCCCACGCCAAGGGGCGCAAGTTCGCCCGCATGATGGCCGAGATGGTGACCGCCAAGCAGGTGGGAGTCGCCAGCGTCTTCCTGTACGAGGAGACGTTCGGGACCAAGGACCGGCTGCACTGGCTGATCCACCTCAGCTCGTTGCACGCCTACGAGCAGATGGTGCACATGGGCACCTCCGACGGCGAGTACCGCGACAACACCGCCGACAGCGGCTGGGACGAGATCTTCGTCGACGGCAGCATGACCGAGACCGTGCTGCTCCCCCAGTTCTGGGGCATGTACGGGACCGCGGTCGACGGCGAGCGCGAGAAGCAGTCCACGGTCTACCTGCAGCAGGGCGAGATCACCGGGCTGCCCGGCGCCCGCGAGCAGGTGCCGCAGCCCTACGAGCAGCTCGTCCACTCGGGCAACTGCGGCCTGCTGCTGCACCGGACCGCCCAGCTCGACTACGACTTCCGGTCCGAGGGGCGCACGTTCGCCCGCGAGGCCGCCGAGTCCATCAACGAGAACCTGCCCGGCGAGGCCACCGTCTTCGTCTACGAGGAGGCCTTCGGCGCGGCCGACCGCATCCACTGGCTGATCCACATGAAGTCGCTGAGCACCTATTACAAGGTCCTGGCGCTGCACGTGAAGGACGAGAAGGTGCGGGACCTGTACTTCCAGCAGCGCATCGCGCCCGAGCGCGGCGGCGGCACCTGGGCCAGGATGTTCGTGCCCGGCAGCATGACCGACACCGGGCTCACCCCGCACCACTGGGGGATGTACGCGACATGACCGGCCGCTGCCTGCACGAGATCTTCGCCGAGCGCGCCGCGAAGGCCCCCGACCGGATCGCCGTGACCTGCGGCGCCGAGGAGATCACCTACGGAGACCTGGACGCCCGGGCCGACCGGCTGGCCTGCCTGTTGCAGGCCGCGGGGACCGGCCCCGGCGTGCTGGTGGGGCTGTGCGCGGACCGCGGCATCGACCTGGTGGCCGGGCTGCTCGCGATACTCAAGGCGGGCGGCGCGTACGTGCCGATCGACCCCGGCTACCCGGCGGGGCGGATCGCGTACCTGCTGGAGGACAGCGGGGTCCGCACGGTCGTCACGACGTCCGGGGTGGCCGGCCGGCTCGGCGGCGTCCTGCCCGGCGAGGTCGTGCTCGCCGACGCCGAACCGCCCGAGGGACGCCCCGCGGCCACGGCCCGCGACGACGACCTGGCCTACGTCATCTACACCTCGGGCTCGACCGGCGCGCCCAAGGGGGTGCTGGTCGAGCACCGCAACGTCGTGCGCCTGCTGGAGCGGACCGAGCAGTGGTTCGGCTTCGGCGACGACGACGTCTGGACGCTCTTCCACTCCGTCAGCTTCGACTTCTCGGTGTGGGAGCTGTGGGGCGCGCTGTTGTACGGCGGCCGGCTGGTGATCGTCCCGGCCGAGGTGGCCAGGTCGCCCGAGTCGCTGCGCCGGCTGCTGGTGGCGGAGGGCGTCACCGTGCTGAACCAGACGCCGTCCGCGTTCCGGCACCTGGTGGCGGCCGACGCCCGGCAGGAGGAGCCCTCGCCGTACCGGCTGCGCCGGATCGTCTTCGGCGGCGAGCGGCTGGACGTCGACCTGCTGGCCCCGTGGATCGACCGCTACGGCGACGACAGCCCCCAGCTCGTCAACATGTACGGCATCACCGAGACCACCGTCCACGTGACCTACCGCCGCGTCCGCGCGGCCGACCTCGACCACCCCGAGCTGAGCCCGATCGGCGTGCCCATCCCGGACCTGCGCCTCGACGTGCTCGACGAGCACGGACGCCCGGCCGCCACCGGGACCCTGCACGTCTCGGGCCCCGGGCTCGCCCGCGGCTACCTCGACCGGCCCGAGCTGACCGCCGAGCGGTTCACGGTCGCGCCGGACGGCGGCCGCCGCTACGACTCCGGCGACGTCGTCACCCGCCTGCCCGGCGGCGAGTACGCCTACCTCGGGCGGTCCGACGACCAGATCAAGGTCCGCGGGTTCCGCCTGGAGCCCAGGGAGATCGAGCTGTGCCTCCTGGACCATCCGCGGGTCGCTCACGCGGTGGTGGCCCACCGCGACTACGGCGAGGGCGACGTCCGGCTGCTGGCCTTCGTCGTGCCGGACGGCGATCCGGGCCCGGACCTGATCGACCAGCTCACCGAGCGGGCCGCGAGCCGGTTGCCGGCGCACGCCCGCCCGTCCACCTACCACATCGTGTCGGAGATCCCCATGACGCCGCAGGGAAAGGCGGACCGCGCCGCTCTGGCCAGGTCCGCGCAGGCATCGTCGGCCGCCAAGGTCGTGCAGCGCATCGCCGAGGACGTGCTCGAACGCGACGAGGTGCCACCCCAGGTGGACCTGTTCGACCTGGGGGCGACCTCGCTGGCGATGACCCGCATCATCGCCCAGGTGAACGAGCGCTTCGGGCTGGAGCTGACGGGACGCGAGCTGGAGGAGGAGGCGTCGGTCGCCTCCCTGGCCTCCTGCGTCGAGGAACGACTGACCGTGAGGGGATAGACCATGCACGAGACCACCGTCCGGGGCGAGCACTCGATGACCCCCGAGGAGCTGAAGAGCTTCCACACCCAGGGCTACTTCGGCCCGTTCAAGGTCTACGAGATCGACGAGATGCGCCAGAACTGGCGGCGCGAGCGCATGCGTCTCATGGACCGCAGCAACGCCGTCTACCGCGACGACGCCGCCTCCTCGGGCAACACCAACATCTCCAACTACGACCGGCACCTGGACTCGGCCTTCCTGGCCGACCACATCAGCCGGCCGCAGATCGTGGACCGCGTGGTCAGCGTGCTCGGCCCGGACGTGCTCTGCTGGCGCACCGAGTTCTTCCCCAAGTACCCCGGGGACGAGGGCACCGACTGGCACCAGGCCGACACCTTCGCCAACGCCTCCGGCAAGCCGCAGATCGTCTGGCCGCAGGCGGAGGAGTTCGGCGGCACGATCACCGTCTGGACCGCCTTCACCGAGGCGAACGAGGACACCGGGTGCCTGCAGTTCATCCCCGGCACCCACGAGACGATGTTCTACGACGAGACCAAGCGCATGCACTACGACCCCAACAAGATCAACCAGGAGGACAAGGACGGCGTCCGGCGCGGCTTCTTCGGCTACGACTACCGCGACCTGCAGATCGACCCCGACTGGAAGCCCGACGAGTCCCAGGCCGTCTCCATGGTGATGAGGCCGGGGGAGGCCATCCTGTTCTGGTCGACGCTCATGCACGCCTCGCTGCCGCACCGGGGCCTGACCGACGAGATGCGCCTGGGGTTCGCGGCCCGGTACGTCCCGACCAAGGTGGACGTCTACCCGGACACCGACGAGATCGAGGAGTACGGCGGCCGGGTCAGCCTCGACCGGTACGGCGCCGTCCTGGTCACCGGCCAGAACACCAACCCCAACAACCGGATCGCCACGGCCACCACCACCGGCCATCCCTTCACCACCCGATGAGGCCCGCCGTGACCTCTCCGATCCCACGGCGCGCGGCGACCCGCGTTTCCTCCCGCCACCCGGCCTCTCCCCGCCCATGGCGCGCGGCGACCCGCGCGCCCTCCCGCCACCCACGGAATGCGGTGATCATCTCGTGGCCGCCGAACTGAGACGTCTGACCCGGGCCGTGCAGGACACGCGGCCGCTGGTGGACGTCCTGCGGCATCCGGTGCGCCTGGCCGGCCCGCCCGGCCTCGCCTCCCTCCTGGGCCGTGTGACCCGACGGCTGGGCGCACCGGAGTTCGCACTGACCGACCACTCCTCGCTCGACACCTTCGAACGCCTGGTCAGCGACCATCTCGCGCTCCGCGACGGCATGGGCGAGGACCTGCCGCCGGCCGTCGTCGACGAGGTCGTGGACGGCGCGGCGCGGGACGGCTTCGAAGGGTTGTGCGTGCGCGAGGAGGTCGCGCCGGCGGACGGAGGCCCGCCGCTGCCCGCCTACGCGGCCGGCGACCCGCAGGCCCCGGCCGTCGTGATCGTGGCCGCCTGCGGCATGCCGGCCCGCCTGTGCGAGCAGTGGATGCGCTTCCTGTCCCGCACCCATCACGTCCTCACCTGGGAGACCCGCGCGCTGTTCGGGCAGGACCCCTCGGCGCAGCCGCCGGACGTGGGGGTGACGGCGCAGGCCGGTGACCTTTTCGCGGTCATGGACCATTTCGGCGTCCGGCGCGCGCATCTGATGTGCCTGTGCGGCGGAGCCGTCATCGGCCTGGCCGCCGCGCACCTCGACCCGGACCGCGTCGATTCCCTCAGCCTCTGGCACGGCGACTTCGCCGCCGTGAAGGGCGCCGACCGGACCCACCACCAGCAGAACCTGGTGGCGCTCATGGAGATGGCCGCGACCGGCCCCGACCGGGCCGCCGCCATCCATCCCGTGCTCTGCCAGACGATGCTCTCCTCGGTGCCGCCCGACCTGGCGCACCTGGTGGTCTACCCGTACGCGACGCCCGAGCTGCTGCACCGCTACTGCCGCCTGAACGGCGAGATCATGACGACGGACGTGAGCCCCTGGCTGGCCGGGATCGACCGGCCCGTCCTGGTGGTGTCCAGTCACGACGACGAGACCGCCCACCCGGCGGGGTCGAAGGCGGTGGCGGCGGCGCTGCCGGACGCCGTCCTGCATCTGCGGGCGCACGGCGACCACATATCGCTGTTCAAGGGTGACCCGGAGTTGATGGATATGGCCCGGGACTTTATTGACTCAGCAGCGGCCCGATAAGAGCCGAAATCCGCTTCCAGGCAATTCTCCGGACATATCAGAGAATTATGGGGCGGCTTGTTAATCAGTCGATTGATGGGTAGGGGCAACGACAACATGAAATGAATTCCGAGGGGCGGGGTAAATGAAGCCATCCGACGCTGCGCAACTGAGAGCCGGGCTCCGCTCCTTCATCTCGCAGGAAACGTCGGGCGCCTGCTCGATCAGGGTGCCGAGACGCGCCAACATCTACAACTGCGGCCAGCGCGACAGCAACATCTACGTGATCGAGAGCGGCCAGATCAAGACCCAGATGTACGCGCGCTGCGGCAAGGAATGCCTGCTCTCGATCTTCACCGCCGGCGACATCTTCGGCGAGTCCTCCCTGCTCGGGGCCGAGCGCAGCGAGACGGCCACCGCCATGCGGACCACCTGGGTCCGCCGCATCCCGGCCGCCCGCTTCCGCGCCGCCATGGCCGAGAACGAACTCATGGACGGATTCATCGACTATCTCGCACTACGCCTGCGGGAACAGCAGGAAGTGATCGCGACAATGGTCACGATGGACAGCGAACAGCGCCTGGCCTCCGTTCTGCTGCGCTTATCCAGAAAGATCGGTAAGCGCCGTGCCCCGAATGTGCGGGCCATTGAGGAACGCATCACCCAGGAAGAACTCTCCGGCATGGTCGGCACCACGCGGTCGCGCGTCGGCTTCTTCCTCAAACGATTCAAGGACGCCGGCCTGGTCCTGCCCACCTCGGACCCGTACCTGGTCGTGGACGAGGAACGCCTGGCCGAGTACGTCGACGAGGTCAACTGACGGCGGACGAGCCGCCCCCGGCCCGGTCCGCGCGCGGCGGGCCGGGCCGGGCGGCGTTCAGCAGGAGATCAGCTCGAACGGCACCGCCGGACGGCCGCCGAACCGCTGCCCCGCGGCGTTCACGAACCCCTCCAGCGGCACCCGGGCCCCGCCCGGCGGCACCCCCAGCGCCGACAGGTACGCCGCGTGCGCCTCGACCGAGGCCAGCGCCGCGTCCAGGTACCCGGTCACGTCCACCGCGTGCGTCGGCCGGACGGAACCGGCGATCGCCACGTACTTGACGCCGCCCCACGGCTCGGCGCCCGCGTCGGGCAGGATCCAGCGGTTGCCCGCGTCGAGGACCGCGTCCAGCACGGCCCGGCCGGTGACGCGGTGGTCGGGGCTGTTCCACTTCCCGGTGAAGGTGAAGTCGTGGTGGTTGAAGGTGATCACCAGCTCGGGCCGGTGCCGGCGCAGCGCCGCCACCAGGTCGTGCCGGAGCCGGGGGGAGTGCTCGATCCCGCCGTCGGGATGGTCGAGGAACTCGACCGACGAGACGCCGACGATGGCGGCGCTCGCCTGCTGCTCCTCCTCCCGAACCTTCCGCGCCTGGTCCGGCGGCATCGAGTCGATGCCCGCCTCGCCGCGGGTGAGCAGGAGGTAGCCGACCTCCTTGCCGGCTCCGGTCCAGGCGGCCACGGCGCCGGCGCTGCCGAACTCCATGTCGTCGGGATGGGCCACGACGGCCAGTGCTCTCGTCCAGTCATCGGGCATGGGCTGTAAGTCGTCCGTCATGTCCTTCCCCCTGACATGCACGAAGATCGCTAAACCTGTTGGTCCGGCCCGTAGCGCCGGGCGACGTCCTGGGAGGAGGGCCAGCCGCTGTAGGCCGGCGAGCGCGGCCAGCCGTCGGGGGAGTCCTGCCACTCCTCCTGCCGCCCGTACGGCAGCAGGTCGATCAGCGCGAAGGTGTGCGTGAGCTGCTCGGTGCCCCGGCCGTCGGTGTGCCAGGTGCGGTACACCGCGTCGCCGTCGCGCAGGAACGCGTTCACGGCGAAGCCCGCGCCGGGCGGCGCGCCGACGTCGGCCCCGAACGGGCTGCCGGCCGTCGAGTACCAGGTCATCCGGTTGCCGACCCGCCGCCTGTAGGCCAGGGCCTCCTCGATCGGGCCCTGGGTGACGACGACGAACCGCGCGTCGTAGCCGTCCAGGAACTCCAGGCGGGTGAACTGCGCGGTGAACCCCGTGCATCCCGGGCACTGCCACTCCTTGCCCGGGGACCACATGTGGTTGTAGACGATCAGCTGCCGCCTGCCCTCGAAGACGTCCGCCAGCCGGACCGGCCCGTCCTCGCCCTCCAGGACGTAGTCGGGCATCCGCACCATCGGCAGGCGACGGCGCTGGGCGGCGATGGCGTCGAGCTCGCGGGTGGCGGCCTTCTCCCTGGCCCGCAGCTCGTCGAGCCGGAGCCGCCAGGTCTCGGCGTCGACGACGGGCGGTAGTGCGTTCGCGCTCATGGTCCCTCACTGATCGGTCGTGGGCCTGCGATGCACAGGGACAGACCCGCCGCGGTCGCGAAACTCATCGGCGGCCCCGCATCCCGCCGAGACCGCCCGGACGGACTCCTGACCGCGTCCGCGGTAGCCTTCTACCTCCGGTAGAACTCGGGAGGAGGCGCGGATGCAACTCGGCAATCTCGAGCGATCGATCATGGAAGCCCTGTGGCGGCATCCTCAGGGCATGTTCGCCCACGACCTCGCGGCCGGCCTGCCCTCCCAGCCCGCCGTCACGACGGTGCTGACCGTGCTGATGCGCCTGGCGAACAAGGGCATGGTCGCCCGCGAGCGCGTCGGCCGGGCCCACCTCTACAAGGCCACCGCGGGCAAGGACGCCTTCGTCGCCGAGGCCATGCGCGCGGCGCTGGCGGAGGCCGGCGACGTGGTGGCGGCCGTGCAGCGGTTCGTCGGCACGGTGACGCCCGAGGTGGCCGCGGCGCTGCGCGACGCGCTGGAGGAGCAGGACGGACCGGCGCGGTGATCGCCTGGTTCGTCGCCGCCGGGGTGGCGCTGCTGCCGGTGACGCTGGGCGGCCGCGTCGCCCGGGCTCTGGCCGGCGCCGCCTGGTCATATCGTTGCCCGCGGGCGGCTCTGGCGCTGTGGCAGGCCATCGGGCTGGGGGCGGGCCTGGGCGCGGTCGGCCTCGGCCTGGTGGCCGCGGTCGCGCCGCTGGCGGCGGTGTTCCCGCACGGCATGCACACGCTGCTGCGGCAGATCGCCGGCGGCCACGGGCTCGTCGGCCTCGGCCCGCCGCACCTGCTGGCCCTGGCCTGGTCGGCGGGCCTGCTGAGCTGGCTGGCCGTGCACACGGCGCGGGCCACGGCCAAGACCCTTCGCGAGCGGCGGCGGCAGCGCCTGCTGGTCGACGTGGTGGCCGATCACCATCCGGCCTACGACGCCTACGTGCTGCCGGTGGCCGGGCAGGTGGCCTACTGCGTGCCGGGCAGACGCCGACGCATCGTGCTGAGCCAGGGCACCCTCGACGCGCTGACGCCGGCCGAGCTGCGGGCCGTCCTGGAGCACGAGCGGGCGCACGCGCGCGGCCGTCACCATCTGGCCCTGCTGCCGTTCGTGGCGTTGTCGCACGCGTTCTCGTGGCTGCCCGCCGCGCGCACGGCACGCGAGGCGGTGGCGGTGCTGCTGGAGATGATCGCCGACGACCACGCCCGCCGCGTGCACGGAGAGCTGCCTCTGGCGCGTGCCCTGGTCCGCATGGCGGGCGGTGGCGCCGAGCCGGGGGCGGCCACGTTCGCCCTGGCCGACGCCGGTGTGGTGGAACGGCTGGAGCGCCTGCTCGACGGGCGCGGCCGGCCCCGCTGGGTGTCGGCGGCGGCCTACTCGGCGGCCGTCCTGCAGCTGAGCGGGCCGCTGGCGGTGCTGATCGCGCCGCTGGTCTGCCTCGTCGTCTAGGCCGCCCACGCTCAGGGCGGCCGTCCCCGGGCTTGGCTTCCCATCCGACGTGCGGTAAAAGTTCTACGTGGTGTAGAAGTTTTCGCTCCGAGGTCGGGCGGGCGCTGTCCGGGGAGGCGGAAGATGTCGACCGATTCGAGGATCGTCCTCGCCGTCAGCGTGGTGGCGGTCCTGGTCCTGGCCCTGATCGTGGCCGCGGTCGTCCTGGCGGGCGGGTGAGCGGCGCCACCAAGACGTAGGCGTTCTCCATGTCCTGGGCAACCAGCCCGGAAAGAGGTGTCCCTGTGTACGAGATCGTGGCCGCTCTCGCGCCCCCCGTCGTGGTCGGCGGAGCCTTCATCGCCGGCGTCGTCCACCTGGTACGCGCCGAGGGGCGGGCCAAGGCCGCCGAAGCCCGGGCCGCGCGGGAGCGGGCGGCGGCCCCGCCCGACCCGGGACGGCAGCCGGAGCCGCGCGCGGACGGCTGACACCGCTACCGGCCGGGCTCGTCGCAACCAGGCCGCATGTGCTCGGGATGCTCGGCGCCCGCCTTGGCCGCGTAGCGCAGCAGGTGGCGGGCGGACGCCTCCAGGTCGGCGGCGGCGGTCACGCACGCCGCCAGATGGGCGGTCAACGCCGCGCGCAACCAGGCAGGCGTCCCGTCGCCCGCCTTCAGACCTGCCTCGACGGCGCGCAGACGCTCGGCACAGGCGGCGAGGGCGCGGGCGTCCGCGCGCAGGACTTCGGCGTGCGCGACGATCGCGGCGATCCGGGCGGACATGGCTCCTCCGTCAGCCCGTCGGCACCGGGACGGCGGCGTCCCGGAGCGTCCGGCGGGTGGTGGCCGACAGGCACAGCAGCGGGCGGGCGCCGTCGAGGCCGAGCTCGCGCAGCCGATCGGCCAGCGGGTGGGCCGACCGCGGCTCGACGGCCAGCCGCAGCGACGGCGCCACGTGCAGCCGGGCCCGCCCGCGGGCGCGGACGCGGGACCGCAGCACCGCGCCGCCCTCACGGGCATAGCCGACCAGTCCGGGATCGTTCAGCGGCAGGCCGGGACCGAGCCGCCCGCGCAGGGTGAGGATCCGGTCGGCGGCGAGGTGCGCGGACCGCGCGCCGAGCCGCAGCTCCAGAGCCGTCAGGTACGTCTCGCCGCCCCACAGCCGCGCGCCCAGGGCCTGGACGACCGCGCTGTCGACCGCCGAGCCGACGAGGAAGCCGCCGCAGCGGCGCGCGTCCGCGTCCCGCAGCAGGCCGGGCAGGCGGGAGCCCCACCACGGCAGGCCGGACTCCGGCGACCGGAACGGCCCCGGCACCACGACGCCCACCTGCAGCTCCGCGTAATCGCCCACGCCGGTGCGCCGGTTCCGGGCGGCGTGCACGACGACCAGCGCCCGCCCCGCCACCCGTACGACGGGACCGAGCCCCGTGCCCGCCAGCAGCCCGGCCACCGCCGCCGGGCAGACGGCGAAGCAGGCCGTGAGCGCCTCGCCGTCGCGGCACCGGATCGGCAGCTCGACGGCCCCCTCGGGCCCGTCGACCGCATGGACGGGCACGGCCGGGAAGGGCGACCGCTCCGGCGCGGGCGGACGGTCGAACAGCAGGTACGCCTGGGAACGCACGACCCGCCCCCGGTACGGGCCGAGCCGCTGCTCGATGAGGTCGCGGGCCTCGGGCAGGTCGTCGGTGAGGTTGGCGAGATAGCGCTCGATGCTGTGGCATTGCGGGAACATGTGGGTGGAGTCGCTGTAGTCCACCACGTACCAGTCGGGGTGCAGGTCGAAGCAGGTGCCGGCGCCCTGCCCGTCGAGGGTGGGGATGATGTCGTGCTGGTTGGTGACGCTGGCCACCCAGGTGCGCGGGTCGGCGGGGCGTTTGAAGTCGACGGGCGAGCCGACGGCGACGGCGTGCGTGACCGTGTGCCGGGCGCAGAAGGCGGGGTCCTGGGCCAGGTTCATGATCGCCGCCCCGCCCGCGCTGTGCCCGACCAGCGCCAGCTCGGCGCCCTGCGGCGGCCCGTAGTCGGCGACGGCCTGGGCCAGGGCGCGGCTGTAGGGGCTGGCGGCCAGGACGGCGCTGCTGAACGCGCCGAGCAGGTCCTGGGGCGACTCGCCGTCGGGACGCCCGACGCGCATGCCCGGCGCGTGCAGGACGTGGCGGATCACGCCGTCCGGCCCCTCGATGCTCTGGAGGAGGGCCCGTCCGGTGGTGCCGATCGTGCTGATGTTGGACAGGAAGCCGAGCAGCGACCCGCGCGCGCACAGCCGGGCCGACTCGGCCGCGGTCAGCTCGACCCGGCGCGCGGCGCCGTCCCCGACGTCGAGGACGGCGATCGCCCTGTTGCTCACGCCGAAGAGCGGATCGGCGGTGGCGAAGCCCCGTCCCGTCGCGATGAGCCAGGCGGCGGCGTCGTTGAGCGGGTTCTCGTCCAGCAGCGCGCGCAGCGCCAGGACCTCGCCGAAGACCGGCGCGAGCTGGCTGAGCGCGCGCACCGCGCCACGGTCCTTGAGCAGGGCGCGCAGGGCCCGCACGGCCTCCACGTCGCGGTCGGCGGCGGCCGCCTCGATGAGCCGGACGAGCATGGGATCCTCGGTCAGCTCGGGATGGGCGACCGCCACCGCCGCCACGCGCAACCGCAACGACGTGGCCAGCACCCGTACGGCCAGGCTCTCGGCCCCCAGCACGGCGCCGGCCTTGGCGGCCGCGGTCGCCAGCCGGCCCCCGGTGAACGAGTGACCGAGGCCCCGGCCGTTCGTCGTGACCCTCAGCAGCGCGCGGTAGGCGGGCCCGGCCGCCGTGGGAGCGCGTGGCACGGCGCGCAGCAGCGCGTCGTCGGACAGCGCGGCCGTGGCGTGCGACGCGGCGCCGTGGATGGTGACCGCGATGTCCACCAGCTCCCGGGCCAGGGCGCGCAGGGGCCCGGCGGCCGGATCGTGGTCGCCGGTCATGGCCGGGCCCGCCGGGACATGCTGACGAAGCGGGGGGCCGGGTCCTCGGGCGTGTTGCGGCGCAGCACGTCCGACAGCGTGCGCGTGGCCGCGATGATCCGCAGGCCCTGGGGGGAGAACGTGGCGGCGTTGAAGATCCGCGGCGCCAGCAGCGGGTTGGTGAGCGCCTGGGAGAAGGCGTCGATGGCGATGATCTTGGTCAGCAGCGGCGGCAGGATCGCGTCGGGGGAGCCGGGCTCCTCGGCGAACAGCCCGACGTACAGGTCGACGTCGTCCACGTCGCGGTAGAGGTCGCGCAGCGCGCCGCTGACCCGCCGGTCGCCGGTGATCTGCTCGAAGGCGCGCACCCGGGGGAAGCGGCAGTGCTCGCGGTAGCCGTTGTACGGGGCCAGGCCGAGCACCCGGGAGTCGGCGAGGCTGGCCACGTCGATCTCGCGCAGCACGGGGTCGGTGTTGAACAGGCCGATGCGGCCGGCGCGCTGGCGGGAGGCGTCCTCGAACAGCCGCCCGAGACCGGGGCCGGGGATCAGCGAGCCGGCGAAGAAGGTCTCGGCCATCGGCAGCTCCCGCCCGGCCACCGACAGGCGGGACGGGACCAGGCTGTGCCACCGGTAGACGAGGTTGAACTCCACGGAGGCCCAGTTCTGCCGGTGCCAGGCCGCGTGGTCGAGCCGCGTGGACAACCACGGGTCGAGGGCGAACCGGAAGTGGTAGGGGGTGATGTGGTTGATGTACTCCTCGACGACCAGTTTGATCAGCAGCACGATGAGGATGTTGCGGGCGGTCTGGAACAGCCGTTCGTCGTCCCAGCGCGGATTCTCCCGGGCCAGCAGCCGCGCCACCCTGTTGTGCTCGCGCAGGAACAGCACCGTGAGCATGGTGAAGCCGATCTGGCCGTTGCCCCGGTCGCTGCCGGTGGCGAACAGCGTGTCGCGCTGGGCGTCGGAGAGCTGGTCGAAGCGGATGACGCGCAGCGGGGCGAACTCCGGCTTGATCTTGCCGTTCGCGCACAGGTGGGGCGGGAACTCGCCGCCCTCGACCGACTGGCTCTTGAGCAGCCCGCCGTCGAACGCGCGCAGCGCGGCCGTCGCCGCCTCGTCGAGGCCGTACACCTGGTTGAGGTCGATGTGGTGGTTGGAGCTGTTCTTGCGCGGGTCGCGCGGGACGTTGACGTCGCCGCGCAGGAAGCCGTCGGTGAACCACTGGGCGAAGTACGCGAAGAGCACCGTGGAGCGTGGGCACGGGATCATGGACTCGCCGCGGGTGAACAGGTCGGCGGCCCTGTCCGGCGTGGGCAGCCGCTCTTCGGCGACGGCGACCGGAGGCAGGTGCCTGCCGCTGTAGGTGCGGTCGGTCAGCGAGGCCCACGAGGTGTAGTCGGCCATGGTGCTCAGCGGCTCGGGGCGCGGCGGCATCTCGCGGATCGCGTGGTCGATCAGCGAGGCGTTGATCCGGCGCCGCACCGGGCGGCTGCTCTGCAGCAGGTCCCAGAGGGGCCGGCCGCGGGTCAGGGCCAGGAACCTGAGCCGGTTGGACAGGCCGTCCGTGGCGATGCTGCGTGCTCGGCTCGCCGCCATCGTCAGCCTTCCCGCGCGCCGGTGCCGAGCCCGAGGGCGAAGGTGTCGGGGAAGATCCCGAGTGACCGCTCCACCCGGCCCTCCGGCGGCGGCAGCAGCCGTACGCCCGGACGCAGCAGCAGGCGGCGTACGGTCTCGGCGATCACCACCTCGGCCACGTGCACGCCGAGGCAGGCGTGATGACCGGAGCCGAAGAACAGCTGATGGTGACGGGGACGGTCGAGGCGGAACTCGCCGGGCTCCGGCACCACGGCCGCGTCGAACATGGCGGAGGCCGGCGCCGCGAGCACGAACGTGCCCGCCGGGATCACCGTGCTGCGCGGCGTGCCGGCGGCCAGCACGTGGTCGCGCTCGCACAGCCGGGGAAGCAGCTTGAAGAACGGGCTGAACCGCAGGGCCTCCCAGACGTACGGGTCGAACCGCTCGGGGTCCCCGGCGACGGCCGTCGCCTCCGCCAGCACCCGCGGGCGCAGCAGGAGCTGCTCGACCGCCTCGACCATGGCCCCCGGCGCGCTCTCCACGAAACCCAGCGGCAGCCCGGCCATGTTGATCACGATGCGGTCGTCGGCCACGGCGGGCGGGGACGTGCGGACCAGACGGGCGAAGACGTCGTCGGGGAGGTCCCGGCCGGCGCGCAGCGTGGCCCGGTGCTCGGCGAGCAGGTCACACAGGTGCCCGACCAGCTCGGCGCCCGCCTTGACGGACGCCGCCTGGAGCTCGGGGTCGCCGAGGAAGTTGGCGAAGCCGTCGGCGACGATCGCCCGCGTCCAGCGGCCCAGGGTCACCGGGTCGGGGCCGGGAACGCCGAAATAGCGCGCGCACACGCCGAGGGCGACAGGGCGGAACAGCCCTTCGACCGCCTCCAGGCGCCCGCCGGGCCCGGCGGCGTCGAGCAGCTCGTCGGCCAGGCGGCCGGTCAGCTCGCGCACGCCGGCCGCGTCCTCCGGGGCGAGCATGAGCTGCATCAGGCCCTTCTCCCGCCAGTTCATCGGCGTGGCGTCCCGGCCCAGCATGAACGGGCCGCCCAGCGCGGCGTCGAGGCGGGGACCGAAGGCGCGGACGGAGAAGACCTGCTCGTGGGCGAGCACCTCGGTCACGTCGGCGAAGCGGGTCACGACCGTGAAGGCGGGGGTGACGAAGACCGGACGCCGCTCGCGCAGCTCGGCGAACAGGCTCCGCCACTCGGTCCGCATCCACTCCCGGACCAGGCCGAACGCCGATATCGGGTCTTTGGCCAGCGCCTGGTCGTACCTCTCCAGATAGCCGCCCGTGATCGCCTGATCGACAGCACCCATTCCGTGGACCTTCCGCCTGATATCGGAGCGCACAGGGATGATCACTTTGCGCAATCACAATCTAGGGAGGCGCCACAGCCTTTCTTCATGACAATCGAGTGCATTGTTTTGGTGCCTCACGGTAATGACTCCGTCACTGTCAGGACATTGCCGCAGTCCATGGGCCTGGTCATTGAATAAGGAGCCTGATCGACCTGTACCGCTCATGGGAGGAAACGTGACGTCACCCCTGCCGCAGCCGGGCACGGCGGAGACGGTGACGGTCACCACCGGCCGCCGCACCGCCTATCTGGTCGTCCTGGTCGTCCTGCCCGTGGTGCTGCTGGCCCTCGCGGTTCCGGCGGCCTGGGGGTGGGGCATCGGCCCGCGCGACCTGGCCATCGCGGTCGTGATGTACCTGGTGAGCATCTTCGGCATCGCCATCGGCTACCACCGCCTGTTCACCCACCGCGCCTTCAGGGCCAACCGGGCGCTGCGCATCGCGCTCATGCTGGCCGGCGGCGTGGCCGTCGAGGGCCCCCTCACCCTGTGGGCCGCCGAGCACCGCCGCCACCACAAGTACGCCGACCGCGAGGGCGACCCGCACTCGCCATGGCGCTACGGCGACAGCGGCCCGGCCCTGCTGCGCGGCATGCTGCACGCCCACATCGGCTGGTTCTACACGGCCCGTCAGCGCTCCAGCCGCCGGCACTGGGTGCCCGACCTGCTGGCCGACCCGGACGTGCGCCGCTTCGACGCCGCCTACCCGGCGGTCGTGCTGCTGTCGTTCGTGCTGCCGGCCGCCGCCGGCGGGCTCTGGTCGATGTCGTGGGCGGGCGCGTGGAGCGGGCTCCTGTGGGGCGGCCTGGTCCGCTACGCCGTCGTGCACCACGTCACGTGGTCGGTGAACTCGATCGCCCACACCTTCGGCGACCGCCCGTTCCGCACCAGGGACCGTTCGTCCAACGTGTGGTGGGTGGCGATGCTGACGCTCGGCGAAGGCTGGCACAACTGGCACCACGTCGACCCCACCTGCGCCCGGCACGGCGTGCTGAAGGGCCAGCTCGACCCCAGCGCGCGGCTGATCCGGTGGTTCGAGCGGGCGGGCTGGGCCCACGCCGTGCGCTGGCCGGCCCCCGACCGCCTCACGGCCCGCCGCGCCGAGCGCGTCCCCGGCTCCTCGCGCTGACACGGGCGGCCGGGATACCGCGACGCGCCACCCCCGTATGGGACGATGGCGTCAGTCGGGTCGCTTCAGCCTTCCTCCCACGAGCACGACGTCGGAGAGGACGGTCATGGAGATCACGCCGCAGGCGGTCGTCATCCCGAAGGAGACCGGCCACCTGGAACAGGGCAAGTACGGGCCCGTCTTCCCGCGCGGCCCCGCGTGTTACGGCTTCACCATCATCGCCGGGGTCAAGCCCGGCCGGGCCGACGCCATCCGGGGCTACGGCGACACGCTCGCCGAGGCGCTGCGGGACGACCCCGGCCTGCTGGCCCCTCTGAAGCTGCACTACCTGCGCTGGGTGCTGTTCGACGACGACACCCGCTTCATGTACCAGGGGATCTTCGACACCGACTTCGACAAGTACACCGAAGACGCCATCGCGCTGTTCACCCGGGCGGGGGTGAACACGGTGTTCGAGAACCTCGAAGGTTTCCCCGAGGACTGGAAGACCAACCCCGAGGCGTTCGTCCGGTTTGTCCGCGCACATCACTGCCCCAGCTTCATCGAGTACGGCGAGTACCCGTACGTCACCGCCGACGAGATCAAGAAGGCTCTGCGGATCAAGAGCGCCCTGTCGGACATGCTCGACCAGCTGCAGTGACGGCCCCGGACGGCGCAGGAGATCAGATGAGTGAGCCGAAGACGGCACGCACCTACAACCAGGACCACGTGCCGCGCCCGTACGCCCCCGGCCGGCGGCGGGTGAGCATCTACGTCGCCTGGAGCTATCCGGCCGAGGCGGGCCAGGACGTGGCCGGTCTGGACAACCGGTTCTCCACGATGACCGAGGTGCGCCGCGTCCAGTGGCCGGCCTACGAGGATCCGCAGTGGTCCGACCCGCTGCGCTTCCAGCAGGGCATCGCGGGCGGCCTGGAGCTGTTCTTCTGGGGCTGGCTGCCCTTCCAGCGGTTCGTCCACGAGGTCACCGGGTACCCGGTGCCGGTGTACCAGCGGGTCGACCAGGCCGGCTTCCACACCCCGCTGGACGAGCGGGTGCTGGCCGACACCGACACCCTGTTCGTGTGGGGGCTGGACCACATGATCACCGGGCAGGAGGCCACGGCCGCGGAGATCGAGGCGGTGCGCGCGTTCCTCACCCGCGAGGGGACCTGCCTGGCCCTGGGGCCGCATCATGACGTCGGCGCGACCGGCGACATGGCCGTCCGCGACGTGGAGTACCACCATCACGGCGACGCGCTCGTGCCCCGCCAGCAGCGGTTCGGCAGGTACACCCGGTCACTCATGGCGGGGCTGGGGGTGCCGGTGGAGAACCGGTACGGGCTGCGTCCCGCGGTGACGGACGCGGGCACGAACGCCCCGCTGACCGTCGCCAGGGACCTGGACACCAGGGGATGGCTGGCCGGGGTGTCCCACTTCAACTTCCACATGCACCTTCCCCACTACGCCGTGACCACCGACGACCCGGACGCCGTCCGGGTGCTGGGCCGGCAGCCGATCGACCTGACCAGGCCGCCGCACCCGTTCGTCGAGGCGGGGAACACCGAGTTCAACATGTTCCTGTGGCTGCCACCGCGCGGCGACCGGGCCGGGGACGTGATCCTCGCCGACTCCACGATCTTCAGCTCGCTGTTCGGCGTCGACGACAGCCTGCGCGCCTTCTGGAACAACCTCGTCAGAGCCACGTGAGCGAGATCCGGTGAACGAACACGCTCCGGCCATGCTCGGCCTGGACGACATCCAACGCGGGGTGCTCAGCGCGCGGCCGACCCCGTACGCGGCGACGTACCTGCTGTTCCGCATCGACGACCGCGCGCAGGGCCGGGAACTGATGCGGCGGGTGAGCGCCGTGGTGACCTCCGCCGCCGGCCCGGTGAGCCCGCTGGGGGAGACGTGGGTCAGCGTCGCGCTCACCTACCAGGGGCTGAAGGCCCTCGGCGTGCCCCGGCGGTCGCTGGAGACGTTCGCGTGGGAGTTCCGGCAGGGCATGGCCGCACGCGCCGCCGCCCTGGGGGACACCGGGGACAGCGGCCCCGACCGCTGGGAGCGCCCGCTCGGCACACCGGACGTGCACGTGGTGCTGGCGGCGCTCGCGCCCGACAACGCGCGCCTGCAGGCCGCGATCGAACGCGCCCGCCCCGCCTACGACGCCCTGCCGGGCGTGACGGCGATCTGGCGGCAGAACTGCCACGCCCTGCCCACCGAGACCGAACCCTTCGGCTACCGCGACGGCGTCAGCCATCCCGCCGTCGAGGGCAGCGGCATCGCCGGGTCCAACCCCCTGGAGACGCCGCTCAAGGCGGGGGAGTTCGTGCTCGGCCACCCCGACGAGCTGGGCGGCGTCCAGATCCCCCAGCCCGACGAGCTGGGACGCAACGGCACCTACGTGGCGATCCGCAAGCTGCACCAGCGGGTCGCGCTGTTCCGGCGCTACCTCAGGGACAACTCCACCGATCCGCAGGACGAGGAGCTGCTGGCCGCGAAGATCATGGGCCGCTGGCGCAGCGGCGCGCCGCTGGCGCTCAGCCCGCTGCACGACGACCCCGGCCTCGGCGCCGACGCCGCCCGCCGCAACGCCTTCCTGTACCAGCGGGACGACCCCGCCGGCTTCACCACGCCCGGCGGCTGCCACATCCGCCGGGCCAACCCCCGGGACGCGGCGGTGGCCGGCGTCCCGAGGCTGCACCGCATGATCAGGCGCGGCACCGTCTACGGGCCGCCGCTGCCCGACGGCGTCCTGGACGACGACGGCGCCGACCGGGGGCTGATGTTCGCCTTCGTCGGCGCCCATCTCGGGCGGCAGTTCGAGTTCGTCCAGACCGAATGGCTGAACGACGGCGTCTTCTTCGGCGCGGGCCCGGCCAGGGATCCCCTGACCGGCTCCGCCGACGGCTCCGGTGAGTTCACCGTCCCCCGGCGTCCCGTACGGCGGCGCCTGGAGTCCCTGCCCCGGTTCGTCGTCACGCGCGGCGGCGAATACGGCTTCATGCCGAGCCTGACCGCCCTGCGCTGGCTCGGCGACCTCGCCGATTGACGTTCACCGGCCCAGGTCGTCCCACTCCTGGAGCAGGTGGGACGTGGCGGCGGCGGGGGCGGTGAACGACCAGCGGCCCGGCGGCAGGTCGAGGGCGCAGCCGCCGTCGGCCAGCCTGGTGGTCGGCAGCTGCTCGTTCAGGCCCATGAGGAAGGTGCCGTTGACGGTCATCCCGTCCCAGGCGCCGCGTACGGGCAGCACCGCGCGGGCGGTCACGCCCTCGGGGACGGCGAAGGTGAACTGCACCCCGTCGGGCCCGGCCCGCCAGCCCGACTCGACGGCCCCCGACGCGCTCGCGTAACGGGCGTGTGCCTGGCGCAGCAGCGGGACGGGACCCGGACGCAGCAGCAGCTCGCCGAACCCGCCACCCGTACCGCGCGGGTCGTCGCCCAGGCCGGCCACGTGCCGGAACAGCCAGTCGCCCACGCAGCCGTAGGCGTAGTGGTTGAAGGAGTTCATGGCCGGCGTCTGCAGGCCGTGCCGGTGGTGCCAGGCGTCCCAGCGTTCCCACATGGTGGTCGCCCCGGCGCGGAGCTGGTAGCGCCAGGACGGGTAGCCCTCCTGGTTGAAGATCCGGCACGCCAGGTCGTGGTGGCCGGTCTCCGACAACACCGGCAGCAGCAGGGGGGTGCCGACGAAGCCCGTCATGAGCCGGTGCCCGTCGGCGCGGACCAGGTCGGCCAGCGCCCCTGCCGCCGCGGCGCGGTCCTCCGGCCGGACGAGATCCCAGGCCAGGGCGACGGCGTAGCCGGTCTGCGTCTCGGTGCGCAGCCTCGGGCCGTCGAGGAAGGCCCGGCGGAAGGCGTCCGACACGCGGGCGGCGGCCTCGTCGTACTCGGGGGCGTGCGGCTCGCCGAGCACGGCGGCCGTGTGCGCGATCAGGCGGAGGCTGCGGGCCAGGGCGGCGGTGGCGATGAGGCTCCTGGGCGTCTCCACCGTGCCGGGGGCCAGCCAGTCGCCCAGCGCCCGGCCCGGCCTGAGGCCGTCGTCGGACTGCGCCAGGCAGTAGCCGGCCCACCGCCGCATCGGGTCGTACGCGCGGCGCAACGTGCGGTCGTCGCCGTAGCGCCGCCACAGCAGCCACGGCACCTCGACCAGCGCGTCGGACCAGACGGGGGAGTCGTAGCCGTACTCGGGCAGCACCGGCGCGACGTGCGGGACCGCGCCGTCGGCCCGCTGCCCGTCGATCAGCGTCGTCACCCAGCCGGACAGGAACGCCTGCGTGTGCCGCAGGAAGCTGAGCGTCGAGCCGAACACCGAGATGTCGGCCGTCCAGCCGGTCCGCTCGTCGCGCTGGGGGCAGTCGGTCGGCACGCTCACCAGGTTGCCGTCCGCCGACGCGCCGATGTTGGCGACGAGCTGCCGTACGGCGGGATCGCTCACGGTCAGCGAGCCGGTGACGGCGAGCGCGGAGGACAGCAGCACCGCCTCCAGGTCGTCCGGCGTCAGCGCGCCCGGCCAGCCGGTGACCTCCGCGTAGCGGAACCCGTGCAGGGTGAACGCGGGCTCCACGACGTGTGATCCGGGGCCGAGGACGAACTCGTCACGCTGGTCCGCGGTGCGCAGGTTGTCGGTGTAGAGCCGCCCGGTCGCGGTCAGCTCCTCCCCGTGCCGTACGACGATCCGCACGGGCCCCGGCGCGTCCACGTGCAGCCGGACGCGCCCGACGACGTTCCGCCCGAAGTCGGCCACCTGGACGCCCGGCGCGGGCTCGGTCACCGACACGGCGGGCACCGTGCCGATCACCCGGACCGGGGGAGCGGGGTCGGCCTCCACCAGGATCTCCGGCGCGGCGGTCGTCCCGGCCGGTCCGGTCCCCTCGGTAGGAGCCTGGACGGTCTCGCCCATCACCAGGTCGGCGCGCGGGCGGCCGAGGTCCCGCCGGGTCCAGGCCGCGTCCGTGGCGAACACGCGGCGCGGGCCGTCGTCGTCCCGCACGAGCACCTGGGCGCTGGCCGCGGGCCGGTCACCGTAGCGGCGCGGGCCGCCGCCGGCGACGTGACCGGCGTACCAGCCGGGAGCCAGCCACAACTCCAGCTCGTTCTCGCCGGGCACCAGCAGTTCGGTGAGCTCCAGCAGCCGGTAGCGCGTCCGGTGGCCGTAGTCGGTCCAGCCGGGGGCCAGCTCCTCCTCGCCCAGCCGCGTGCCGTTGAGCAGCGCCCGGTAGACGCCGAGCGCGGTGGCGGCCAGCCAGGCGCGTGCCGGAGCGGGACGCCAGCTGAACGACCCGCGCAGGCTCACCGCCGCCTCGGGATCGCCCGGCAGCCAGGGCGCGTCCCATGCGCCGCGCGCCCGCAGGCCCGTGGTGAACGCGCCCGCCGCCTGCCCCGCCACCTCCCACGTGTACGGGGTCAGCGGCGCCAGCAGCTCGTCCGGCACGTCCACGCCGTGCGAACCGGCGGGCACGGAGGACCGCCACACCTCGCGCCCGTCCGCGGACAGCACCACGGTGGACTGCGCGGTCGTCCGGGCGTCCCACGACAGGCGGGGCGACGGCTCGTCCACGCCCACCGGATCCGCCAGACCGCACGTCAGGCCCGCCCGCGCACCGGCCGGGGCCGGCCGGATGTAGGGCGTCTGCGCGCCCGAGACCTGCACGTCGAGCACCCCCGAGTCCCGGTTCACGCATCGAGCCCGGTGGTGAAGGCGTTGTGCAGGCCGTCGACGTCGACGCCGGACAGGCTCGGCGCCATCACGTTGATCAGCAGCACGAAGCACGCGTCCTGCTCCGGGTACATCCACCACTGGCAGCCCGAGGCGCCGCCGTGCCCGTACAGCCGGCGTTCCAGCAGCCCGGGGGCCGAGTGGCGCAGGTTCCAGGTGAGCCCCCAATCCTGCCCGGCGTTGACCGGGTCGGGCTGCAGCTTGACCAGGCCGGTCGTCTGCGGGGTCGTCATGGCGGCCAGGGTGGTCGGGTGGACCAGCGCGCGGTCGCCGCGCAGCAGCGCCCCGCCCAGCGCCAGCAGGTCCTCCGCGCGGGAGAACAGCGCGCCCGCCGGGTGGCGGAGCCGGACGAACGCGTCGAAGTCGAAGCCGGGCCCGAGCAGTTCGAGGCCGTGCACCTCGGCCGCCTCGCACGCCGGGTCGAAGGTGATCCGCCCGCCGCCCGGCACCAGCGTGTTCAGGTCGGAGTCGACCAGCTCGGCCACGTCGCGGCCGGTGACGTCGCGGACCATCTCCGCGATCCCGGCGAAGGCCAGGTTGGAGTAGTGGCTGAGGGTGCCCGCCTCGAACAACGACGGCGCGGTGACGAGGTGCTCCACCAGGTCGTCGGGCGTCAGCGTCTGCTCGGCGATGCCGCCGGTGTGGGTCAGCAGGTGCCAGAGCGTCACGTCGGGCCGGGCGAAGTTCGGCAGCACGTCCCGCAGCGGGCGGCGCAGCGACAACAATCCGCGTTCGACCTGGCGCAGGGCCAGCAGGCCCATCAGCGGCTTGGTCACCGAGAACAGCGCGAAGTGGTCGTCGGTCCTGGTCCCGCGGCCGTCGTGGGTGCCGAACGCCTCCAGCACCTGGATCCCGTCGGAGGTCGCGGCGCCGAACACCGCGCACGGCAGCCGCCCCTCCTTGATCTCGCGCCTGACCCAGTCGAGCGCGATGTCGTGCGTGGTCATCCCTTCAGTGCACCTTCCGTGAGGCCGGCCAGGACGCGCTTCTGCGCGACGGCGTACACCGCCACCAGGGGCAGCGTGGTGAGCAGGACGTGGGCGAAGACGAGGTTCCAGTTCAGGCTCTGCAGGGTGCCGGAGGCGAACTGGAACAGGCTCAGCGGCAGCGTGGCGTTCGCGCTGCCCTGGAGCAGGAAGAGGGCGAAGAAGAAGTCGTTCCAGACGTTGATGATCAGGATCACGCCGCCGACGAACAGCACCGGCCGCAGCAGCGGCAGCAGGATGCGCACGAACACCTGCGGACGCGAGGCGCCGTCGATGGCGGCGGCCTGCTCCAGGTCGGGCGGGAACGCCCGGACGAACCCGGTGGCCAGGAAGATCACGACGCCCAGGCGGCAGCCGGTCATCGTCAGCACGTAGCCGAGCGAGCCGCCGTCCAGCGACAGGGCGCGCAGCAGGTAGACGGTCGGGATGATGGACGGCGGCAGCAGGATCGACAGCCCCATCACGAAGTAGGCCGCCTGCAGCCACCGCGACCGGCTGCGCCCGAACGCCCACGCCGCCGCCGCGCCGAGCAGCACCACCGCGATCACGATCGGCACGGTCACCTTGAGGCTGTTGAGCAGCCCGGTCAGGTAGCCGCCCCGGTCGAGCACGATGCCGTAGTTCTCGGCGATCGCCCACGTCCTGGGCAGGCCGAGGCCCAGCTCGGCGGCCTCACCCGCGGGCTTGAAGGAGTTGACGACCACGAGCCAGACGGGCACGAGCACCCACGGGACCGCGAAGAGCGTCAGCGCCGCGTACTTGAGCGCCGCTCTCATCCCGCCACCTCCCTGCGCCGCAGCCACCACACCAGGGGCACGGCGGTCGCGATCACCAGCAGCGTCACGGTGAACCCCAGCGCGCTGGCCGAGCCGAAGAAGCCCTGTCCCCATTGCTGGCGCATCACCACGTTCAGGGCGCGCGTGTGGTCGCCGGGGCCGCCGCCGGTGGTGGCGGCGATCACGTCGTACGCGCTGAGCGCGCCCACCAGCGTGACCGCCACGTTGAAGGTCAGCGCCGGGGCGAGCATCGGGAACACCACCCGGCGCAGCCGGGTCCACGGGCCGGCGCCGTCCACGGTCGCCGACTCCAGCAGCGACTTGGGGATGGAGTTGAGGCCCGCGATGTAGACCAGGGTGATCAGCCCGCTCCACTTCCACGCGTCGATGAACGCGACCACCACCAGCGCGGTGGCCGGTTCGCCCAGCCACGCCCACTCGATGCCGAGGAAGGAGTTGATCGCCCCGTCGGGGGCCAGCAGCCCGCGCCAGATGTAGCCGGCGGCCAGCGGCGAGATGAGCGTCGGCAGGAAGAACGCCGAGCGGAAGACGGTGTTGATCCCGCTGGTCCGCTGGAGGGCCAGGGCCAGCGAGAGGCTGACCGTGTTCTGGATCGCCATGCACAGGATCGCGTACAGCACGGTCACGGTGACCGCGTTGGCCAGCAGGTCCTGGTCGATCAGCGTGCGGACGTTCTCCAGCCCGTTCCAGGTGATCTCGGCCCGGAAGCTCGTCCAGGAGGAGAACGCGAACCGCACGTTGAGCAGGAACGGGGCGACGAAGAAGACCGTGACCAGCACGATCGCGGGCAGCGCCCACGGCAGCCAGGCCGCCCTGTTCCGCATCACCATCCGGGCAGCCCTGCCGCCTTGGCCGCCTGCTCGACCTGGCCCTGGAGCTGGGTCGCCGCCTTCTGCGGGTCCTTCTGCCCGGCGATCAGCTCGGACATGAGCTGGGCCAGCCCGCCCATGCCGGGGATGTCGGAGTTGAAGGCGATGACGGCGCCGGTGTCGTACGCCTTCTTGACGTCCTGCAGCACGGAGGAGACGCCCTGCGGATCGGGCACGTCCTTGAGCACCGGGAAGGTCTTGGACGCGGCGATGTACTCGGCGTAGGCCGGGCCGGTCATGAAGCGCACGAAGTCGAGCGCGGCCTTCTCGCGCGCCGTGTCGCCGGTCTTGGGCAGGTAGAACGTGCCGATGGGGCCGGGCGCGTAGGTCACCACCGGCTTGTCGCTGGACAGGCCGACGAAGCCGACGGACTCGTCCACGGTCTTCTGGTCGCCGCCGGCGGCCGCGAGCAGCGCCGGGAGCATGTCGGAGTGCTGGGCGACCATGGCGGCCTCGCCGGTCACCAGGGCCTTCATCGAGTCCTCGAACTTGGCGGTGACGATGTCCTTGTTGAAGCAGCCGTCGGCCTTCAGCTTGGCGTAGGCGGTCAGGCCGGCGACGAAGGGCGAGCCGGGGTCGGCCAGCGTGCTGCTGTGGCCGGCGATGGCCTTGCCGTAGGCGTTGGCCTGGTTGGCGCCGGCCAGGTAGAGGATGGGCAGGATCTGCACGGGCCAGATCGAGCCGCCCGACTCGAAGACCGGCGTGACTCCGGCGGCCTTGAGCTTGGGGCAGGCGGCGGCCAGCTCGGTGAAGTTGGCGGGTGGGGTCAGCCCGGCCTTGGTGAAGACCTTCTTGTTGTAGTAGAGGCCGAAGACCTGGGGGAAGCCGGTGATGGCGGCGTAGACCTTGCCGCCCACGGCCCCGGCGGCCTGGTAGAGGTCGCCGGACCTGGCGATGTACGCCTCGCCGGTCAGGTCGCGCAGGTTCTCGGTCGGGTTGAGGGCGAGCAGGCCGCTCACCGTCGCGTGGTACTCCAGGACGTCCGGACGCTCGCCGGTGGCCCACTTGGTCTGGGTGGTGTCCTCGAAACCGTCGGACGGGATGGACACGAGCTCGATCTTGTGGCCGGACTGCTTCTCGAACTTCTTGTACATCTCCAGCAGCGGCGCCGGGTCCGCGCTGTTGTGCCAGAGGGTCAGCTTCACCTGACCGGTCCCCTCGGGGGCGGTGGACCCGCAGCCGGAGAGGGACAGGGCGAGGACGGCGCCTATCGCCGCGCCGAGCGGACGAGTTGGTGCTCTCACGCTCGTGCTCCTGTTCATGTGGGGGAGAATGTGTAGAACGTTCTACGGCAAGATCGAAACCTCCGTCAAGGGGTGGACCTGAGGAGTGGTAGAGGGCTAGCCTCTGCTTCCAGCAAAGTGTGTAGTTCGTTCTACGAGAACCCAAAAGGACGGCGTGTGACGAGCGGACGGGTGACGATCGCCGATGTGGCCAGGCGGGCCGGGGTGTCCACGGCCGCCGTGTCGAAGGTGGTGCGCGGGGCGTACGGCGTGAGCGCGGAGATGCAGGCCAAGGTGCGGCAGGCCATCGACGAGCTGGGCTACCGCCCGCACGCCGCGGCCCGCGCCCTGCGCGGACGCACCTACACCCTCGGCGTCATGCTCTCCGACACCCGCAACCCGTTCTTCCCCGACATCATCGAGGGCATCACCGGCCGGCTGGGCGACACCGAGTACCAGGTGCTGCTCGGGCCCGGCGGCATCGAGCCCAAGACGCAGGCCAGGATGACCGACGCCATGATCGACCGGAGCATGGACGGGCTCATCCTGATCTCGCCGGTCATGACGGACGCCGAACTCGCCGCCATCGCGGCGGCCGTCCCGGTCGTCGTGGTGGGCCGGCACGGCGGCGCCGCGGACCACGACGCGGTCGTCGACGACGACGTGATGGGGGCCCGGCTCGTGGTCGACCACCTGGTCGGGCTCGGGCACACCCGCATCGCGCACATCACCCACCTGGAGCGGGCCCGCGCCCAGGGACTGCCGCACATGGTGCGCGCCGAAGGCTACCGCCAGGCGATGCGCGCCCACGGGCTCGCCGACGACGTGCTGGCCACCTCCTTCACCGAGGAGGGCGGCTTCGAGGGCGCGCGGGAACTGCTCGCCCGCGACGAACGGCCCACCGCGATCTTCGCCGGGGCCGACATCGCGGCGCTCGGCGTCCTGCGCGCCGCCGACGAGGCCGGCCTGTCGGTGCCGGAGGACCTCTCCGTCGCCGGGTACGACAACATCGGCATCGCCTCGCTCAAGCGCATCTCGCTCACCAGCGTCGACCAGGACGGACGGGTGATCGGGGCGACCGCCGCGCGCCTGCTCGTCGAGCGCATCGAGGGACGCACGCGGTCGGTGGCGTCGTCGGTGTCGCCCACGCTGATCGTCCGCGGAACCACCGGACCGCCCCGACTCTGAGAACCGTCCCGCGCCTCGGGGGACTGTCGCGGGCCATGCATTAAAACGATTCGATGGAAGGACCCCCCACGTGAGACGACTCGCTCTCCTCGCCCTTCTCCTCCCGCTGGTCGCGCCCGCGCAACCGGCCCTGGCCCAGGCGTCCGCCACGGCCTGCCCGGTCCGGGTGGACCCGGCCGCGTTCGCCTCCGAGGCCCGCCTGAGCGCCCTGGCCACGCGGCAGGGAACGTTCGGGCCCAGGCCGACCGGCTCGGCCGCGCACGCCGGCTACGTCGACTGGCTGGAGCAGGAGATGGCGGCCATCCCCGGCCTCCAGCTCTCCTCCCTGCCCTACACCATCGACCGCTGGGACGACCTCGGCACCGGGCTGACCGTCGGCGGCACGTCCGTGCAGGTCGCCGCACCCGTGCCGTTCTCCTCCTCCACCGGCGCGGGCGGCGTCTCGGCGCCACTCGTCCACCTGGCCGCGGGGACGAACATCACCGCCGCCAACGCCGCCGGGAAGATCGTCGTCCGGGACCTGCCCTGGACCAGCGTGCCCAACCTGCTGTTCTATCCGCCCACCCTCGGCTACTCCATGTACGACCCGGGCATGACGATCAACCTGCTCGGCTCGGAGTCGATGGAGGCCCCGGCCGCGGCCGACGCCGACCTCAAAGCGGCCGCCGCCGCGGGCGCGCTGGGCGTGATCGAGGTCAGCCAGCTGCCGCACGCCCAGATCAAGGACATGTACGCGCCCTACGAGGGCCTGCCGTACGGCGTGCCCGGCGCGTACGTCGGCGCCGACCAGGGCAAGCAGATCAAGGACGCGCTGGCCGCCGGGCAGCCGGTCCAGGCGTCGCTGAAGGTGAACGCGGCCTGGACGCCGACGACGACCCGCACCCTGCTCGCCACGCTTCCCGGCGGGAGCGCCCAGAAGATCGTGGTGGAGAGCCACACCGACGGCATGAGCCCGGTGTGGGACAACGGCCCGCTCACCATGATCGAGATGGCTCGCTACCTGTCGTCGCTGCCGGTGGAGTGCCGTCCGCGGACCGTGCAGTTCGCGTTCGTGACCGGCCATCTCTACCAGCACCTGACCGGTCCCGACGTCCGCGAGGGCGGCGCCGGCCAGCTCGCCGCCCAGCTCGACGCCGAGTACGACCAGGGCAAGGTCTCCTCCGTCGTCGTGCTCGAACACCTCGGCGCCAGGCGCTACGACGCGGTCGCCAGGCCGAACGGCCTGCCGGGCAAGCAGCTCGTCGCCAGCCCCACCCTCACCGAGCTGCTGTGGGTCCCCGTCAGCGAGAGCACGCCGCTGCGCGAGCTGGTCAAGGGTCACATCGAGTACTGGGACGTGCGGCGCACCGCGATCCTCAAGGGTCTGTCGGCGGCCGACCTCGCCACCGTGCCGCGCCACTGCAGCTTCGGCGGCGAGGGCACGCCGTACAACCAGCACCTGCTGCCCGTCATCGCGCCCATCGCCGCGCCCAAGACGTTGTTCTCGCCGCAGTTCGGCGCCGAGGCGATCGACCTGCCGGTGATGCGCAAGGCGTCGCTCGCCTTCACCGACGTCGTGCTCGACCTCGGCCCGATGGCCCAGTCGGCCGTCGCGGGCGACGTGACGACCATGCGCCAGCAGCGCGCCGCCGGCACGCCGGGGTGTGCGTGAGCATGGACAGAAGGGCACTCGTGCGCCGGCACAACGTCGCCGACGCCGGGTGCCCGCTGACCGTCGGCAACGGCGAGTTCGCCTTCACCGCCGACGCCACCGGGCTCCAGACGTTCGCGCCGCTCGGCACGCAGGCGCAGTGGGGCTGGCACACGATGCCCAACCCCAAGGGCCACGTGCTGGCGGACGCGCTCACCGACTACGACGGCGTCGGCTATCCCGACCTCTATCCGGCCACCGAGGCGGGCGGCTGGCTGCATGTGAACCCGCACCGCCTGCATCTCGGCCGGATCGGCCTGGACGCCGGCGAGGCCGATGCGATCGGCAGGTCGGCGCAGACCCTCGACCTGTGGACCGGCACGCTGTCCAGCTCCTTCGAGCTGGGCGGCCGGCCGCACGAGGTGGAGACGGTCTGTCATCCCGAGCGCGACCTGCTGGCCGTACGCGTCGTGGGCGGCACGGGCATCAGGATCGCCTTCCCCTACGCCAGCGACGGCTGGCACACCACCGCCGACTGGGACAGCCCCGACCGGCACACCACCACGTGCACGCGGCGCGGCTCGCGCTGCGACTTCACCCGCGTCCTGGACCAGGACGGTTACCACGTGGCCGCCGAGTGGACGGGACCGGCGCGGTTCACCTCGCCCGCCCCCCACGTGTACCTGATCGAGGGCGAGGAGCTGGAGCTGGTCGTCGAGTTCGCCCGGCACCCCGTCGGCACGGCTCTGCCGTCCTTCTCCCAGGTCCGTACGGCCGCCGCCGCCCACTGGGAGCGGTTCTGGACGCGCGGCGGCGCGGTCAGCTTCGAGGGCAGCGCCGACCCGCGGGCGCCCGAGCTCGAACGCCGGGTCGTGCTCTCGCAGTACCTCACCGCGGTCAACTGCGCCGGCACCACCCCGCCGCAGGAGACCGGGCTGGCCGTCAACTCCTGGAGCGGCAAGTTCCACCTGGAGATGCACTGGTGGCACGCCGCCCACTTCGCCCTGTGGGGCCGGCCGGAGCTGCTGGAGCGGAGCCTGCCGTGGTACCGCTCGATCCTGCCGCGGGCCAGGGCCACGGCCGCGCGGCAGGGGTTCCGCGGCGCCCGCTGGCCCAAGCAGGTGGGGCCGGAGGGCAGGGAGAGCCCGAGCGAGATCGGCGCCTTCATCGTCTGGCAGCAGCCGCACCTGATCCACTTCGCCGAGCTGCTCCGCCGGATCCGCCCGGGGGCGCTGGAGGAGTACCGGGACCTGGTGTTCGAGACGGCCGAGTTCATGGCCTCCTTCGCGGCCGGCGGGCACCTGGGGCCGCCGCTGGTGCCGGCGCAGGAGTCCTACCACGAGTCCAGGAGGTCGGTGCGGGATCCCGCGTTCGAGCTGGCCTACTGGTGGTGGGGGCTGGCGACGGCCCAGCGGTGGCGGGGCCTGCTCGGCCTCGATCCCGACCCGGAGTGGGCGCGGGTGCTGGACGGCCTGGCCCGTCCGCTGGTGCGCGACGGCGTGTACGCGGCCATCGGCGTGGAGCCGTACACGGTCAGGACCGACCATCCCTCGATGACCGGCGCGCTCGGGTTCGTGCCGCCCACCCCGCTGATCGACCCCGAGACCATGCGGGCCACCCTGCACGACGTGCTCGCCGACTGGGACTGGGACAGCGCCTGGGGCTGGGACTTCCCGATGCTCGCCATGTGCGCGGCCCGGCTCGGCGAGCCCGGCACCGCCGTGGACGCGCTGCTGATGGACGCCCCGAAGAACACCTACCTGCCCAGCGGCCACAACCACCAGTGGCCCGGCCTGCTGCCCCTCTACCTGCCGGGCAACGGCGGCCTGCTGGCCGCCGTCGCCCACATGGCGGCGTCGGGCTGCTTCCCCGAGGGCTGGCGGGTTCAGGCGGAAGGGGTGGTCCCGATGCCGTGATCGGGGCCGGCGAGCAGGGCGACCGTGTAGTGGTAGAGGTCGTCCGCCGACGACGTCAGCGTGGCGGCGCGGCCCGCGCGCACCTCCGAGGCGATGAACTCGGTGGTGCCGTAGACGATCAGCCGGGGGATCGTGGCGCGCAGCGGCGGCAGCGAGGGGTCCTCCAGCCTGGCCCGCGCGGCCAGCGCCGCCAGCATGTCCAGGAAGGGCCGGTAGGCGCTGTCACGCTGCTCGACGGCCCGCTCGCCCGCCCTGGGCAACTCCACGAAGTACGCCTGCGCGTACTCCGGGCGCTCCTGCCACCACCGCAGGTAGGCGGCCAGGCCCAGCCGCAGCGCCACGCGCCAGCGGTCGCCCGCCCCCGACGCGGCCGCTCGGATCGAGTCGATCATCTCGGGCAGGTCGCGCTCGCAGCCGGCGAGGAAGCACGCCTCCTTGTCGGTGAACTGGGCGTAGAAGGCGTTGCGCGAGACCCGCGCGGCGGCGATCACGTCGGGCACGCTCGTGGCGGCGTAGCCGCGCCTGGCGACGAGCCGCAGCATGGCCTCCACGAGGCGGTCGCGCTGCGACTCGCGCACCGTGTCGGGGGAGAGCCCGTGCCGCCCCCGGGGAAGCGGCCGGGCCGCCGGAACTTCCTTCTGTTCATCTCTTGACATCGCTCACCGATCGTACTTCCCTCTCTTAGGAGACGTTCACGTCTCCAAATATCCCACGAGGTGACCATGGAGAACTTCACTCGTCGGCAGGCGTTGCGGGCAGGGGCGCTCGGCCTCGTGTCGGCCGGATTCCTGTCCTGGACCACCGCTGCCGACGCCGCCTCCACCATCGAGACCATCTACAAGGCGACGGGTCCGTGGCCGGTCGCCACCGGCACCTCGGGCGGCCACCGGCTCTACTACCCCTCGAACCTCGGCGCGGGCGGCGTCACCCACCCGATCGTCACGTGGGGCAACGGCTCGTGGGCCACCCCCGACAACTATCCGGGGCTGCTCAACCACCTGGCCTCCTGGGGCTTCGCGGTGGTCGCCTCCACCGACACCACCACGGGCACCGGCGCCGAGATCCTCGCCGCCGCCCAGCACCTCGCCGGCCTGGACGCCGACCCCGCCAGCGTCTTCCACGGAAAGCTGAACACCGCCCAGATCGGCGCCGTCGGCCACTCCCAGGGCGCGGGCGGGGTCGTCAACGCGGCCAACCACTCCGCCGGGCTGATCAGGACCGTCGTGCCGATCGCCGTGCCCGCGCAGTGGATGGCCAGCCCGGGGGACGAGTTCTCCGTCGCCGCCCTGACCTGCCCGGTGCTCTTCCTCAGCGGCGCGGACGACTGGCTGATCTCCTCGGCCGCGACCGTACAGGGCTACTACGACCAGGCCACCGCCGGGGCGGGCCGGGCGCTGCTCAAGGGCGCGGGACACAACGACATCCAGAACACCGGCGGGGCCTTCCTCGGCTACGTGACCGCCTGGCTGAGGTACCGGCTCCAGGCCGACGCCCAGGCCCGCGGGGCGTTCGCGGGCAGCGCCCCCGAGCTCCCCACCAACACCGCCTGGCAGAACCAGGCGCTCAAGAACCTCACCTAGGAGAACCACCATGGCGGATCTGACGCGGCGCGGGCTCCTCGCCGCCGGCGCGCTCACCCTGCTCGCCGGATGCGGCAAGGACCAGCCCCGGCAGCAGGCCGCGGCCGCCGGGCCGCACGGCGAGGTCACCGTCTGGCTGCACGGCTCGCAGGACACCGGCCAGCAGTTCCAGGAGCTCGTGCACCGCTACATCGCCGAGTTCAAGGTCGACGTCAAGCTGCTCTACCTGCCCGTGGGCCAGCTCGACGCCAAACTGCTGACCGCCTTCAGCGGCGGCGCCCCGCCCGACGTCTTCAAGATCGGCCACTGGAGTTTCCCCGCCCACGCCAAGAAGCAGCGGCTCGCCCCCGTCGACACCAAGGCCCTCCCCTTGGGGAACTACGAGCCGGGCACAACCACCCCGCTCACCTACCAGGACGTGCCCTACGGCGTGCCCATCGACTTCAACCCCTGCCTGCTCTACTACCGCAAGGACCGGTTCGAGCAGGCCGGGCTCGACCCCGACAAGCCCCCGGCGACCTGGGAGGAGGTCGCCGAGTACAGCGCCAAGCTGACCTCGGCCGACCGGGCGCGGGTCGGCCTGCAGTGGCTCTACGGCGATCCGCAGTGGGCCCTCATGACGCTGACCGCCCTCGTCCGCGGCAAGGGCGGCGAGCTCGTCGCGGCGGGCGGCGGCAAGGCGTCGCTGGCCACCGAGCAGGGCATCGCCGCCCTGACGTACATGTCGGGTCTCGGCAATCCCAAGCTCTCCAACCCGCTGGGCGCGCTCGGCCTGTTCTACTCCGGTCAGGCCGCCATGGTCGTCAGCGGCGCCTTCCTCGGCCCCGCGCTGGAGAAGCTGGGCAAGGACAAACTCACCTTCGGCAAGCAGTACGGCGTCGCGCCCATGCCCACCTGGGCCGGTGGGCCGTCCGTCGTCCCCGCCTACACGTGGGGCTGGGGCGTGGCCAAGGACTCGCCCAACCAGTTCACCGCCTGGCACCTGGTCAACTACCTCCAGGGCGCCCCGTCGGTGGCCGCCAACCTCGACAACGGCATCATCATCCCGACCAAGGGCTGGCGCGAGGCCGGGCCGCGCGGCAAGTCCGAGATCATGGAGATCGTCGCCGACAGCCTGCCGCACGTCGACTTCGGCCCGATCATCCCCGGCGCGCTCGAACTGGCCAAGGCCGCGTCCGGCGCCGTCGACTCCGTCGCCCACGGCAAGGCGACCCCGGCCCAGGCCGCGGCGACCTTCGACGCCACCGTGCGACCGGTCCTGTGAGCGTGCTCGGCGCCCGGCCCGGCGGGGTGTCCGGCGGGCTGCTCGGCGGAGTGCTCGGCGGGGTCAGGGCCCGGCCGCAGGCCACGGCGGGCGTGGCGCTGACCCTTCCGGTGGCCGTCTTCTTCGTGGTGTTCTGGCTGGTCCCGTTCCTGTCCGCGATCTATCTCAGCTTCACCGACTACGAGATGGCCGGGACGCCCAACTGGATCGGCCTGGCCAACTACGAGCGCATGTTCGCCGACCCCGGCTTCCTCAACTCGGCGTGGATCACCGTCGTCTACACGGTCTGCACGGTCGTCCCGACGATCGTGCTGGCCCTGCTGGTGGCCGTGCCGCTGAGCAGGCCGGGACGGCTCAACCGCTGGCTCAGGGCGCTCGTCATGATCCCGGCCGTGATGCCGCTCGCCGCCACGTCCATGGTCTGGGTGATCATCTACTCCGACCGCGGCCTGGCCAACACCCTCCTCGGCCTGGCCGGGATCCCCCCGCAGTCCTGGCTGACCAGCTCCGGCCTGGCCATCTGGGCCCTGGTCGTGATGGTCGTCTGGAAGAGCATGGGGCTGTTCGTGATCATCCTGACCGCCGGCCTGCAGGCGCTGCCCGGCGAGGTGTACGAGGCCGCCGCCATCGACGGCTCGGGGCCGGTGACCACGTTCACCCGCATCACGCTCCCGCTGCTGCGCAGGACGCTGCTGTTCGTCCTGGTCATCTCGGTCGCCGGATCGATGCAGGCGTTCGTGCCCGCCTTCCTGCTCACCGGCGGCGGGCCCGCCGACGCCACCCAGGTGCTGCCGTACTACATCTGGGCCAACGCCTTCCCCTACGAGCACATGGGCTACGCCGCGGCCATGGGCATGGTGCTGCTGGTCGCCATGGTGATCGTCTCGGCGCTGCAGTTCGCGTTCCTGAAGGGCGGCGACGAATGAGGGTGTTGCGCGCCGTCTGGCTGATCGTCGCGGTCGGGTTCATGCTGCTGCCGGTCTACGCCATGCTCGTCGTCGCCTCGGCACCCGACGACACCGACCTGCGCGGGCTGGTCTTCAACGGCTTCCACCTGCCCGAGAACATCGGGGCGCTGTTCGGCGCGGGCAACCTGCCCACGTACCTGCGCAACAGCCTGATCCTGTGCGTCGGCACCGGCGTCCTGGACGTGATCTTCTCGGCCGCCGCCGGGCACGCCATGGCCCACCTGTCCTTCCCCGGCCGCCGCGTCCTGTTCGCGCTGGTGGTCGGCACGCTCGCGCTCACCCCGATGGTCATGGTCATCCCGGTCTTCCTCATCGTGAAGGAGCTCGGCTGGGTCAACACGTTCCAGGGCATGATGGTGCCGGGCATGATCAGCGCGTTCGGCGTCTTCCTGGTGCGCCAGTTCGCCCTCGGCATCCCGAAGGAGCTGCTGCTGGCCGCGCGGGTCGACGGCGCGGGGGAGTTCCGCATCTTCGCGCGCATCGCCGTGCCGCTGCTGCGGCCCGCGCTCATCACCCTGTTCCTGGTGCACTTCCTGGCGCAGTGGGACAACCTGCTGTGGCCGCTGATCGTGGCCAACGAGCAGGAGCTGTGGCCGCTGCCGGTGGGGCTGGCCAACTTCCAGAGCGAGGTCGGCGTCACCTACCACCTGACCACCACCGCGGCGCTGGTCACCGCCGTACCGCCGTTCGTCCTCATGGTCGCGCTGCAGCGCTACTACGTGGCGGGGCTCACCTTCGGAGGGCTGAAACGATGATCCAGGACCTGATCCCCGGCGCCGCGCGGATGATGGAGTGGATCGAGACGGTCACCGCGCGCGGCGTCCGGCGTCCCGGCTACCCGGCCGACGACTGGACCGTCGCGTGGGCCGCCGGGCGTCTCACCGAGTTCGGGCTGCGCGACGTCCGGCTCGCGCCGGTCGAGCTGCCCGTCTGGCGGCCGGTGACGGCGTCCCTGGTGGTGCGCCTGGACGCCGACCCGTCGCGGGTCGTGCGGGTGGCGGCGTCCGCGCTGCCGTACACCACGCCGAAGGCGACCGTGACCGCGCCGGTCAGCCGCGAGGTCGTGCCGGGCGCGATCGTCGTGCCCGAGTACGCCTTCACCGAGCTGCCGCAGTCCTACGTCAGGGACCTGGCGACGGCCGTGCACGACCCGGAGGGCGTCTTCGACGACCTGGTCCAGACGCTGCCGTTCCAGCTCGACTACCTCGACGTGCTCCAGGGCGTGATCGACGGCGGCGCCGCCGCGTTCGCGGGCGCGCTGACCGGGGTGCCGTGGGAGACCCGCGACTACTACGTGCCCTACGACGCCGTGCACCGCGACCTGCCGGCCGTCTGGTTGTCGGGCGGCGACTCGCGGCGGGTGCTCGACCTGGTCGACGCGGGCCCCTGCACGGGCACGCTCACCGTCGAGTCGGAGACCGGCCCGGCCGTCTCGCACAACGTGATCGGCACGCTCCCCGGCCGCTCCGACCAGTGGGTGATCATCGGCTCGCACCACGACGCGCCCTGGGCCTCGGCCGTCGAGGACGCCTCGGGGATCGCGCTGGTGCTGGCCGCCGCGCGGTACTGGGCGGCCGTGCCCGAGCGGGACCGGCCGCACAACCTGCTCTTCCTGCTGACCGCGGGGCACATGGCGCACGCCGCCGGCACCCGGGCCTTCATCGAGCAGCACCGCGGCCTGCTCGGCGACGTCGTGCTCCAGCTCCACCTGGAGCACGCCGCCCGGCGATGCGTGGTCGTGGACGGCGAGCTGGTCCCCACCGGCGACCCCGAACCCGGCTGGTGGTTCACCACCCGGCAGCCGGAGCTGGAGAGCCTGGTGGCGGCGGCCCTCGTCGCGGAGGACCTGAGACGCTCGTTCGTGCTGCCGCCGGACGCCTTCTCCCCGATGCCGCCCACCGACGGGGCCTTCTTCCACCCCGAAGGGGTGCCGCTGGTGCACTTCCTGTCGGCTCCCATGTACCTGTTCGACTCGGCCGACACCCTCGACAAGGTGTACGAGGACGGACTCGAACCGCTCACCCGGGCGGCCGTCAGAATCGTCGAAGGGACGGCCGGATGGCGTCGCGCATGATCGTCCGTACCGCGTCCGGGCTGGTCGAGGGCAGGGCGGAGGAGGGCGGCCTGGCCTTCCTCGGCGTGCCGTACGCCGCCCCGCCCTTCGGCGAGCACCGCTTCGGCGCGCCCGTCCCGCCACCGCCGTGGGACGGCGTGCGGCCCGCCGTCACGCGCGGCCCCGCCGCCCCGCAGGCGGCCGGTGCGGACATCGGCCTGTACGCGCCCGACGTCTTCGAGGCCGGCGAGGACTGCCTCAACCTCGACGTGCGCACCCCCGGCACCGGCGAGGCGGGGCTGCCCGTCCTGGTCTGGATCCACGGCGGCGCGTTCTCCATCGGCGGCAACGGGGCGGCCTGGCACCAGGGCCACCGCTTCGCCCGCGACGGCGTGGTGTGCGTGGCCGTCAACTACCGGCTCGGCTTCGAGGGCTTCCTGGCCCTGGAGGACGCACCGCTCAACCGGGGCGTGCTCGACTGGCTGGCCGCGCTGGAGTGGGTGCGCGACAACATCGCGGCCTTCGGCGGCGACCCCGGCAACGTGACGATCGCCGGGCAGTCGGCGGGCGCCGCGGCCGTCGCGACGCTGCTCACCATGCCCCGCGCCGAAGGGCTGTTCCGGCGCGCGATCGTGATGAGCGGCTCGGCCACCCTGGTCGCCGGCGAGCAGGAGGCCCGCGACCACGCCAGGGCGCTCGCCGCCCGCCTGGGGATCGCCCCGACCAGGGCGTCCTTCGCCGCGCTGCCCCCCGAGGCGCTCGTCGCCGCACAGCCGCCGCCGCTGACCGGCGGCTCCGGCGGGCTGAACGATTCGGTGCCGGTCAAGCCGGTCGTCGACGGCGACCTGATCCCGGCCGTCCCGCTGGACGCCCTGCGCGCGGGCGCGGGCGGGCACCTTCCGCTGCTGGTCGGCTGCACGTCCCAGGAGGCCGACGTGTTCGTCCGCGGCCTGGCCGCCGGGCTCGACGAGGCCGCCGCGCGGGCGGCGCTCGACCACCTCGGCGTCCAGGTGGACGAACCCGGCCTCACCCCTGCCGAGCGGGTCGGACGCGCCGTCACCCGGCACCTGTTCACCCGCGAGACGCACTGGATCCGCGAGGCCAGGCCCGCCTACGCCTACGAGTTCCGATGGGAGTCGCCCGTCGAGAGCCCGGCCGGCGGCGGACGCGTGGGCGCGGTGCACAACCTCGACCTGCCCTTCGTCTTCGACGTGCTGGACGCGCCCGGCGTCGCCCGCACGGCCGGACCGGGCGCGCCGCAGGCGCTGGCCGACGCGATGCACGCCGCCTGGGTGCGCTTCGCCCGCACCGGCGACCCCGGCTGGCCGCTCGGCGACATCATGATCTTCGACGAACCCCTCGCCCGGAGGCCGTGACCTGCCCGGCGGTGGCGGGTCCTCGCCGGCGTCAGCCGGCCGTGAAGTCCGCGCGGTGGTCGGCGACCCATTCCGCGAGCGTGCGGCCCGGCCGTCCGGTCACCGCGGTGACCGGACGCGGGACGTCGGGGACGGTGAGGGTGTCCTGCCAGTAGTCGAGCAGCATCTTCATGACGGGCTCGGGGATGAACCGCCCGGTCTCGGCACGGAACTCCGCCGGCGTGATCTCCACCAGCGGGATCTCCCGTCCCAGGGTCTCGCCGATGATCGCCACCTGTTCGGCGCGGGTCAGGGCCCGCGGGCCGGTGAGCGGGATCGCCGCCCCCACGTGATCGTCGGAGAGCAGGGTCTCGGCGGCGGCCTCGGCGACGTCGTACTCGTGGATCGGGGCCTGCGCCGAGGCGAGGTAGGGCGCCCGGATCGGTGCGCCGGAGCGGATCTGCCCGGCCCAGGAGAGCAGGTTGCCGGCGAACGTGCCGGGACGCAGGATCGTCCAGGCGTCGGCGCGCGAGGTCACGGCGGACTCGACCGCCGTGTGATGGAGCTGGCTCGCCGAGCCGTGGTCGCGCCGGAACTCCCGCGCGGCGGCGAGCGAGGACAACACGGTGAAGCGGTGGACGCCGCGGGCGGTGGCCGCGGCGACGAACGCCTCCACCCCCTCGGCGGGGAAGACGAAGGCGCGATCGACGCCGGCGAACACCTCCGGCCCGAGCGTGGTGGCGTCGGCCAGGTCGCCGGCCACCACCTCGACCGCGGCCGGCAGGCCCGCGTCGTCGGGCTTGCGGGTCAGCGCGCGTACGGCGGCGCCGCGGGCGAGCAGGGTCGTGACAAGGTGACGGCCGACGGCGCCGGTCGCGCCGGTGACAAGGATGCTCAAGGTGACTCACCTCAGGGAAGTGGTGCCGGTCCGTCCGGCCCGAACTCCAACCTAGGGAGCATTTAGGGCAATATCTGTCCACTTCCTACTAGGCTCGGTGAGTATGCCGGAACAGACCACGACCGAGCGGGCGCTGCGCCTGCTGGAGCTGCTGCAGGCCCGCCGGTCCTGGAGCGGCGGCGAGCTCGCCGGCCGCCTCGGCGTCGACGGCCGCACGCTCCGGCGGGACGTCGAGCGGCTGCGGCGCCTCGGCTACCACGTCGAGGCGCGTCGCGGCCCCGACGGCGGCTACCGGCTGTCCACGGGCAGCGACCTGCCGCCGCTGGTGTTCACCCCGGACGAGGCGCTCGCCGTGGCCGCCGCCCTGGCCTCGTCGGCCGCCAACGGCGCCGCCGGCGGCGGCGAGGTCGCGCTCACCGCCCTGGCCAAGATGGAGCAGGTCATGCCCCCCGCGGTGCGCCGGCGGGTGCGGGCGCTGCGCTCCTCGGTCGCCTTCGGCGGCACGCCGAACGCCGTGGCCGGCGCCTATCCGGCGCCGCTGAACGCCGGCGTGCTGGCGGTCCTGGCGCTGGCGTGCCGGGACGCCGAGCGGGTCCGGCTGCGCGTGATGAGCACGGAGGGGGCCGACACCGGACGGGAGTCCCCGTGCCACGTCGAGCCCGTCGCCCTGGTGCCCCGGCAGACCCGCTGGTTCCTCGTCTGCCGCGACCTCGACCGCGGCTGGCGGGTGTTGCGCGTCGACCGGATCACGGGGGCGTCGGCGACGGGCGTGCGCTTCGAGCCGGAGGAGGTCCCCGGGGGCGACCCGGTCGCGTTCGTCACCAGCCGGCTCGGCGCTCCGCCCCGCCGGCACACGGCGACGATCCTGATCCACGCCCCGATCGAGCAGGTGCAGGCGTACATGGGCGGCTTCGCCACGGACTTCGCCCCGACGACCACCGCCACCGGGCAGGCGGCGACACACTGGCGCATCGCGGACGTACGCCTCGAGGTCCTCGCCGGCGGCCTGCTCTGGGTGCGATGGCCCTTCGAGGTGGTCGACTCTCCCGAGCTCGCCGCCCTCCTCCGGGACCGGTCCGCGGCCTTCGCCCACGCCGCCGGTCTCCTGGCGACGTGCGACGAACCCGCCTTCACCGGCGAGGCCCGGCTTCGGCCAGCTCCGCCGCCAGCTTGAGTCCTTCGCCGGCGAAGAGCGGTCCTCCCTCTCCGTCGACTCGCCGCTCCAGCAGCACCAGCTGGGAGGAGCCGTCGCGCCGGGGCACGACGCGGATCTGCCGCACCTCGCTGGAGCCGATCTCCTGCAGGTCGGGATGGACCGTGTTCGGTCCCCAAACGATCTTCCAGGCGCGGTCGAAGTCGATGATCTCCAGTTGCCCTTCGTACCTGTAGGGAACCGGGCCGTCGAGGAGGACGGAGAACGTGGCGAAGTAGGTGGCGCTCTCTCCGAAGTTCAGATGGGCCTTGGGGCGAAGGCGGATCTCCTCGACGGTGATCCGCCTGGCCCGGGAGCCGCGGGTGAAGGCGTCGTAGACGTCCTCGAAGTCCCGGGGTGGCTCCACCACCTGGGCTCTCATCGCCGGGAGGTCGCCGCGTCGCCAGGCCGTCAGGAACGCGGTCGCCGTCTGCTCAGGCGATCCTTCGGTGCGTACCGCCAGGTAGACGGCTGTGCCCAGCCCGGCGAGGACGGCCAAGGACAGGGCGATGGTGGCCCTTGCCCGTCCGCAGCGGGAAGGAAATACCGACATATCGGGTGATCCTATGGGTCGAGGCCCCACCCGCGGCCATTCGTGCTCGGATCATGCCGGAGGCGTCCAGATGCGGCTGCGCAGGTCGGTGCCGCGGATCACCTGGACGCGCCAGGGTTCCAGGCGGAGGACGTGCAGCGCGGGGTCGGCGGGCGACCGCCAGAACGCCCCGAGGTCGTAACCGGCCCCGTGCGGGCTGGTCGCCCGGTAGAGGTCCCAGACGTGGCGCTTGGTCGCCAGGTCGTCGTCCCAGGAGGCCGTGGCCTCGATGGCGACCGAGCTGTTGCCGGGCTTCCAGTACGAGAAGGAGGTGTGCGGATTGCCCGCCAGGTGGGCCGCCTTGACCGGGGTCCGGTAGGTGGCCAGCCAGCCGCGCGGCTGCCCGTCCACGTTCTCCCAGACGGGGATGAGGATGCGGGTGCGGGGACGGTTCCTGGCGTCGACGGTGACCATCGTGGCGTACCGGATGGCACCGATGTAGGCGTTGAACTCGCTCTCGATCTCGGCGAAGGACGTGGTCATCGACGGCACTCCTGACGACTTCTTCCATGGTTCTCTTCGGTCACCAAGGATCTTGCGTCACCTGCGAAGACCGCGGAAGACGGCACTTCGAAGGCACTGGGTTACCGCCGGGGAACCGCTCCTGACCAGGCCCGCAGATCCGTCACGAGGTGCCTGGTCGCCCGAACGGCCTGGCGTTCGGCGGGATTATCCCCCACTTGTCGCGCTCACGCAGACGGCGATCGTGCTCGTCCATCTCGACGACGCCCGCCACCACATAACCTCGATGGCCCCGCCCGCGGACGATCAGAAGGTTGTCCAGGTCACCCCTCGGCGGGTGGGAGGTTCACTTCTTACCTTGCAGGTCGTGCGAACTTCATGCAGGTCGCCGTTTCCGTACACCTTGGTGCTCCAGGTTCAAGTCGTTCACTTTTAAAGCACGTGTCGCGGCGCCCAGCGCGCCGCGACAAGATCGGGGAGCACCACATGCGACATGCCGACTTCACCGTTCGCCGAGAACCGGCTGTCTGGCGCCACATCGCAGCAGTCTCGGTCGGCATCGGTCTGGGGCTGTTCCCGCTGGCACACAGCGCGTCGGCCGTCCCGAACGGGACGCCGCAGGCCCCGGCGTTCAGTGTCGACGGCGGTCGGTACGAGCAGGCGGTCTCCGTCGAACTGCGGGCCAGGCAGGGCGAGACGATCCGCTACACCACCGACGGCAGCATTCCCACGAAGAGCAGCCCGACCTTCGCCGGCAAGCCCATCCGCATCACCGAGGACACGAACCTGACGGCACGCGCCTTCAAGGGCAACCAGGCCGGCGCCGTCAAGTCCGAGGGGTACCTCATTCGTGAGGGAGAGCAGCCGATCGCCCGCATGATGATCGTCTCGGACGTTCACATCGGCGACTACGAGGCCGACCGCCACCGCTGGTCGTCCTACTTCGACACCATCGCGGCGGTCACGGGCACCCCGGACGCCATCCTCTCCAACGGCGACATGATCAACGACAACTGGGACGGCCGCGGCAAGGACCACCAGCTGACCGCGCGCATCTTCAAGGAGAATCTCGCGCGCAAGGGCATGAACGCCACCCAGGTCTTCATGTCGTACGGAAACCACGACGCGACCCTGGCCGAGCTCCGTGCGGGCTACCCCAAGGAGTGGTTCCCCGACTCCGGCGACGGGTACTACCGCACGGACGTCAAGGGCGTCCCGATGATCACGGTCAACACCGAGAACTACTCCCCGGCCCAGGCCACCTGGCTGCGTGAACAACTCGGCCAGATCTCTGCGGACCCCGCCTACCGCGACCTGCCGATCATCGTCCAGGGACACCGGCCGGCTCCGGGAACCGTGATGGACGGCCAGCAGACCAGCAACCCGCGCCTGACCGAGGATCTGTCGAAGTTCCCGCGCGCCGTCTACTTCTCGGGCCACTCGCACCTGAACGTGAACGACCCGCGCTCGATCCACCAGAAGAACTTCACCGCGGTCAACGACGGCAGCTCGTCGTACATCGAGATCGACCACGGCTACCAGATGCTCGACGCGGAAGGACAGCTGGCCAATCGCTTCGAGACCCCCACCGCCCAGGGGCTGGCCGTCGAGGTCTACCGGGGCCGCACCGTCGTCAACCGCATCAACCTCAACGCCGACCTCCACGACATCTACACCGGCGGGAAGTGGTCGGCGAACTGGAAGCCCCCGTTCCAGAGCGACGGGACGCTGGCCGGCAAGTCCTGGGAGATCAGGACGGCCGGCGCCGACGCCCAGGTCGTGCAGAACTTCACCTACACCGACGCCAACCGCAACCGCACGGCCCCGGCCTGGACGTCCCAGCACCCGCTGACGGCCCAGACCGGCAAGGACGGCCGGCTCGCGCTGCGCGTCGAACAGGCCGAGGACGACGAGTTGGTGTACCACTACAAGGTGCGCGTCACCCGCGCCGACAACGGTGCCGAGGTGCTCAACACCAAGGTCGCGAACCGCTTCGACGTGGTGCCCGCCGCCGCCACCATGGACATTCCGGTCCCGGTCCAGCGTGACGGCGCGAAGTACCGCGCGGAGGTCGTCGCGGTCGACGCGCAGGGCAACCAGTCGCCTGTCGCCGTGGGCGTGCTGAAGTAGTACTTTGACCCCGTTATCGACCGGCCACGGTCGATAACGGGGCTTTCTTGGAAAGCGCTGCTCCAGGCGGACGTCTCCAGCGCCCGGCGCGGGTAACGGGGACCCGGGGCCGGGGGATTCCCCATCGTGGGTTTCTATGTGCGTACCAGCCTCAGGGTTGGACCGTTCCGTTTCACCCTCAGCCAGGCCGGATTGGGGGTCTCGACCGGAATTCCGGGCCTTCGAGCGGGGATGAGCCCCCGTGGCAACGTCGTCCGTATGGGACGCGGCGCGATCTCCTACCGCACCACCGCGCCCGAGCGTGACGTGGTCATGCACGACGTCGTCAGCCTGGTCCCGGCCCGGCCGAGCGACGTCGTGCAGCAGTTGCAGAAGGCAGCAGGACGCCGGGCGTACTGGCCGTTCGCCCTGGCCGCGCTGCTCCTCGCGGGGCTGGTGACGGGACGCTTCGGCCTGGTCGTCATCGCCGTCGGGCTGCCCGGCGTGCTGTGGGTGGCGCTGCGCGACCGGGCGGCTCGCGCGGTGGTCGTCATGTACGACGCTACGTCAACGTCAACGGCGGCCCCGACCGCCGTTTCAAGAACAACGCCCGCCTGCCCGTCCTGCGGTACGGCAGGCTCACGCTCCGCAGCCACAGCGGTCTCAACCTCGTCTGGGACGTCTCCCAGGCGCCGCTCGTCCACGCGGTGGCGAATGCCCTCCACCAGTGCACCGCCGCCCGCCCGCCCATGATCCACCCCTGAGGTGCTCGGCCGGGGTCGTTGCGGAAGAGCGCCTGAGCTGGAGTGAATAGACTTGTCGTCATGTTCGACGACAAAACGCAGGAGACCCTGCGGCGCCTGCTGGACCTCGCCGAACACCCCTCCACCTCGGACGCCGAGCGGGCGCTGGCATTCGTACGGATTCGCGCCCTGGTCGCCGTGCCGGCCGACGACAGCCGCCGCAGGGCGCCCGTGGCAGGCATGGACGCCCAACTGCTCACCAAGCTCAGACCGCTGCTGCGGCACGTGGACGAGGACCTGGTCGACGAGGTGCACGGCGACCTGCACTCCTTCGGCATCCGCTACCGGCTGGTCTCGGAGGTCGCCGGTCAGCTGGCCCACATCCTCGACCTGCGCTCCCGCCTCGCCCCCGACAAACGACACCGCCACGACGACGGCGTACGCCAGACGGCGGCCAGGCTGACCTACCTCCTGGAGCGCTCCGACGGCTTTCGCACCTCCCGCTGGCGCACCAGACGAAGCTGACCCCGAGAGGCGGACCGCCGGCCGGACGAACCCCGCGGCGCGGTGCTGATCGCGTTCCTCAAGGAGTTTCCGCATGTCAGCAGCAACACCCTCTGAGGACCGGATGAGCAGCGTGAGTCGCGCCGCCGGGGTTCTGACGCCCTGGGCCGCCAGGTTCTCCGGTCTGCGGGGCGACGTCGCGGTCGCGGCGGTCACCACCGTGGCCACCCTCGGTCCGCTGCTGGTGCCCGGTCCGAAGGCGTGGTGGATCGTCGCCCTGGGCGCGCTCGCCTCCGCGCCCGTCTACTGGCGCAGGCGCGCGCCCATGGCCGTGGCGCTGTTCGTCGGCGCCGCGATGACCGTCATGGTCTTCTGGGAGAAGCCGTTCCTCCCGTTCGGCCCGCTGGTCGCCGTCTACACCATCGCCGACGTCAGTCCCACGTGGAAGCGCCTGGCCGCGATCCCGGCGATCGCCGTCATCGTCGGCGTCTCCCTGGCGCTGCCGGGGGAGGACAGCGAGATCTTCCGCCTGATCGGCACCGCCTTCGTGGCCGCCTACGCGCTGGGCACCAGCGCCCGGGCGAACCGGTCACGCACCGCGGAGCTGGCCGAACGGGCCCGTCGCCGTGAACAGGAGCACATCGCCGCGGTGGCGGAGGAACGGGCGCGGATCGCTCGTGACATGCACGACATCATCACGCACGCCGTCGGGCTGATGGTCGTTCAGGCCGAGGCCGGGCCCGTGGTCGTACGGAGCGACGCGCCCCGCGCCGAGGCGGTCTTCGACGCGATCGCCGACACCGGCAGGGGAGCGCTCACCGAGCTGCGCGGCCTGCTCACGGCGCTGCGGGCGTCGGACGTGCCGGCCGGGGAGGGCCTCGGGCCCGCCCAGCCGAGCCTGGACGGACTCGCCTCACTGGCCGAACGCAGCGGCCTGGACGTGGCCATGACCGTGGAAGGCGAGCGGCGGCGGATATCGGGCAGCCTGGAGGCCGCCGTCTACCGGATCGTCCAGGAAGCCCTCACCAACGTGCGCAAACACGCCGGGGTGCGCAACGTACGGCTGCGACTGCGCTGGACCGCGCGGGAACTGCTCGTCGAGATCGCCGACGAGGGCGGCGGGTCACGTCGCGACGGCGGCGGCTACGGCCTGATCGGCATGCGGGAACGGGCGACCGCGTACGGCGGGACACTCACCGCGGGACCGGGACAGGACGGCGGATTCCTTGTCAGAGCCGTCTTTCCGCTTGAATAGCGCGCATGCTGCGCGTGCTCATCGCCGACGACCAGGATCTCTTCCGCGCCGGGTTCGGCCTGATCCTCGGTGCTCAGCCGGACATGCTGGTGGTGGGCGAGGCGGCGGACGGTGACGAGGCGATCGCCCTGGCCGAGCGGCTGCGTCCGGACGTGGTCCTGATGGACGTGCGGATGCCGGGCAGGAACGGCATCGAGGCCACCAGGGAGATCTGCGCGACCACCGCCGCCAAGGTGCTCGTCCTGACGATGTTCGACCTGGACGAGTACGTCTACGACGCCGTCCGCGCGGGGGCCAGCGGCTTCCTGCTCAAGGACATCCGCCGCGACGAGCTGGCGCACGCGGTGCGCACCGTGGCCGCCGGTGAGGCGTTGCTGGCGCCCGCCGCCACCCGCAGGCTGCTGGAGAGCCTGGTCAGACGGCCGGCTCACGGCCCGATGCCGCGGCTGGCGGGACGCCTGGAGGCGCTCACCGAGCGGGAGCGCGAAACGCTCAGGCTGGTCGCCCGCGGGCTGTCCAACGCCGAGATCGCCGCCGCGCTCGTGGTCACCGAGCACACGGTCAAGACGCACATCAGCCGCATCCTGACCAAGCTGGACCTGCGGGATCGGGTGCAGGCGGCGGTGTTCGCCTACGAATGCGGCCTCGTGGTCGCCGGTGAGAGTGACATCGGAGATCACACTCACGACTGACGCGCCACCGGGGTGGCCGCGAGCAGCATCGTGGCCATGAAACGTGTCCTGATCGCGCTCGCCGCGGCCCTCGCCTCGGCTGTCCTGCTGCACTTCGGCACCGGCCTGCACCCCGTGGCCTGGCTGACGTGGCTCGCCCCCTTGCCCGTGCTGCTCGCCGCGCCCCGGGTGGGGGGAGGGGCGGCCTTCGCCGCGGGCGCCCTCGCCTGGCTCGGCGGGCAGCTGCAGTGGTGGCCGTACTTCACCGGATCGCTCGAGACGCCCGTCCCGGTGGCGGCCGGCCTGCTCGCCGGGCCGGCGCTGCTGTACGGCCTCGGCGTGCTGCTGCACCGTTCGCTGCTGGCCAGGCGGCGGCCGCTGTCGGCCGTGCTCGCCGTACCGGCGCTGTGGGTCGGCGTCGAGTACCTGATGGCGCTGGCCGGACCGCACGGCGCCTGGTGGAGCCTGGCCTATACGCAGGCCGACGTGCTGCCCGTCCTGCAGACGGCCTCCGTCGCCGGCGTCTGGGGGATCACCTTCCTGCTGCTGCTCGTGCCCGCCGCCGTGGCCGCGCTTCTCGCGCCGGGCGCGACCCGCCGGCTCCCCGTCGCGGTGACCGCGGGCGCGATGGTGGCGCTCGCTCTCGCGTACGGCTTCGCGCGGCTCGGCACCGGCCAGGACGGCGGGCAGCGCCGCGAGGTCGCGCTGATCTCCACCGACAACCCGCGCGACACCGCCGAACTGGACACCCCGCAGGGACGCGACCTGCTCCGGCGCTATCGCCGGGCCGTCGACGCGGCCGCCGCCCGCGGTGCCGAGATCGCGGTGCTGCCGGAGAAGACGTTCGGGACGGCCACCGCCCGCCTGCCGCTGGCCAGGCCGGGAGTGGCGGTCGTCGCCGGCGTCGCGCTCGGGACCGGCGCGACGCGGACCAACAGCGCGCTGGCCTACCCGTCCGGGGCCCGCTACGACAAACAGCACATGATTCCCGGGCTGGAGTCGGAGTTCACGCCCGGCAGCACGCTGACCATGCTCGGCCCGACCACGACGGGCCTGATCGTCTGCAAGGACCTCGACTTCCCCTGGCTGGTACGGCAGTACCGCCAGGCCGGCGCGACAGCGCTGCTCGCCCCCGCCTGGGACTTCGACGACGACGCCTGGCTGCACAGCCGCATGGCGATGGTCCGCGGGGTGGAGAGCGGGTTGTCGGTGGCACGCGCGGCCCGCCAGGGCTTCCTCACGGTGAGCGACACCCGGGGACGGGTGCTGGCCGAAGGCCGCAGCGGCATGCCCGGCGTGAACACGGTGTTCGCGGCGCTGCCGCAGCAGGGCGCCTCGACCCTTTACACCGGCCTGGGCGACTGGGCCGCCTGGTCCTCGGTCGCGCTGCTGCTCATCGGACTCGCCAGGCTCCGCGTCCGCCGCCCCGCACAGGATGCCCGTACGGTCCAGCCGTCTACGGGTGGGCCGGCCGGCGGTGCGCCAGTCCGGGCGGCCACGGATATCTGACCTTGAAGATGGACAGGAAGATCAGGATCTTGACGCCGCGCACGCCCGGGATCGTGCGGATCCGGGCGGTCACCAGCCGGTGGAGGTGCTCCTCGTCCATGTAGCCGACCTCCGCCATCAGGTCGAATCCGCCTGCGGTGGCCATGAGCCACTCGACCTCGTCCACCCGCGTGATCGCCGCTGCGATCGCGTCCAGGTCACCCTCGCAGTGCAGGCCGATGGCGGCGCGGCGCAGAGGCCCCGCCGAGCTCGGATTGACGATGGCCGCGACCTTGATGACGCCCGTGTCGATGAGGCGGGCCACCCGCTGCCTGGCCGGCGCGAGAGTGAGCCCGACCGCCTCGGCGATGCGGCCATAGGTCCGCCGGCCGTCCTGCTGCAGCTCGGCGATGATCCGCCGGTCGATCTCGTCGAGCGGAACCTCCTCCCCGTTGTCGGTCAGCACCGGCAGGACCGGGGGGCACCGCCGGGCGCCGGTCGTCTCGTCCGGAATCCGCCTGCCTGACCCGGGTGGCCAGGAGTACGCGGCCTTGAACAGGTTGAGGTAGAGGAGGGTCTCGACGTCGCGGACCCCGGGGATCACCCGGATCCGGTCGGTGAGCAGGCTGTACAGGTGCTGCTCGTCCACGCACCGCAGCTCGGCGATCAGGTCGTAGCGGCCCGCGGTGGCGACCAGCCAGTCGACCTCGTCCACCCGTGCGATCGCCGCGGCGATCGCGTCCAGGTCGCCCGCGCAGCGCAGCCCGACCGCGACCCGCAGCCGGCATCCGAAGGCGCCCGGGTTGGTGATGGCCACGATCTCGATCAGGTTGGACCTGGTCAGACGGGCGACACGTTGCCGGGTCGGCGCCTCGGTGAGCCCGACCGCCTCGGCGATGCGGCCATAGGTCCGCCGGCCGTCCTGCTGCAGCTCGGCGATGATCCGCCGGTCGATCTCGTCCAGCACGGGCCGATCTCGTGGTTCGCGGCTGTCGGGTGGTGCATCGGTCATTCGGCAATCGAAGCACGGAGGCGACTCACGCACCACATCGCTGGCACGGGTAGGTCCTTCAGCGAAAAAACTGTTCCTTCGGGGTGGTTCTGTTGAGAATCAGTTGCTTGTTCGATCTGTGCCAACTATTTTCACCAGCATGAGCGAATCCTACGACGACGAGGCGGTGGCGCTGTCGGACGGCATGCTCCGCCGGGAGTCCGGCCGTCTGCTGATCGAGGAGGTGCCGGTGGACGTCCTGGTCGAGAGGTTCTCCGCGCCGCTGTTCGTGGTTTCCGAGTCCGCCCTGCGCCGGCGGGTCCGCCGCATCCGCGCCGCCTTCGAGCGGGTCTGGCCTCATGGCGCGGTGCTGGTGCTTCCGGCGGTCAAGGCCAACCCCGTGCTCGCGCTGCAACGGGTGCTCGCGCAGGAGGGATGCGGCGCCGACCTGGTCGGAGCCGGCGAGCTGGAGGTCGCGGTCAGGGCCGGCATCGACCCCGGCCGGATCTCACTCAACGGCACCGCCAAGGATCGCACCACGATCGAGCGGGCCGTGGCGCTCGGCGTCCGCGTCACCGTCGACGACGTACGGGAGATCGAACTCGCGGTGATCGCGGCCCGCGCCCTCGGCAAGCAGGCCGACCTGCGGGTGCGCCTGCGGCCCCACTTCGAGACCGACGCCCGCATGGACTCCTTCGGCGTGTCGATCAACGACATCTACGGCACGTACAAGTCGGGCCTGCCCTATGACGACCTGGCCGAGGCCGGCCGCGCCTTGACCGCCCCGGAGCTACGGGTGAGCGGCGTGATGATGCACATGGGCCGCTACACCACCGACCTGTCCGTCATCGGCGGGTACAGCAGGCGGTTCGGTGAGCTGATCGCGGAGGTGTCGGAACTGTGGGGCGGCTGGACGCCGCGCACCATAGACGTCGGCGGCGGATTCGCGCCGCCGGTCGACGGGTTCGGCCGGGCGAATCCGGACTTCGTGCCACCGGACCCGCCCTCGATCGAACGCCATGCCGAGGTCGTCTGCGAGAACCTGGGCAAGGGCCTGGCGTCGGGCGGCCTTGACCTCGAAGAGTGCGTCCTGGAGGTCGAGCCCGGCCGCTCGCTGTTCGGCCCCTGCGGCATCCACGTTTCGACCCTGCTCAACGTGAAGCGGCAGACTCGGCCCTTCCCGTTCACCTGGTACGAGACGGACACCACGCAACTGTTCCTGTCGGAGATCCCCGACGAGGCCGGTCGTCCGCCGGTGATCCCCGTGCGCCTTCCCGAGACGGGCGACCGCGCCGAGGTCCGCGTCGTCGGCCGCTCCTGCATGTCGGACGTGCTCGCCCGCACCGCCACGCTGCCCGCCATGAGCCCCGGCGACCTGCTGGCCTTCTGCTTCACCGGCGCCTACAACGACGCGAACGCCAGCAACCTCAACCTGCTGCCCAGGCCGGCCACGGTGCTGGTGAACGGCACACACGCCCACCTGGTACGGCGGGCCGAGAGCATCGACGACCTGCTCGCCCGCGACACCGTCCCCGACCACCTCCACCACCCCGCGACCGGAGCCGCCCGATGAACGCCACACCCACCCTCGACCACGCCGGACTCACCTGCGCCGACCTGTCCGCCTCCCTCACCTTCTACCGCGACCTGCTCGGCATGCCCCTGCTCGAGACGGGCGAGGCACAGGGCCGCGCCGCGGGCATCGAGGGCGCCTGGCTCGCCTACGCCATGCTCGACGCCGGCCGTGGCCAGATGATCGAGCTGCTGGAGTACCGCGAGGCCGGCACCGCCTCGACCGCGCCGCCGGTCAACAGCCCCGGGGGCGGGCACGTCGCCCTGGGCGTCCAGGACCTCGACCTGGTGCTCGCCCGCCTCGCCGAGGCCGGCTTCCATCCGCTCACCGCGACGCCGGTCACCATGTCCGCCCCCGAACTGGGCCGCTGGGACGGCGCGAGGCTGGTGTACGTGCTCGACCCCGACCGCCATGTGATCGAACTGGTCCAGTTCGCCGCCTAAGTGCTCCGCCAGGTCTGCCGCGGCCTGCGGTTGGACCGGGTGAGCGTCCGGGCTGCCCTGGAGGCCGACTACGAACCGCTCGGCACGCCGTGGTTCGGCCGGCTGCGATCGGGACGGCTGCGAAACCGGTTCGGGCGGGAGGAAGTGCCGCACCAGCCCGGCGAGGTGTTCCTGACCGCCGAGCCCGGCAGCCCGTCCCGGACGAGCCCGCGCGATCTGGCCTGCGACGTGGCCGTCCTGGATCCGGTCGTGCTTGTCGACAGAGCAGCCGAGCCTCCCGAACCGCTCGGCCACCCGCACGCCCTGCAAAGCGCCCCGACCACGACATGCGCCAGGACCCGCGACATCGACGAGGTCGGCCGCCGCCCAGAGCCGTCCGGGCGATGTACGCCTGCGCGATCGCCGACCAGGCCGCAGCGCAGGCCAGTCCAAGCTCATCCAGTGCGGGCTTTCGTGGCCGACTGACTATTGGATCTCACGAGCGCTGGCATGGATGATCACTGACGAAGTCGGGCTCTTCGCCGGGCTGCTCAGGGAGATCGCCGCGCCGCCCAGATGCAACCACCAGCCTGCAGTGACCGGTGTCCTGGCACCACGAGGATGCGCTGCCCTCGGAGCTCGCTCCCAGCGCTGGTGGCCGGCTCCATCTGAGCGCCCGTGATCAGGAGCCTGAAGCCATCCCGACGCCGAAGTTCGAGTGCCTCCCCGGGACACCAATTCCCCGAACGCCAGTGACCGGTGATCCTCACGCTGTGGTCCGGCCCTGCCTCCATGGTCATCGTCCGGAAGTGAAACGGCCCTCCTTCCCCGCGCGAGGCGACACGGTACCGTTCCCCACACTCACACACCCGTTCAGCCGGAAGAGAAGCGGCGTGGACCGCTGGGGCAGCTTCGTGCTGGGTCACGCCCATACTGTAGGTCGCTCCCAACGAAGTGTCCTGCGCGCGTCAGGCTCGCCTGAGTTGACCCGTGGCCCTGGTCTGCTCGACCTGTCCCAGGTCGATGGCGGATCAGGCCTCGACCTCAGCCACCTACGGCCCCGACACCTCGGAGCCGGCCAGTATGTCCGGTGCCGGGGCGGGGTGGCCGACGGAGTAGGTTCTCGCCTGTGACTGATATTCGACTTCTTGGTCCAGCTGAACTGCCCCTGTGCCAGCGGCTTGAGAGCGATCGTGAGTGGTCCACCGACGAGGCCAAATGGCGGCTGATGTTCGAGGCGGGCGAGGTGTACGCCGTCGACGCGGCCGACGGCGACGGCCTGGCCGGGTGCGTGGTGGTGACCCGCCACGGTGACTCGCTGGCCGGTGTCGGCATGATGCTGGTCGCCGGCAGGTATGGCAGGCAGGGGCTCGGTACGCGGCTGATGGAACACGCCCTGCAAGTCGCCGGCGACCGCGTCGTGGAGCTGACCGCGACCCGGTTCGGGCGCCCCGTTTACGAGCGGCTGGGCTTCCGGCCCACCGGCAGCCTGACGATCACCATGGGCCCGATGGAAGGGGCGGTGTGGTCGTCCGGAGTTCGCGCGGCGACACCGGAGGACCACGCCGCGCTCCTCGAACTGGACGCCGAGGTCACCGGCGCCGACCGGAGCAAGGCGCTGACCGCGCTGCTGGCCACGGCCGAGCGCACGGTCGTCACCGACGGCGGCTTCGCCGTGGCCTGGAACGCCGGCCCCCACCGCGTCATCGGCCCCGTCGTCGCCCCCTCGGAGGAAGCGGCCCGGGAGCTGATCCTGGCCGCCGCGCACGGCTCCGACCGCGACGTGCGGATAGACCTGCTGGACGCCTACCCGGGCCTGCGCCCGTGGCTCACCAAGCTGGGGCCCACGGAAGGACCCGCGGCCCTGCCGACGATGGTCCACGGCGCCCGCCGCCACCCGGGCGACCGTGGGCGCTACGTCGCACCCATCCTTATCTCGATGGGCTGACCGGGCTTCGGACCGGCCGCCGCGTTCCCGCGGCCGCCGTGTTCCGGCGCCCGCAGCGGGAGAGGAGTCGGCACGTTCGTACAAGTGCTGCCGTGATCCACCGGAGCATCCTGGAGACGGACGACGCGTTCCCACGAGAGGGGCACGATGCTCAATCTGTCGATCGTTCTGGAGGACAGCGCCCGCAACGCGCCGGACCGTACCGCCCTGGTCCTCGGTGACTTACGCCTGTCGTACGCCGTGGTGGACTCCGTCGCGAACCAGGTGGCCAACCTGCTGGTGGCGCGGGGGATCGGCAGGGGCGACAAGGTGGCGCTGCTCTGCCCGAACCTCCCCTACTTCCCGTTCGTCTACTTCGGCATCCTCAAGGCCGGGGCGACCGTGGTCCCGCTCAGCGTGCTGCTGCAGCCGCGCGAGATCACCTACCACCTGACCGACAGCGACGCCAAGGCACTCTTCTGCTTCGAGGGCACCGATGAGCTGCCGATGGGGGCGCGCGGGCGGGAGGGGTTCGACGGTACGCAGGGGTGTGAGCACTTCTTCGTCCTGCCCGCCACGCCGCTGGCCACGGAGTCGGAGTACGGCGAGTCGTTCTGGGCGGCGCTGGACGGCATGCCCGGGGAGTTCGAGACGGCCCGAACCGGGCCGGAGGACCTCGCGGCCATCCTCTACACCTCCGGCACCACCGGCCGGCCCAAGGGCGCCGAGCTCACCCACGCGAACCTGCTGATCAACGCCATCGTCAGCGACCAGATGTTCCCCGCCGATCCCGAGGGGGACGTCGCGCTCGCCGTACTGCCGCTGTTCCACTCCTTCGGCCAGACCTCGGTCATGAACGTGAGCCTGCGCCGCCGCGCCACCCTGGTGCTCCTGCCGCGCTTCGAGCCCGGCCAGGCGCTGGAGCTCATGCGCAGGGAGAAGGTGACCATGTTCGCCGGGGTGCCCACCATGTACTGGGCGATGCTGTCGAAGGTTCACGCGGAGGGTGCCGAGGTGCCCCCGACGCTGCAGGTGGCGGTGTCGGGGGCGGCCGCCTGCCCGGTCGAGGTGCTGAAGGATTTCGAGGCCACGTTCGGCATCCCGATCCTGGAGGGTTACGGCCTGTCGGAGACGTCGCCCGCGGCCTGCTTCAACCAGCTCAGCCGGCCCACCAAGCCCGGCACCATCGGCTTCCCTCTCTGGGGTGTGGAGATGCGGCTGGTGGACGGCGACTGGAACACCGTCCAGGGGGAGGGGCCCGGCGAGATCGCCATCCGCGGTCACAACGTCATGAAGGGCTATCACGGGCGGCCCGAGGAGACCGCGGAGGTCCTGCGGGACGGCTGGTTCCGCACCGGCGACATCGCCACCCGCGACCAGGACGGCTACTACGCCATCGTCGACCGCACCAAGGACATGATCATCCGGGGTGGGTTCAACGTCTACCCGCGCGAGGTGGAGGAGGTGCTGATGACGCACCCGGCGGTCTCGCTGGTGGCGGTGGTCGGCGTGCCGCACGGCTCGTACGGGGAGGAGGTCAAGGCGTACGTCGTCCCGTCGGCCGGTGCGACGGCGAGTGAGAGCGAGCTCGTCGCCTGGTGCCGGGAGAACATGGCGGCCTACAAGTACCCGCGGACCATCGAGTTCCGTGAGAGCCTGCCGATGACCGCGACCGGCAAGATCCTCAAGCGCGAGTTGCGCTAGGCACTCGCCGGAGTCAGGGCAACCAGTCGATCGCGGCGGCGAGCTCGGAGGGCGCGTTGCCGAAGGTACGCCGGAAGGCCCGGGTGAAGTGCGGGCCGTCGGTGAACCCGGCCGCGTGCGCGGCCGCCGTCAACGTCTCCCCGGCGGCCACCCGGTCGATGGCCCGCCGCAGGCGCAGCCACCGTACGTACGGCCGTAGCGGGATCCCCACGTGCGCGCTGAACAGGTGCGCGAGCCGGCTCGGCGACAGGTGGACCGCGTCCGCGACCGCCCGCAGCCTTACCGGTCCTCCCGCCAGGAGCGCGGGAATGACGGCGATCGCCGCCTCCACCGCCGGGTGCGGCGGGACGCCGCCGGGGCCGGCGAGGCCGCTCCACGCCTCGACGGCGCGCAGCGCGCTCGCCGCCTCGGCCGAGCGCGCGTGACCGACCGGCGGCTCGGTGAACATGAGCGGCCGCGTTCCCGCGCGGCTCGCCGGCTGCGAGCTCACGGGGGCGATCGGCGGAGGGCCGTGTCCGGTCCGGGCGGCGGACAGCGACCAGGACGAAGCCCCCGGCCCGGTGCCGGCGCGCGCGAGCAGGGACCTGCCCGGCGAACTGCGCGGATCCAGGTGGACGAGCAGGGCGTCGCGAGCCCCGGTAAGCACCGTGTGGCCGGTGTCGGGCGGGATGACGGCGACGCGCGTGGTCAGCTGTTCGCCGTGGGCGTCGGCCATGGTGAACGGTTCGGTGGCGATGACGAGCTGGACCGCGTGGTGCGCGTGCAGGTCGTTGCCGCCGATCGCGCCGCCGTACAGCATGAGGCCGGGCCGCAGGAGACACCAGCCGCGCCAGCCACGCGACATCACTCCGCCCTCCTTCCCAGGGGGTCGGCCCGCCGCGCCCGGCCGGCCTCCACTTGGCCGGCTCCATCATCTCCCCGACGAGCTCCACAGTCGGCTCGATGTCGTGGATTCGGCCGGGATCCCGTCGGGAGGCGGCCCGGCGGCGTGGGGAGGCCGCCGGGCTGCTCTGGGTGGACGTCGATCTGGAGTGCTCACCATCGTTCATCAGCTGGTGCACACCGACGAGGGGCTGGTCTGGTGCGAGCCGAAGAGCGCGGCCGGCCGGCGGACGTTGGCACCCGATCCGGAGACCGTGCGGCTGCTGCGCCGGCGCGGCGGGCGCGGAGTTGAAGGTGGTGCGGGGCACGCTGGGGCATGCCGGCATCGTGCCTCACGACGCAGGTGGTCGTTGTAGTGATCGACGTACTCGTTCGGAGGACGCCTCGCAGCCGCCAACTCGCCACCGGGAATCGGCCGGTCCACCGGAGATGCCCATGAGACGTGGTGACGGTTGTCCATCCCGTCGATGCTCGTGGTATTCATACGGCAGCGGATCTCTCCCGTCGAAAGGCCGAACATGCTGGATGAGGGGACTCTCCTCGACAACGAGCACCTGGTACGCGTGCGGGCGGGCGACAGCGTCGTCTACCTGCACGCCGTACGGGCCCCCGGTGAGGCGGGCACGGAAGTGGCGATCAGCGGACTGAGGCCCACCCTGGAGCAGGCGCTCGCGGGCCTGTCCGAGGTGACCGAGCGGGTGTCCGAGAAGCTGCGGACGACCGACGCCTCCAAGGTCGCCATCGAGTTCGGCTGCGAATTCGCGCTGGAGTCCGGCAAGCTGGTCGCGGTGATCGGCAAGGGCTCGGCGAAGTCGACCTTCAAGGTGACGATGGAGTGGAGCAACTCGGCTCCGTGACGGGATGGGAGCCCCTCCTCAAATCCGCTACGGTCGCGCTGACCGGCGGTACGGGGGGCAGGACGGGCACCGGATTCTTCGTCGCGCCCGGCCTCGTGGTCACTTGTGCCCACGTCCTGGCCGACCAGGGTGAGGCATTGCCCGAGGAGATCGTGGGGCAGGTCGTGTCCGAGGGCGCGGCCATACGCCTGCGTACCAGGCCCGAATGGTACTTCCGCGACGATGCCACCGGCCTTGACGTGGCCTTTCTCGCCGATGCCGAGCAGCACGAGAGACGACCCGTGCTGCTGTCGCCGGAGCTGGAGGTCGGCGACCGGCTGTGGGCCTACGGCCATCCCGACGGGCTGTTCCGGGCGGGCCAGCCCGCCACGTTCGTCTACGAGGGATCCTCCCGGCGCTCGCCCGGCTCCCGGCTGGAGCTGCCGAGATTACGCGGGACCCCGGTGACCGGAGGATTCAGCGGCGGGCCCGTGGTGAACCTCCGTACTGGTGCGATCTGCGGCATGCTGTCCACCTCTGACCACCGGGGCAGCGCCCACATGATCGACGTGGCGGACATCATGGCGCGTGGAGGGCTGAACGCCCTCCCACGGCCCGACTGGCTGGCGGAGCTCACCGACGAGCAACTGCGGCACGGCGGCTGGTCGTACCCGGGCCGCGCCGTCCGCGCCTACCTGCGTGCCGCCGAGCAGGCCGCAAAGACACACCCGTACCCCGGGGTGTTGCCGGACGTGGCCGCCCCGCCACTCGCCGCCATCTATGTCCAGCAGAACGCCGGCGCGTTGTCCGCCGAGTACGACGACGACATACCGCTCAGTGCCGACTTCCTGCTGGGGCAGGACACCGACGCGTTGGTCGTCGGCGGGCCGGGTGCCGGGAAGTCTTGCCTGCTGCGCATGTTCGTGACCACGCTCGCGGAGCGCCAGCGGAACGACGCGGCCGTCACAGAGGTACCGGTCCTGGTCCAGGCCGCCGACCTCGCCGGTTCCGCGTCGCTGCCACAGGCCATCGCCGCCGGTGTGCACGGCGACCTGGCCCAGGCCGGTCTGCTGGACGAATTGCCTGCCGACTTCTTCAGGAACGCGCCCGTGCCGGGCGGCCGCTGGCTGGTTCTCGTGGACGGCCTGGACGAGATCCTCGATCTCGGAGAGCGCCGGCGGGTGATCGGCAGGACGTTCGGCGTCCGCGACATTCCCCAAGACGCCCCGTACCGCTTCATCGTGGCCACCCGGCCCCTGGCTTGGGCCGAGAGGCCCCAAGGGGCCGCGAGCTACGCGCTGATGCCGCTGTCGGAGTACCAGCTCGCACTGCTCGCCGAGCGCTGGTTCAGCGAGCTGGAACTCCCGCTGCCCGTGCAGGCCGCTTCCCGGCTGGTCGACGCCATCAAGGAGGCCCGGCTGTCGGAATTGGCCAGAACGCCGCTCATGGCCACGATCTTGTGCCAGCTGTTCGCCGCCAACCCCAGACGCGAGCTGCCGCGCAGCCGGGTCGAGGCGTACGAGGCGTTCCTCGCTCTGCTGCGCGAACGCTCGTTCAGCGCCACGTCCGGCGGCCTGTTCCCCCAGACACGCACGACGATCTCCCGGTACGGCCCCCAGGCCGTCTCTGCTGCCGAGCAGGTGCCGCCCCGGATCGTCGAGGCCCTGTGCGCGGCGGCGTTCGACATGTTCGAGCGTGAGGGGAGAGCCATCAAGCCAGATGTGGTGTACGCGCCATTCGACAAGACACGGCCGGGACATGTCCCCGAGCCCGTCTGGCAGAGCCTGGTCAGGGAGATCGCCCGGCGCAGCGGGCTGGTGTTGCAGCGGGCCGGCGGCGAGTTCGTCTTCGTGCATCAGACGATCGCGGAGTTCCTCGCCGCGCGCCACATCCGCGAGGTTCCTGACCTGCACGCGTGGGCGGTCAAGAAGCTGAAGAACCTGCTGACGAACCTGGCCGTGTCGAAGGCACCGATCAGGCTGGCCGACCAGTTCGTGCTTTCGGAGCTGCGCGACGTCCGCGCCCTGCGCTCCGTGCTGACCGAGTTGGCGAAGGACGGGAACGGCAGTCGGCTGATCGCCCGGCTGGCTCGGGAGGGGGTGGTGCTGCCCGAGAACGTCCGCAAGGTCGCCGCGGATCGCCTCGTGCGGAACGCCGACAGGTTCGGGACCGCCCTGTTCGAGACTGGGTTGCTCCTGGACTCGTTGGACGATCCGCGCGCGTCCGACCTGCTGTTGCGGCAGGCGGAGGCGGAGGAGCGGCGCCAGGGCATCGCCTGGCGCGCGCTCGACCACCTCCTCCGCCTCGGCGACCAGCGCGCGCACCCGCTGCTGGCCAGGATCGTCAACGATCCGTGCCGCAGCCGAGCGGAGCAGGGCCGTGCCGCCATCGCGCTGGCCCGAACGTCTGACCACGCCGAGCTGCGCCACGACTGGTACACGCGCGTCGCGGCGGAGCTGCCCAGAAACTTCCCCGCCGACTGGCTGCGGAGTGTTCTGGAGGGCACGGCCACATCGGCCTCCGTGCAGCTCTGCCTGGACCTGCTCGAACAGGTGAACCTCGACGTGAGCAGGAAGCCCTTGCTGATGCGCGGACTGTGCGCCAGCAACCCGCACGGCGTTCAGGACTTCCTGCACGCGGTCGCCTGCGACCGGCGGGTCGACCCTGGACAGCAGCTCGGCCAGATCACCCAGACCTATCCCCGTGACATGCCCAAGGCCTTTGCCCTGCGACTTGCCGTCTCACCGTCGGTGTCGCCCCGGATACGCGTCTGGGCCGTGGGCTGTTTACGCACGCTTCCCAGGATGCGGGAGCGTGCGATCACCGTGCTCAAGGAGGTAGTGGGCGATCCCGCCGTCCCAGCAGGCGTACGCAGCAGCGCCGCCGTCAGGCTCATGTACTGGCGCGCCTCAGGCCCGGAAATCCTCGAAGGGCTCGCCCGAGACAGGAGCACCGGCTGGGCGGTCCGCCACGGCATCGCGCACATCCTGATCAGCTTCGGCGAGAAACGCGGTCTTAGCCTGCTCGCCGAGCTCGCCGCCGACCCCGCCTGCCACGTCATCGACCGCTGCTCTGCCGCTCTCGCCCTGCTCACGCGCGAAGCCCAAGCTCTGGTCACTTCGAACCCACAGGGCTCGGCGGCTCAGCCTGACGTGGGCGACGAGGTGGCCCGTCTCCTGGCGGACGTCTTCACCGACGAGAGCCTGGACCGCACCGCACGCCGCATAGCGCTCGGTGGATGCGCCCGGCGCCCACACCCGTCCATCCCAGCCGCGCTCTCGGCCGTGGTCGCGCATCCCGCGCTCGATCCCGGGACGCGCCGCCTGGCGTTCGCGCACCTTTCCCACCGCGACCCGGAAGCGGCGGTCGGCGCCTGGCTCGTCCTGCCGCCCACGCTGTCCGGCAACCCCGCCCTGTTACGCGTCCTCCTGGAGGTGGCGGATCCGTTGCACGCGGAGTGCCTGGACAGGCTGCTCACCGCTCCCGGCCTCCTGCCCGAGCATGTCCTGATCCTGGCCCGTCAGATCGTCCACACCGATCCACAACGGGCCTCGGACCTGCTGGCGTCTTTGCTGAACCCCCAGATCCCGCCCTCGCCGCGGATCCGTGCCGCCTACGCACTGGCCTGCCTGGACGACCCGCGCGGCCCTGCCTTCCTGTCCGCCACCGTCGGCGCCACAGACGAGTCGCTGCCCCTGCGCGCTGCGGCCACCGAGTACCTCACCCGCCTCACGAACCCGGTCGGCAACTAAGACAGCTGGGTCGCGTGAAGGCTGCATTCGAAGGTGTCCTTGATGAGCTTGATGCCTCTGATCGTTCATCCCTGAACGACGAGGTCGTCCAGTCCGGCCACTTCATCGCTCATGCCGTCGTCCTGGAGGCGGAATCATTGCTCCGGCAAACCGTCTCCGGCCAGGCAGTCGGGCGCTCTCGCACACCTTCGCCTTCCTCCCCCAAGCCGTCAGCCATCGGCTGTTCGCGCTCCACCGGTTGATCGCCCTGCGCGGGCTACGCCGAGGCGGGGCCGTCGGACTGCGGTGAAGGACGTCGACCTGACCGCCGGAACGCCGGGGCGGCAGATCACCCAGCTGGGCCCGGAGCCGGTGCAGGGCAGGCCGGAGGATCGTTGGCGAGCCGGTAGCCCCAGCTCACCCCCTCACCGAGCCGTCGCTGTCCAACCATGGGATGAACGGGCAACCCACGCTCTGGCCCACCTGGTACGAGCCGGGCAGGAGCCGCCGTCTCCGCTGGGGTCGCAGTGGGCTGGGCCCGGGCTGGTGACGCCCCCAGTCGCGCTGGCCGCGTACGAGGGCGAAGTCGAGTTCGCCCAGGGACCACGTGAACGACCGGGCGACATCAGCGATCGCGTCGGCGCACCCGAGGCCGGCTTCGCTCCACACAGGATGCTCGGCCCGTGTGCAAGGGAGACGACCGAGCGGCCGACCATGATCAAAGACAGGATTCGAGGGTGGCGGAATCGACAAACCCCAGGTCGGATGCGGTTTTGAAGAGTGGGGCGGGTGGGACTTGAACCCACGATCCACGGATTATGAGTCGGTTCCCTCGATGCCGTTCAGTGTCGCGGGGTGCTGTTTTCTGTGGCTGTGGCCGGAATTCTCCCCGCTGTCGTGTCGGGAAGTGACGGTAGATGCTGTGCCGTACCGCGTTCACGCGAGCAACCACCGAGCAACCGCGCGTTTTTTACTATGGGCGTCGACCGACCGCCGGGTGGCGGCCGGTGACGGTCCTGTGCCGGTCGAGGTCACCTACCGAGTGCGCGCGCAGGAGGCGTTCCTGTGGGAGGTGCGGGCGCTCGGCGTTTCCAGGTGGAGACAGGAGGCCATGTCGTGTGGGTGGGCATGCGGGGCCGCGGCCCGCGTGGGGTCCTACACCGAGGTGTTCACCGTGCCGTCCTGACAGGAGCACCTGCGCCGGCATCGGGAGCGGTTGACCGGCTACGACGCCGAGCTGCAGGCGCGCATGCGCGGCTGCGGACGAGGAGCCTGCCGCACGGCATCCGATCATGGGCGATCTAACCGGACTGGGTGGGCGACCTGCCTGTCTGGGCGGTGTCTCAGTTGGTCATGTAGGCGTGCGCGTAGTTCACGCTGGCGCCGCGCTCGACCTGGCCCACGAAGTCGGCCAGTTCGCTGGTGGCGAAGGTGCGCTGCGTGGCGACGGCCCGCTCGATGTTGTCCAGGGCGCGGTTCGCCTTGGTGCGCAGCGCCGCCAGGTCGTGCCCGACGAGCTGCCCGTCGCGCTTGCGGAACTCGCCGTTGACCAGCACGGTCTCGACGTCGGCCGCGGTCGACTGCAGGACCACGGTGGCGGTGGGGTGACTGGAGCGCACCAGGTTCCAGCGCGGCTTGACGACGATGACGTCGGCGAGCTTGCCGGGCGTCAGCGAACCGATCTTGGACGACAGGCCCATGATCTTCGCGCCGTTGGTGGTGGCCCAGGTGAGCGCGTCGCGGATCTTGAGGTCGACCTCGATCGGCGTGCGGCCCTCGGCATGCACCGGCAGGGCGTCCATGGCGCGCTGGTGCTGCAGGGCCAGGCGCATCTGGCCGAACAGGTCGCCCGCGGCGACCGCGACGATGTCGGTGCCGACCCCGGGCGCGATGCCGTGCCGCATTGCCTGGCGGATCGGCAGCAGGCCCATGCCCATCTGCAGCTCGGTCTCCGGCGAGGTGACCACGTGCGCGCCGCTGTCGCCGAGCAGCTTCCACTCCGTCTCGTCCAGGCCGTTGCAGTGCACGTGCAGGTGGCCGGGCAGGAGCAGCTTGTGGTCATTGAGCTCGCGCAGGCCGCGCAGCAGCGACGAGCCGGCCGCCGCGCCGGTGTGCGAGGCGCCGTGCACGCCCAGCTCGCGCGAGTGGCGGACCTCGGCGGCGGTGTCGTTGAACGAGATGGTGCCGAAGTCGCTGTAGAGCATGCCCATCTGGTACATGTCGTCGTCGCCGGAGAAGTACTCGGCGCGCAGCCGGGTGGCGTCGGCCAGGCGCTCGGCGTGGCTGTTGAACGCGGGCGGCTGGTAGTCGTAGCGCTGCATGCCGTACGCGTAGACCGAGCGGAGCCCGGCTGCGCGCAGGCCCTCGACGTTGGCGCTGGCGTGGTCGGGGCTGTTGACGCAGTCGAAGATTGAGGTGACGCCCGCGTCGAGCGCCTCCAGGGAGCCGACCAGGGTGGCGACGCCCATGTCCGCGGCCTGCATGATCGCGCCCGTGGTGTAGAAGGTGTTCGCGATGAACTCCAGCAGGGCCTGGTCGCCGGAGACGCCGCGCAGCAGCGCCATCCAGGTGTGCCGATGGCTGTCGATCATGCCGGGCAGCACGTAGCCGCCGGCGGCGTCGATCCGCTCGGCGTCCACGCCGGTGAGGTCGTCGGCCGACCGGGCCACCTGGACGATCTTCTCGTTCTCGATCAGTACGGCGCCGCCGTCGATGTCCCCGAGTTCGGGGTCCATGCTGACGATCAGTCCGCCGGAGATGATGGTGCGCTTCGTGCTCATGGGATGACCTCGCCAATCGGGGGAAGGCGGCGAGCCGCCTGAGTTTGCTGATGGCATGCTGGGTGACGGTGGCCGCCGCGACCGGCGCGCCGGTCGACCACCACCGCAGGACGGGACGAGTGCCCGGTCCGCCCGGTCACCGGCGACGGTCACCGGCTCATCCGGGAACGACGGCGCACCTCCCTCGTCGACGGCTGTGAAGGCGCTCGAAGCCACGCGGGCCGAGATCAGAGGGATGAGCGTCGGCGGTTCGATGACACCCGTTCCGACCGCGCACTCCGGTGGGGTCTGGGATGCACCGATGGTCTCGCTTCGGCCCGTGGCTGACCAATCTCAATCCGGGCCGGACCTATGACCGCTCCGGCATAGCTCGATTCGGCTATATCTCCAGCTTGATTAGGCATTAGTCCGGAAGGGGGTTCCCGCGACAGCATCACCTGACAGCGTCAAGCAAGGGAAAGGTGAGCGGTGTCCAGCAAAGTGCGGCACGCCCAGGTCATCGGTGCGGGCATCGGCGGGCTGACCGCCGCGGCGGCGCTGGCCCAGCGCGGCTGGACCGTCCAGCTGCACGAGCGCGACCCGGAGATCAGGGCGATCGGCGCCGGCATCTACCTGTGGAGCAACGGGTTGTCGGTCCTTCGCGCCCTCGGCGTCTTCGACGAGGCGGTCGAGGGCGCGCATCTCGGCCCAGTCATGGAAAGCCGTGACCGGCACGGCCGCGTCGTCGAGAGCATCCCGATCAACGGCGAGCGCGGACCCGAGCTCTACACGATCCTGCGCCGGCGGCTGATCGACGCGCTCACCGGCGCGGCCGTCAGAGCCGGGGTCGAGATCGTCACGGGATCCGCCGCCATCGCCGCCACCCCCAGCGGCGAGGTGGAGTTCGCCGACGGCACACGGCGGCGAAGCGATCTGGTCGTCGCGGCCGACGGGGTCAACTCGCGGCTGCGGGACTCGCTCGGCCTGCTGCGCCGGCGGGTGCGCATGCCGCAGGGCGCGGCGCGCATGCTCATCCCCCGCCGCCCCGGCTTCGTCGCCCCCGAGGACGAGGCGAAGTACATCGAGTACTTCTCCGGCAGCCGCCGCATCCTCTACACCCCCTCCAGCGCCGACCGGCTCTACGTCGCGCTGGTCTGCTCGACCGGCGACAAGGCCGCGCAGCGCGTGCCGCTCGACCAGGACACCTGGCGTCGCTCGTTCCCACAGCTGGAGGAGCTCATCGGCGATCTCGGTGTGGAGAGCCGCTGGGACGGATTCGAGTACCTGGAGCTCGACCGGTGGTCGGCGGGCGCGACGGCCATTCTGGGCGACGCCGCGCACGCCCAGCCGCCCTACCTCGGGCAGGGCGGCGGCTGCGCGATGATGAACGCCCTCGGCCTCGCGGAGACGGTCACCTTCGGCGAGGGCGATCTGGAGACGCGGTTGCGGCGTTGGGAGACCGTCGAGCGGCCGGTGATCCAGCACACCCAGCGCTTCTCCTACCGGCTCGGCCACCTCAATCCGCTGCCCGACCGGCCCCGGGCGGCTCTCCTGACCTTGATGAACCGGTCACGGGCGCTCGCCAGGATGCGGATGCGCGCCGCGACCACCGTCCCCACCGGTATGACCCGTTTTCCGGCGTGACCGACACGCCGGCGGAAGGAAGCCCCATGGAAACCCTGGTCGTCGACGGCAACCCGATCGACTACGACGTCACCGGGACGACAGGTCCCACGGTGGTGCTCGTCAGCGGATGGTGCCAGGACCATCGCCTGTTCGACCACGTTCTCCCCTTTCTGGCGGAGAACCACCGGGTGATCCGCGTCGACTGGCGCGGACACGGCGCGGTCCGTTCGGTGGACGCCGACTTCGGGCCCGCCGAGCAGGCGTCCGACGTGATAGCGCTGATGGACGCACTCGGCGTCGACCGTTTCATCCCGATCTCCACCTCGCACGGTGGTTGGGCCAACATGGAGATCATCGACCGGATGAGCCTCGAACGGGTCCCAGGTTCCGTGGTCATCGACTGGATCATGGTGGAAGCCTGGCCGCAGTTCATCCAGGACCTGCGCGACATCCAGGACCCCGCGCTCTGGATCGCCGGGCGACAGCGGCTGTTCGACTTCTGGCTCGGCGGCACCGCGCATCCCGCGGTCGCCCGTCACCTCGGCGACGAGATGGCCTCCTTCGACTTCGACATGTGGGCCCGCTCCTGCCGGGTCATCGAGAGCGCCTACGCCACCTGGGGTTCCCCTCTGCGCAGGATGACGGCCCTGTCGGCGTCACGGCCGATCGCGCACCTGTTCTCCCAGCCGAGCCTGCCGGACTACGAGGCGGTCCAGCAGGAGTTCGCCGCGGCCAACCCCTGGTTCCAGCCGCACCGCATCCCCGGGCAGACGCACTTCCCGACGCTTGAGTCACCCTCAGTCCTGGCCGGGCTCGTGGAGAAGTTCGTCGCCTCGGTCGGGCGGTGATCCCTGAGCCGGACGTCGACCGGGCCTACAACGTGCGGGCGACCGTACCCGCACGGGTCTTCGACGAGAACATGCGGCTCTACCGGACGTTGTCCGGGGCCGCGGTAGCCGGGCTACGCGGCCATGCGAACCTCGTCTACGACCGTCCCAGCGGTGAACGGCTGGACGTCTGGGGCGTCGGTGACCGGCCCAGACCCGTTTTCGTCTTCGTGCACGGCGGCTACTGGCGCGCTCTGTCCCGCCAAGACTCGGCCTTCATGGCACGGATGCTGGACGCGAACGGCATCGCCACCGTCGCGGTCGACTACACGCTCGCACCGGGCGCGCCTCTGGAGGAGATCGTCCGTCAGGTTCGCGCGGCCGTGGCCTTCGTGCACCGCGAAGGCGACCGGTACGGGCTCGATCCGGCGCGCGTCGTCGTCGGCGGCAGCTCGGCCGGCGGCCATCTGACCGGCATGCTCATGCTCGACGACTGGCAGGAGGCGCTCGGACTGCCTCAGGACGTGGTCAAGGCGGCCCTGCCCATCAGCGGTCTGTTCGACATCAGGCCGCTGGTCCGCAGTTTCGCCAACGAGTGGCTCGGGCTCGACGACGTCAGGGCCGCCGATCTCAGTCCCGCGCTTCGTCTCCCGGGGCGGCGCCCGCCCGCGGTCTTCGCCGTGGCCGAGCACGACGGCTCCGGCTTCCTCGACCAGAGCACCCGCTTCCAGCGGGACTGGGGACCCGGCTCGGCGCTCCTGGTCGTGCCGGACGTCCACCACTACGACATCGTGCTGGAACTCACCAGGCAGGACTCCGTGCTCAGCCGCGCCCTGCTCGACCTGTTCACCCCCCTCAGGAGGCCGTGTGGACCGCCCGTCCCGCAAATGGTGGATGCTGGCGATCGTCTCCGCCGGGTTCGTCGCGATGACGATCAACTGGTTCGACGTCGCAGCCGGATTCGGCCAGATCAGTGAGACCTTTCAGCTGGGCATCCCGCAGGTCGCCTTGTTGATCTCGGTGTTCGTCGTCGGTTACGGCGTCTTTCACATCCCCGGCGGCGTGTTGGCCACGCGCATGGGCATGCGGTGGGTGCTCGCCCTCGGCCTCACCGTCGAGGGGGTCGCCGCCGTGCTCTCGGCCGTCGCCACGGACTTCACGACCTTGGTCGTCTTCCGCGTTCTGTGCGGCATCGGCGCCTCGGTGTTCGCGGCGGTGGGCGTCGCGGCCGTCAGCGTCTGGTTCCGGCATCGCCACCACGCGCTGGCCCTGGGAATCACCTCCGCCTGCTTCAGCGTCGGCTCCGCGGCGGGCTTGTACGCCTGGCGTGACCTCACCGAGGCTTACGGCTGGCGCACGGCGCTGGTCGCCGGAGGCGCGTTCTGCGTCGTCGTCGGGCTGGTGACCGCCGCCGTGTTCCGGGTCCCCGCAGGCGGCGACCACCTGCGGGGCATCCGGCTGACCCGGGCCGCACTGCGCGAAAGCCTCATGAATCGTGGCATCTGGTTGTACGGCGCGGCCTTCCTCGGCGCCTACGGCGCGTTCATCGCGGGCTCCCAGCTGATCGCCGGCTACGGGCTCGATCAGAAGCGCATCGGCGCGGGCGAGGTGGCGCTGGCCGCCTTCCTCATCGGGATCGCCGGCGTGCCCGGCAGCATCGCGGGCGGCTGGCTCGGCGACCGGCTCTCCGGCCGCCGCAACGTCTTCGTCGCGGCAGCCGTGATCGAAGGGGTGTTCATCCTGCTCGTGCCCCTGAGCGGGCCCGGCTGGTTCTGGCTGCCCGCTCTCGGTGTCGGCTTCATGTTCAACTTCGCGCTGGCCGTATGGCAGACGATCCCCGGCGACTGGCCGGGCCTGTCGCAGGAGAACATCGGGACGGCCTTCGGGTTGATGCTGACGATCTCGGCGGTGGGCGGATTCGCGCTGCCGTACCTGTTCGGCGAGGTCGCCGCCACCGCCGGCTACCCGCTGGCGTGGTCCGCGCTCGGCGTGCTCAGCATCGGCTGCGCGCTGCTGGGCCTGCTCCGGGCCGCGGTGAGCGCCCGCCCTGTTCCCGTCGAGACCTGACCAGAACCGGATGACCTCAGATGGCGGCTGCCCGCTCCCGAAGCAGGTCCAGCAACCGAGCCGCCAAGGGCGCGAGCGGCCTGCCCTGAACCAGCGTGACGCCCACCGGCCGCCTGATTCTTTCCAGCGGTACGGCGAGCGGCGCCAGGTCGCGATCGGCGGTGGCGATCAACTCGGGCAGGACCGCGATCATGTCGGTCTGCCGTAGCAACGCGCGCATGGTCAGGATCGACGTGCACTCCACCAGATCCGCCGGGAGTTCCAGCCCTTCGTCGGCGAAGGCCTGCTCGACCTCGTGCCGCAGTGCCGTCTGCTGAAGCGGCAGGATCCACGGGTAGGCCAGCAGACTGGCGAGGGTCGCCTCCTGCTGCGCGAGCGCGGGATGCTCCCGTCTGGCCACCAGTCGCATCGGCTCGTAGCAGAGCTTGATCTGCCGCAGACGTCCCCTTCTGGTGATCGGGTTGAGCCGTCCGACGATCAGGTCGAGCTCGCCCGACAGCAGCCGGGGCGCATGCGTGTCGAACGTCGCGTCGAACACCGCCACCGTGACGCCGGGATGGGACCGTTTGAGATCGGCGATCGCCTGGGGCAGCAGCACGCTGGAACCGGCCAGTAACGTGCCCACCCGTACCGTGCCCATCGCCCCCTTGGCCAGGCCGGACACTCGCTCACCGGCGCGCCGCAGTTCGGCGAGCGCCGCGCGGGCGTGTTCCAAGAACACCTCTCCCGACGGGGTCGGCGTCACCCCGCGAGGCCCTCGCACGAACAACTGCACGCCCAGGATGTGCTCCAGCTCGCGCAGAGACCGGGTGACCGCGGGCTGCGCGAGCGTCAGCCGGTCGGCGGCGCGCAGCACGCTGCCGTGGTCGGCGATCGCGACCACGACGACGAGATGGCGAAGCTTCAGCCGGCCGTGCAGAAGGTCGATGACCGTCTCCCTCCTTCAATCGAAGATATGATCCAAAAATGGATACAGATGGGTCGCGGGCGGGCGATGCCGTGGCACTGCTGCACGAGGAACTCAGGGAGCTCATCCTCACCGGGCACCTCCCGCCGGGACAGCGGCTGACGCAGCGGGAGCTGTCCGACCGTCTCGGTGCCGGGCGCACCCCGGTCCGGGAGGCGTTGCGGATGCTGGAGGCCGAGGGCTTCGTCATCTCCCGCGCCAACCACGGCATCACGGTCGCCGGGCTCGACCTCGATGAGGCGGAGGGACTGTTCGCCGCGCTGCTGCTCCTGCAGCCGCCGCTGCTGCCGAGAGCGGTGCGGGAGATCTCCGACCAGGCGCTGGAGCGCATGGAGGAGCTGTCTCTGGTCATGCGCACCCTGCCGCAGGAGCCGCGCGACTTCCACCGCGACCACACCGAGTTTCACACCATGCCGCAGCTGACGTTCGGACCGACCCTGAACAAGGTCATCGACGATCTGTACCTTCGGCTCTCGCGCCTGCAACGCTTCTACTACCGCAGCCGGCGCATACCCGCCTTCGCGCAGGAGCTCGACCTGGCCTTCCTGCGGGCCATACAGGCCAAGGACGGTGCCAGGGCGCGGCGGATCCAGGAACTCCACATGCTCAACTCGGCGGTCGGCCTCATCACCGACGCCGACCCTTGGCACCGGTTCGGGCCGCTGATCGACGCCGCCGCGGGCGTGGGCATCCGCATCCCGGTGACCGCGGAGGGAATGCTGACACCTCCTGTGCGGGTCACATGGGAATCGGCGCTGCCTGACTACCGCCCCGTGCTCGCCGACTACGTGGTGGACGCGACATCTGAGCATGTCCACCCCCGCAAGCAGTAAGAATTGGATCCAATTTAGGATATTCACTTGCATCCTGGGTGACCCTGACGACTCCGTCCAATACCGATGTCGACTGCTCCCATAACGGTCTTGGCATACGCGGGGGCGGATCGCCGTCGTGCGACCGGAAACTTGTCGCTCAACAGATCGTTGTCATGCGCCGACCTCAACGACCTGCACACGCCGTCATCTGGAGCCCGATCCTGCTGCGCATCCTGAAGCGGAAGGAAACCTACGCCGGTGACGCCCACGACGACCGGGCCCACCCGCGTGGGGTCATCCGCGCCCTGGAACGGACGCTGCTGCCCCGCCTGGCCGGGATCCGGCACGCCGCCGTCTGCGCGCACGCCCAGCTCGGAGGCAGCCACGGCGACCTGGCGGCCGCGATGGCCGTGGCCCGCTCCACCACCCAGAGCCGCGGCGAGGCCCTGGCCGAGCGCGAGCCCGCCGAACAGGAGCGCTGGGCAACGGGCCCTGGCCTCCGGTGGAGGTCCTGACTGCGCGGCTGTGCGGAGCGGCGCTCCATGCCAAGTTCAACGACAGAAGGGACGCCAGCTCGCTGAACGCGCTCCCAGGCGCTTTGGCGGCAACGCAGATCACTCGATCATCGACCCCCTGCCTGTGTGGCACCCGACCATCCGAGCCGTTCAGCAGTTGACGACGTTGACGGCCAAGCCACCGAGCGAGGTCTCCTTGTACTTGTCGAGCATGTCGCGGCCGGTGTCGCGCATCGTTCTGATGGCCGTGTCCAGGCAGACCAGGTGCACGCCGTCGCCGCGGAGCGCGATGCGGGCCGCGGCGACGGCCTTGACCGAGGCGACCGCGTTCCGTTCGATGCACGGGATCTGCACCAGGCCGGCGACGGGGTCGCAGGTCAGGCCGAGGTTGTGTTCGATGCCGATCTCCGCGGCGTTCTCCACCTGCCGTGGGGTGCCGCCAAGGATCTCGGTCAGGCCGGCGGCGGCCATGGAGCAGGCCGAGCCGACCTCGCCCTGGCAGCCGACCTCGGCTCCGGAGATGGACGCGTTCTCCTTGAACAGCACGCCGATCGCGCCGGCGGTCAGCAAGAAGCGGATCACCCCGTTGTCATCGGCGCCTGGAACGTACCTGTCGTAGTAGTGCAGGACGGCCGGGACGATCCCGGCGGCACCGTTGGTGGGCGCGGTCACCACCCGGCCGCCGGAGGCGTTCTCCTCGTTCACCGCCAGCGCGAACAGCGACACCCAGTCCACGGCGTTCAGCGTGCCGGCTTCCCGTTCGGCCGACAGCGCACGGTGCAGGCGGTGCGCCCGGCGGCGTACCTGGAGGCCGCCGGGCAGCATCCCATCGCGGGAGCAGCCGCGGGCCACGCAGGCGCGCATCACCTCCCACAGGTTCAGCAGCCCTTCCCTGATCTCGGTGGCCGACCGGCCGAAGGCGCGTTCGTTCTCCAGCATCAACGCGGAGATGGGCAGCGCGGTCCGGTCGCAGTGGGCCAGCAGCTCGGCGGCCGTGGTGAACGGGTACGGCATCGTCGGCGCCGTCGCCCGACCGGCCTGGGCGACGGGTTCGGCGACCACGAAGCCGCCGCCCACCGAGTAGTAGACCTGCTCGCGCAGCGGCTCCCCGGCCTCGCCGTAGGCGGTGAACCGCATGCCGTTGGGGTGGTGCGGAAGGGTGTGGCGGCGTTCGAACAGGAGGTGCTCGCCCACCCTGAACGGCACCGGCCGCCGGCCGTCCAGTGGGAGCACGCCTGAGGCGCGGATGGCCGAGACGCACGCGTCAGCGGTGTCCACGTCGAGCAGTTCGGGGGTGGCGCCCTGGAGGCCCAGGATGACCGCCTTGTCGCTGCCGTGGCCCAGTCCGGTCAGGCCGAGGGAGCCGTAAAGGATCACCTGGAGCGAGGACACGCGGTGCAGGAGGCCGTCGGCGCGCAGGCTCTGGACGAACGTGCCGGCGGCGGTCATCGGGCCGCACGTGTGCGAGCTGGACGGGCCGATGCCGACCTTGAACAGGTCGAAGACGCTGATGGGCAAGGAGACGCTCCGAGATCGCGGGAGTGCGGAACCCAGGTGTACCGCCGGGAAGGGAAGCGCGGTGGCGCACCGACGCTAGTGGCGCGATGTGGCCACCCCCGGCCGAAAAGTCCCAACACAGCCACTGGCGCCGATGTGTCACCACGGCCGCCGCGAAGGCACTAGACCGAGGCATCACCGAAACCCCTTTGGAGGAGCGGTGTCACCACGTTCACGAGGCTTAGCCGTGCTGATCATGTCCGGCGCGATCGCCCTGGCCCCACCGGGGGCGGTCATGGCCGATCCGGGACAGCCCCAGGTCCGGGCCGCCGCCGAGCCCGTGCCGGGCCAGTACATCGTCGTCCTGAAGGACCGTGCCCTGAGGGTCACCGACCAGGTCGACCGGCTCGCCCAGCGGTACGGCGGCCGTGTCCGGCACACCTACTCGGCCGCGCTCAAGGGCTACGCCGCCCAGATGAGCGCGGAACAGGCGCTCCAGGTCGCGGCCGACCCGCAGGTCGCCTACGTCGAACAGGACGGGGTGGTGCGGGCCAGCGGCACCCAGCCCAATCCGCCGTCGTGGGGCCTGGACCGGGTGGACCAGCGCGACCTGCCGCTGGACAGGAGCTACACCTACCCGAACACCGGCTCGGGCGTCACGGCCTACATCGCCGACACCGGCATCCGGACCACGCACCGCCAGTTCGGCGGCCGGGCCACCATCGGGGTGGACGAGATCGGCGACGGCCACAACGGGCAGGACTGCGCCGGCCACGGCACCCATGTGTCCGGCACCGTCGGCGGAACGGACTACGGCGTCGCCAAAGAGGTCGAGCTGGTGGCCGTCCGGGTGCTGAACTGCTCGGGCAACGGCACCACCTCTCAGGTCGTCGCGGGGGTGGACTGGATCACCGCGCACGCCGTCCGGCCCGCCGTGGTCAACATGAGCTTGAACGGCACGTCCAGCAGCACCCAGGACACCGCGATCCGGAACTCCATCGCGGCCGGCATCACCTATGTGGTGTCGTCCGGCAACTCCAAGGCCGACGCGTGCGGCAACTCGCCGGGGCGGATCGCCGAGGCGATCGTGGTCAACAACGCCGGTTCGGGGGACCGTCGCGCCTCCGACTCCAACTACGGGCGCTGCACCGACCTGTTCGCCCCCGGTGTCGGCATCACCTCCTCGTGGAACACCGGCGACACCGCGACCAAGTCCATCGGCGGCACCTCTATGGCCGCACCGCACGTCACCGGGGCCGCCGCGCTCTACCTGGCGGCGCACCCTGCCGCGACGCCCGCCGACGTGCAGGCCGCGCTGGTCGCCGCCGCCACCCCAGGCAAGATCGCCGACCCGGGCAGCGGCTCGCCGAACCGCCTGCTGTTCATCGGCGGCACACCCCCGGCCGGTTCGACGGTGTTCGCCGACGATTTCGAGGAGGACAGAGGATGGACGGTCAACCCGGCAGGCACCGACACTGCGACGGCCGGCAGGTG